>JBDGVT010000075.1:0-26987 GCA_039585495.1 Gemmatimonadota bacterium | reverse complement strand
TTCACGGCGCTCGAGAACACGATGATGCCCGCGCTCCTGTCGGGCGCGTCCATCGGTGAAGCGTCGGAGCGGGCGCGCGGTCTTTTGGCCGACGTAGGGCTGGCGGAGCGCGCGTCGCACAAGCCGCGGCAGCTGTCGGGAGGAGAGCAGCAACGCGTGGCCGTGGCGAGGGCGCTCGTCAACGATCCGGTACTTCTTCTCGCGGACGAGCCCTCGGGCAATCTCGATACCGAAACGAGCGATCAGCTGCACGACCTTCTGTTCGAGCTTCGCGAACGTCGCGCGCTGTCGCTGGTCGTCGTCACGCACAACACCGGACTCGCCGCACGGGCAGATCGTACCCTGCTTCTCGCCGCGGGACGGCTCCAACCGACACCTCGGGTGTAGGCCTGGAAAGACGGGGCAAGGAGCGAGCGATGGCGGACATGACCTGTGAACAGTGTGGGGGGACCGATGCGGTCGTTCACCTCACTCAGATCGTAAACAACCAGATGTCGACACATCATCTCTGTCAGCGTTGTGCTGCGGAGAAGGGGCTCGACGGTGCGCCTCAGGCTCAGAACCTGCCCGTGACCGACCTCATCGAGCAGGTTACCGAGGAGGCGCTGATTCAGGCGCAGCAATCCGACAGCGAGTGTTCGTTCTGCGGTCTGAGTTTCAAGGCGTTCCGACAAACCGGGCGACTCGGTTGTCCACATTGCTACGAGACGTTCGCGGTGCATCTGCCCACGCTTCTGAAGAGGATACACGGAGGCGCGAAGCACGTCGGCAAGGTGTACCTGCCGCCCGATCCCACCGCGTCGGAGATGGAGAAACGCCTCGAGGGGCTGAGGAGGCGACTGGAGAGAGCCGTGCAGGCAGAGGACTTCGAACGTGCGGCGGAGCTGCGCGACGAGATTCACACCCTCGAGCCCGTCTGAGTCGGCGCGGATGAACCCCTTCGAAACGATACCCGACCACGGGTTGGGCTGGCTTGAAGCGAGCGGGGAGTACGCGGATATCGTCCTTTCCACTCGGGTCCGACTCGCCAGGAATCTCCAGGGGCACGCCTTTGGTATCCGGGCGAGAGTCAACGACCGCGAGGCCGTGCTCAAACAGTTCCGAGGCTCGGCGGAGCGGTCCGACGTGCTGCGCGGCGGCACACTCCTCGACATGAACTCCGTTGCCGACCGAACGAGGAGGATCCTGCTCGAACGGCGGCTCGTGACTCGCGATCTTCTGGGAGACGAAGGTGCCGGACCGGCGAATGGCGCGGCCGTGCACTTCGCGACGCATGAGCCTGTGAGCGTGATGGTGAACGAGGAGGACCACCTCAGGGTGCAGAGCCTCGTTTCCGGTCTGCGCATACAGGAGGCTTGGCGGGCGGTAGATCGGGTCGACGAGGAACTCGGCAGGGAACTCCCCTTCGCGTTTCACAACGAGTTCGGCTTCCTCACCAGCTGCCCGACCAATGTCGGATCGGGCCTGCGCGCTTCCGTGTTCATCCACTTGCCGGGCCTGGTACTCACGAAAGAGATCGGTAAGGCGCTCAAAGGGCTCGGTGAGCTCGGACTGACGTTCCGCGGTCTTTACGGAGAGGGGTCCGAGGTCGTCGGTAACTTCTTCCAGATCTCGAATCAGACGACGCTGGGCCGGACCGAAGAAGACCTGGTCGACGATCTCGATCGGCTGGTTCGGAAGGTGATCTCCGAGGAGATCAACGCGCGGCAGGTGCTTCTCAGAGACGCGCGCGGAGTGACGGAAGACAAGATCTGGCGCGCGTACGGATTGCTCCGTTACGCCCGTTCACTTTCGTTCGAAGAATTGATGAATCTGCTGTCGGGCGTCCGGCTCGGGGTAAGCCTGAAACTACTCCCCGGGCTCCGTGTATACACGCTGAACAAGATGATGATATTTACACAGCCGGCGCACCTCGAGCAGGCCGCCGGTCGTGACCTGCCTCAAGCGGAAAGCGACGCGCACCGAGCCTCGTATGTGCGGCGTATCCTTGCAACTGAGGGGGACGTCTCAGCGGATGACCGTGCATCCGATGACGACCACCCCCGCGAGCAACCCTGACGGGTTATGAACTACAACTTTACCGACCGGGTCCGGAAGGTCCTGGCAATGGCCCGTGAAGAGGCCATCCGACTGCAGCACGACTACGTCGGCACCGAGCACATCCTCCTCGGCCTCATTCGTGAGGGCGAAGGTGTTGCCGCCGCCGTACTCCAGAACCTCACCGTGGATCTCGAGCAGATCCATGACCGCGTCGAGGAGTCGGTGCGAAAGGGCAAGGCGACAATTGCTCTCGGTGAACTCCCCTATACGTCTCGCGCGAAGAAGGTCCTCGAGTTCGCAATGGCCGAGGCGCGTGACTTCAACCACTCCTATGTGGGGACCGAGCACCTGCTTCTCGGGTTGCTCCGAGAGGAGAAGGGGATTGCCGCCCAGGTACTGAACTCACTCGGTGTGACGCTCGACGAGGCCCGTGCCGAGACCCTCAAGGTGCTCGGCTCGGACGTATCGCCGTCGGAACCGGCTGGAATCGGGGGTGGCAGCGAAGGCACACCTGGGGTCGGCACCGGCAAGGCCGGTGACAAGAAATCCAAGACGCCGGCGCTCGATCACTTCTGTCGCGATCTCACGGAACTCGCGCGTCAGGACGAGCTCGATCCAACCATTGGCCGGGCTTCTGAGATCGAACGTGTGGTGGAGATCCTCTGCCGGAGAAAGAAGAACAACCCGGTACTCATCGGCGAGCCGGGCGTCGGTAAGACGGCCATCGTCGAAGGGCTGGCTCAGATCATCGCAGCGGGTGGGGTTACCGAAGCGCTCAAGGACCATCGGGTCCTGGCGCTCGATATGGCTGCCGTGATTGCGGGGACGAAGTACAGGGGGCAGTTCGAAGAGCGCCTCAAGGCGGTAATGAACGAAATTCAGCAGAGCAAAACGGTCATTCTTTTCATCGACGAGCTGCACACGCTCGTCGGTGCCGGTGCGGCTGAAGGTGCGATCGATGCGTCGAACATGCTCAAGCCGGCGCTCGCTCGTGGCGAGCTCCAGTGCATCGGGGCGTCGACGCTGAACGAGTACCGCAAGTACATCGAGAAGGACGGAGCGCTGGAGCGGCGCTTCCAACCGGTCATCGTCGACCCGCCGGCGGTCGATGAAACGGTGGCGATTCTCAAGGGCCTGCGCGGTCACTATGAGGACCATCATCGGGTGGTCATTCCCGACGACGCGCTCGAGCACGCCGCGAAGCTCTCTGACCGCTACATCACCGATCGCTTCCTTCCCGACAAAGCGATCGATGTCATCGACGAAGCGGGAGCCCGGGCGCGCATCGCGAGCCAGGTTCCGCCCGCCGACGTCGAGGAGCTGAAGGAGCAACTCAGCGAGATCGCAAAACGGAAGGAAGATGCGATCGGCGATCAGGACTTCGAGCGCGCGGCTGAGCTCCGCGATGAAGAGCGCGAATTCAGTCAGGCGATTCGCGAGCGTCAGGAGGAGTGGGAGGAAGAGCGTAAGCAACACCGCCCGGAGATCAGCACGGAAGAGGTGGCGTTCATCGTGGGCCGGTGGACCGGAATCCCGGTCCAGCGTATCCGCCAGACGGAGTCGGAACGGCTGGTCAACATGGAAGACGAACTGCACAAGCGGATCGTCGGCCAGCACGACGCGATTGAAGCCATCAGCCGGGCGATCCGTCGTAGTCGCGCGGGGTTGAAGGATCCCCGTCGCCCGATCGGCTCGTTCATCTTCTCGGGCCCGACGGGCGTGGGGAAGACGGAGCTCGCCAGGGCACTTGCCGAGTTCCTGTTCGACGACCGCGAGGCGCTGATTCGCGTCGACATGAGCGAGTACATGGAGAAGTTCTCCGTCTCGCGCCTTATCGGTGCACCTCCGGGCTACGTCGGCTACGAGGATTCAGGCGCGTTGACGAAGGCCGTACGCAGGCGTCCCTACTCCGTGGTCCTGCTCGACGAGATCGAGAAGGCTCACCCGGACGTCTTCAACATCCTGCTTCAGGTGCTCGACGAAGGTCACCTGACCGACAACTACGGTCGTGTGATCGACTTCAAGAACACCGTCCTGATCATGACGTCGAATCTCGGCGCCAGGGATATCAGCAAGGGTGGGGGCCTCGGCTTCCAGACGACCGATCCCGAAACGGGATACGCCATCATGAAGGACAAGGTCTCCAAGGAAATCGAGCGGGCGTTCAACCCGGAATTCCTGAATCGTGTCGACGATACCATCGTCTTCCATTCGCTGAGCAAGGCCGAGATTGGTGAGATCATCCACATTCTCATGGAGGATGTGCGGCGCCGGCTGGAGGAGGAGCAGATCACGCTGAGTTTCTCGGATGCCGCGATCGAGTTCCTGGTCGAGGAGGGCTACGACGAGAAGTTCGGTGCGAGGCCGCTCAAGAGAGCCATTCAGAGACACCTGGAGGATCCGCTCTCAGAGAAGATCCTGCAGGCCGAGTTCAGCAACGGTGACGAGATCGAAGTGGACGTTGATCCCGACGCCACCGGGCTCATTCTCAGGGCGGAGTCGGCGACCAAGACGTGAGACAGCTAGTGACCAGTACCGTCAGGTCCTCCGGGAAGGCCATCGCGAAAGCGGCGGCCTTCTTCGCCGTCATGGCGTGGACGACGCCTACACCTGTCGTTGCACAGCAGGACGCCTCGGGGATCGTGGTCGTCGATTCGATTCTCGTCGAGGGCAACGAGCGTATTCAGGCGCAGCTGATTCTCGCGATGTTCGCGGTGCAGCCGGGGCAGGAGATCACGTACCGGGCGGTTCAACGCGGCATGAAGGAACTCCTCGGGTCGGGGCAGTTCCGGGACGTCGTGATCAGGGCCAGGAGCGAAGACCCTTACGTGCTGGTCATCGAGGTCGAGGAGCAGCCGCTTGTCGGCCGCGTTTCGATCGAGGGGCTCGAGAGCGTCTCTTCCGGCGAGGTACGCGATACCACCGGGCTGAACACGGGCGGTCCTCTCAGCCAGCAGCGGATACTCGACGCGCTGTCGTACATCAGGTCTGAATTGGCTTCTGAGGGGATCCCGTTCGCGGAGATCAATGACCGCGTGGTGCCGATCGACGGCCTGGACAATCAGGTCGAGTTGATCATCGAGGTCTCCGAGGGGCAACGGGTCACGATTGCCGACGTCGTCTTCATTGGAAACGATGGCATCGACGACGGAGCCTTGGCGGGTGCCATGGCCATCAAAGCTGAGGGATTCTGGTGGTTCCGTTCGGGGTCCTTCGATCCGATCGACTACGACATCGACCTGCAGGAAAACCTGCCCGCGCTCTACCGTTCGAGAGGATTCCTGGACTTCCAGGTCACGGGCGACACGATCATCGTGGATCCTACGAGTGGGAAAGCGCGCGTTCAGGTCACCGTCGATGAGGGTCCGCAGTACTACCTCGGCGAGTTCAACGTGGAAGGGAACACGGTCTTCACGAACGAGGAGCTCGAGAATCACTTCCGTACGAGGCCGGGCGGTGGCCTACTCGGGACGCTCGGGCTCTCCGGCGGCGGAGAGGTGCAGAACTCGGAGGGCCAGATCTTCGACGCGGAAGCGTTCAAAGAGGCCATCCAGATCGTCCAGGAGAACTACAGGAACGAGGGATACCTCTACATACAGGTGAATCCCATCGTGCAGGTGGCGGAGGCCGATGATGGCCCGCCCAAGGTCAACGCTACGTGGGAGATCGTCGAGAGCACCCCTGCCATCGTAAACCGGGTCTCGATCTCGGGGAACGAGTACACGTACGAGTGGGTGATTCGGAATCAGATGTTCACGATTCCAGGAGACGTGTACAGTCAGGAGCGACTCCTGAGAAGCTACCAGAACATCTCGGCCCTCGGCTTCTTCGAAGCACCGCTCCCGTTTCCCGACATCGAGCCGCTCGACAATGGGGACGTCGACATCACGTTCCACGTGGTGGAGAAACAGACCGGTTCGATCAACTTCGGTACCTCCGTGGGCGGCGGGGTGGGGCTCTCCGGATTCATCGGTTACGATCAGCCCAACCTCTTCGGGCAAGCAAAGGCCGGCTCACTGCGCTGGGACTTCGGGCGGTATCTGAACAGCTTCGAGATGTCCTACACGGATCCGTCGCTCTTCCAGACCAGGACTTCGGGTACGATCTCGCTGTTCAACACCAGGGACCGGTTCTTCCAGTTTTCCTCGGGACGGCGGAAGAGAATCGGTGCCAATCTGCGGGTGGGCTTCCCGTGGCCCAACTCACAGTACAGCCGGATCTTCCTCGGGTATGGCATCTCGCGGACGAACTACGAGTTGTTCAATGACGTTGATGATACGTCGTTGTTCGGCCGACCCCCCGGTATCCAGAGTCAGGCTTCGTTGGGTGTGACGCGATCAACGCTGAATCATCCGCTGTTCCCGACGTTGGGGTCTCGGCAGAACGTCAACCTCGAAGTGAATGGTGGCTTTCTCGGGGGAGATGGTCAGTTCACTCGGGTCCTCGGTGACGGGAGCTGGTGGGTTCCGGTCGGGGGCGTCGGGGGCAATGAGACCGGCGGCGGCCTGACCTTCGCGCTGGGTCTCACCCTGCGGGGTGGCGCCATCTTCGGAGATGCCGGGGCGTTCCCGTTCGAGCGGTTCTGGATGGGTGGTGTCCAGTTCGGCCAGAACCTCCGCGGGTACGACGAGACGTCGATCACACCGCGAGGCTACTTCCCGGAAGGCTCGGCCGAAATCACGGACATCAATCGACTGGGTGATGCGTTCTTCAGCCTCACCGCCGAATATGCGATCCGAATGGGCTCTCAGCTGGGCCTGAGCCTCTTCTACGATGCTGGGTCGGTTTGGCGGGACCCAAGCCAGTTCGATCCGACGAGTCTGTACCGCGGAGCTGGTGCGGGAGTACAGATCGTGACGCCGTTCGGCCCGATTGGGCTCGACTATGCGTACGGCTTCGACCGAGACTTCCCCGCGTGGCAGCTGCACTTCCGCATGGGGCCCGGTTACTAGAAGTTATTCGGCTGCGAATCGAACGCGTGGAACAAGGGAACCTGCGGCCCCGGATGGCACTACGAGTCATCGGCGGCACGACACTTGATGGAGTAAGGACTATGCGACGCACCTCTTTCGCCTTCATGGCGCTGGCATTTCTGCTATCGGCGGGAGCCGTCGAGGCGCAGACGCTCAAGATCGCCTTCATAAACTCTCAGGAGATTTTCCTGAGCGCTCCCGGCGCCGACGCTGCCCAACAGCAGTTCGATGCCGAGATGCAGGGATATCAGAACGAGATCGCCCAGCTCGAGTCCGAGCTCGAGAACATGGATGCGGCGCTCCAGCAACAGCAGCTGACCCTGTCTCCCGAGGCGAAGGCAAACCGAGAGCAGCAGCTTCAGCTGAAGTATGAGGAATACCAGCAGCGCTCGTCGCAGCTCAACGAGCTGGCGAACCAGCGCCGCGCTGCACTCATCCAGCCCGTGATGGACAACATCACTGCAGTGATCGAGTCGATCCGGGAAGAGGGCGCGTACGCCGTCATCTTCGACACGGCAGCGGGCTCGATCGTGTCGGCGGACCCGCTGCTCGATCTGACGCAGGACGTCATCGCGCGCCTCCAGGTCTCTTCCGGAGCCACGCCGAACGAACGGTAGCCTCCGTAGAGTTCAGGAGCTGAAGGGGCCTGCCGGGCGGAATTTGACCGCCTCGGCGGGCCCCTTTCTCTTTAGAGGCACGCGTCCCTCGATGTGCCGATAGGTCCCATGAGCCACCTCACAGATCCTGCTCAGGCCCCGCAACCGCTTTCTCTCTACTCGATCGCAGAGATGGTGGGTGGGACGGTGTTGGGCGATGCCCGGAAGGAGGTCCGAGGTGTCTCACCGGTCGACGAGGCCGACGGCAGCCAGATCGCGTTCCTCGCGACGCGGCGGTATCTGAAGTACGTGCCGGAGTCTGAAGCGTCTGCCTTCCTCGTGACTGAGGAGTTGGAGACCCGCCTTCCCGAAGGTGCCTCCGCGGTGGTCGTACCCGATCCGTATCCTGCGCTGAGGACGTTGCTGCAGTACTTCTTTCCCGAGGACGACGGGGTCGCCTCGATTCATCCGACGGCGGTTCTCGGGCGAGACGTGATTCTGGGGGAGGGCGTCGGGATCGGGCCCTACGTCGTTCTCGAGGACGGCGTCGAGGTAGGCGCACGAGCCCGAATCGGTGCTCACTCCGTGGTGGGCAGGCGCTCGACCATCGGTTCCCAGACGGTGCTGCACCCACACGTAGTCGTGTATCACGACTCGGTGATCGGCAGCGACGTCGAGGTGCATTCCGGAGCCTGTCTCGGATCTGATGGATTCGGATACACGCTGGTCGACGGCGTCCATCGCAAGATGCCCCAGGTCGGTCGGTGCGTGATCGAGGACGGTGTCGAGGTCGGTGCGAACACGACGATCGACCGCGGTTCCTTGGGGGATACGGTCGTAGGTCGCGGTTCGAAGGTGGACAACCTCGTCCAGATCGCGCACAACGTACGTGTCGGGGCAGGGTCGCTCATCGCTGCCCTGGTCGGCATCGCGGGTTCAACGAAGCTGGGTCGGAACGTCTGGCTGGGCGGCCAGGCTGGCCTCATCAATCAGCTCGACATCGGGGAGGGCGCGAAGGTCGCGGTGGCCTCGAAGGTGTTTGGTGACGTATCCGCCGGTGAGACGGTGTCAGGGCACCCGGCTCGCCCTCATCGAGAGAACCTCAGACGCATGGCGCACGCCGGGAGGGCACCGAAGCTGGCAGAGCGCATATCCCGGCTCGAGGAAGAGGTGAAGCGCATCTCGGGCGAGTAGGCCCAGGTGGTGAGGAAGAGCCGATGAGCAGCCCCCTCCAGCGCACGATTTCGAAGGAAGTCGCCCTCGACGGCGTGGGCGTCCACTCGGGTGAGTCGGCGTCCCTGACGTTCAGGCCCGCAGAGCCCGATACCGGAATCCGATTCCGGCGGGTCGACCTGGATGGAGAGCCGGAGATTCCGGCCGACCTCGACCATGTCGTCGAGACGGAACTGGGAACCACACTGGGGGCCGGCGAGGCGAAGGTCCTCACGGTGGAGCACCTGCTCGCGTCCCTGGCTGCTCTCTCCATCGACAACGTGATGATCGACGTGAAGGGTATCGAGGTCCCGATTCGCGATGGGTCGTTCCTGGATTACTTGACGGTTCTCGATGAAGCGGGGCCGGTCGAGCAGGAGCAGGACGCGAAGGTCATCTCGCTTTCCGGTGTCGTGGAATCAGGCGGCGGAACAGGGGAAAGCTCGTACGTCGCGACCCCAGCTCAGGGACTCAGGATCTCTTCGACGATCGACTTCGAGCATCCGGCCATCGGACGCAGCTACGGCTCTTTCGTCGTGAATGAAGAGAGCTTCCGAGCGGAGCTAGCGGGTGCGCGCTCCTTCGGATTCAAGGAGGAGGCCGATGCACTCCAGGCACGCGGCCTCGCGCTGGGAGCCTCGCTCGACAACGCGCTGGTGCTGGATGAGAACGGCGTCTTGAACGATGCCCTTCGCTTCGAGGACGAGTTCCTCCGACACAAGGTCGGGGACGTGGTCGGCGATCTGATGCTTCTCGGGGCGCGACTCGAGGCGCACGTGGTAGCTGAGCGCCCCAGCCATGCGGGCAACGTGGAGTTGGCCAGAGCCATTCGTACGCACGCTCGGCGCTCAGGACCTCCGTTCGCCGACATCACCAAGATCATGGAGTTCCTTCCACATCGATTCCCCATGCTGCTCGTCGACCGAATCATCGACTTTCAGGAGGGGCACTCGATTGTCGGGATCAAGAACGTCACGATCAACGAGCCGTTCTTTCAGGGCCACTACCCGGGGCACCCGATCATGCCCGGGGTCCTGATTCTCGAGGCCATGGCACAGTGCGGTGGCCTGCTGCTCATGGAGCACGTGGAGAACGTCGACGACAAAGTCGTGTACTTCATGACCATGGACAACGTGAAGTTCCGCCGACCGGTCACTCCCGGAGACACTCTGGTCTTCGAGCTGGAGGTGGTCCAGTTCCGTCGGCAGGTGTGCCGAATCGCGGGTCGTGGCCTGGTGGACGGGAACGTAGTCGCTGAGGCTGAATTCATGGCCAGGATCATGGACAAGTGACTCCGGGCGATTCGTCCGATGTGACCGCCACGGGATCGAACGTCCACGCCACGGCGATCGTGCATGAGGAGGCTGAGTTGGGCCGTGGAGTCACGGTCGGCCCCTGGGCGCTCATCGGTCCCCGGGTGGTGGTCGGCGACCGGACGGTGATCGGGCCGCGGGTGCTGATCGAGAAGGACACGATTCTGGGTGAGGACTGTCATGTGTCCAATGGAGCGGTGTTGGGCACCGATCCGCAGGATCTCAAGTTCAAGGGAGAGCACTCGACGCTCCGTATCGGCGACCGCACCAGGATCCGCGAATTCGCGACCGTGAATCGTGGCACGGCAGCGTCCGGGTGCACGGTGGTCGGCAGCGACTGTCTCCTCATGGCCTACACGCACGTCGCGCACGATTGCGTCATTGGCAACCACGTGATCCTCTCGAATTCGGTGAACATGGCAGGCCACGTATCGATCGAGGATTGGGTGATCGTCGGCGGCGTGACGCCGATTCACCAGTTCGTCCGCATCGGAGCACACGCCTTCATTGGCGGAGGCTCTCGCGTGCCACAGGATATACCGCCGTACTGCCGAGCGGCCGGGAATCCTCCAAAGCTGTATGGCTTGAACACGGTCGGCCTGGAGCGGCGTGGCCTGTCGGAGGAGACCCGGAGAGCGCTCAAGCAGGCGTATCGCTTGCTGTTCAAAAGTGACGTCGCGCTGTCCAAGGCGGTCGATCGAGCGGAAGAGGAGGTGCCCGGCGTTCCGGAGGTGAAGCACCTTCTTGCATTCATTCGCGCCAGTGAACGTGGAGTTACCACGTAGGAGCAGCAGATGTCGCTGATTCGAGCTCGCAGGAACCGCAAGAAGAGTTGGATCGATACGAGGCGGGGAATGCCGCGCAGCAAGCTGATCGGGTTTCTTATCCTCACCCTGGTCGCGATCTGGTACCTCGGCTGGAAGTTCTGACCGAGCGGGTTCCGTGACGGAGCCCACCATCCTTCTGCTGGCGGGCGAGCCCTCCGGCGACGTCCACGGGGCCGCCCTCGCCGAGGCCCTCAGGGCGCGTTTCCCGGGGGTCCGGCTCCACGGCACGGGCGGAGATGCGATGAAGCGCCAGGGTGTGGCGCTGCTTGCCGACGTCCGAGACATGGCCGTGATGGGATTCGTCGAGGTGCTCCCCAGGGTCCCATTCCTTCTTCGACTCGAGCGACGACTTCTCCGGGCGCTCGGCGAACTTCGTCCGGACCTGGTGGTGCTGATCGACTATCCAGGCTTCAACATGCGCATGGCCAGGGCAGCGCACGAGCGGGGTTTTCGCGTGCTCTACTACATCTCGCCTCAGGTGTGGGCCTGGAGGACGGGGCGAGCGCACGACCTGGCCAGAAATACCGACGGAGTCGCGGTAATCCTCCCCTTCGAGGCCGACTTCCTGGCAGAGTTCTCCGTTGAGGCGACGTATGTCGGACACCCGCTTCTGGACCGGCAGGACGAAGTCCAGGAACGAGGCGATTTCTGCGATGCGTGGGGGATCGATCCAGAACGTCCTCTGCTGGCCGTACTTCCCGGCTCACGGGAGCAGGAGTTACGGCAGCACATGTCGGCGTTCCGGGCCGTCGCGGACGCCGTAACGCGGTCTCGCCCCGATGTCCTGCCCGTCTTCTCTCGTGCTCCCGGCCTTCCGGCTACGGATTTTCACAGCAGTGGATACCCGGTGGTCACAGATACGCGGGCCTTGCTCCGGCACTCCGAGGCCGCCCTCGTGAAATCGGGAACCGCCACGCTCGAAGCCGTTCTGGAGGACACACCTCTCGTGGTGGCATACCGTACGAGCCGACTCAACTACAGCGTCGCGAAGCGACTCATGAAGGCCGATCACGTCTCCTTGCCGAACCTGATTGCCGAAAGGGCTGTTGTTCCCGAGTTCTTGCAGGATCTCGACCCCGACGTCCTGTCCGCATCGCTTGTGGAGTTACTGGATTCGGGGAGCGATCGCCGGAGAGTCCAACTCGAGGGTCTGGCCGCGATTCGGCGGCGTCTGGGCCGCCCGGGGGCGTCCGCTCGGGTTGCGGATTTGGCGGCCGATCTCATGGAGCGCCCGGTCGGTGAGTGACCTGCGCTTCGAGGCCGCCGGTGTGCTCGGGTCGGGCATCGCCGGGGCCCTGTTCATGACGACCCGTCTGCGCCGGGTCGGTGCCGAGCATTTCACGCGATTCAGAGACGCGGGGCAGCCCCTCATCTTCGTGAGCTGGCATGGGCAGCTATTGCCACTGATTCACTATCATCGCCACGAGGGAATCGTGGTTCTGGTCAGCGAGCATGAAGACGGCGAGTACCTGACGCGGGTCGTCGAGCGGAACGGGTTCGAGACCGTGCGAGGCTCGAGCTCGGCGGGAGGGACGAAGGGTCTCAAGGGCCTCGTGCGGGCAGCGAGAGCGGGAAAAGACCTCGCATTGACCCCGGACGGACCCAGGGGTCCGCGGGGCGAGTTCAAGCCCGGGGCACTGGTCGCGGCGCAGATGACCGGGCTCCCGGTCATCCCGATCGCGGTCCACAGCTCGTCTGGATGGGAGTTCAAGAGCTGGGATGCCTTCATGGTGCCCCGACCCTTCTCGCTCGTCACGATCGAGTACCTGCCCCCGACTTTCGTCCCACGCGAGACGACCCGGACCGACCTGGCGCAGATGGCCACGGAAATGGGCCGGGCGCTCAACGCTCGGCTGGAGGAGGGGGCGAAGTGAGTGCTGCGATTCAGAGGTTCGCACGTCGATGGTGGGCGGGTGATTCCGGCCCGCTCGGGTCCCTCCTCACAGTTTTGCTGGCTCCGGTCTCCTGGCTCTGGGCGGCGGTCGCGCGATTCCGCAATCGCCGCTTCGATCGACGGGGCGGTGTCCTGATCGACGGAGCGACGATCATATCGGTGGGGAATCTCGCTGTGGGAGGCACGGGAAAGACCCCTGTGGCGTCGTGGATGGTCCGGGTGCTGTCGAACCAGGGGGCCAAGCCCGCGGTGATTCTGAGCGGATATGGACGTGACGAGGAGCTCCTGCACAGGCGGTGGACCCCGAACGCGCAGGTCTTCGCCGGCCCGGACCGCGTGCGCGGGGCCCGGGCCGCGCGGGGTGGAGGGGCCAACGTCATCGTGCTCGACGACGGATTCCAGCACCGCCACCTCGCGCGCTCGCTGGACGTCGTCCTCCTGGCCGTCGAGGACCGATTTCCGGGTCGTGTACTTCCGACCGGTCCGTATCGCGAGTCCCCTCGAGCCCTCGTGAGAGCCGATGCGATCATACTCACGAGACGGGTCGCCCCGGCCGATGCGGCCCGAAAGCTCGAAGCGACGGTTTCGAAGCAGGTCCGGGACACCCCGATCGCTTCGCTGCACCTTGCGGACGGCTCGTTGCGGTCCCTGGAGGGTGACGCGGTCACGGACCACCTCGACGAACCGCTCGTCGTGACTGCAATCGCGCGCCCTGACAGCTTCCTGACGAACGTGGCTCGCTTCAGTCGGGGCGGAGCGGGGTTGCTCGCCTACCGCGACCATCATGAATTCACGGAAGACGACGCGCGAACGGCCCGGAAAAGGGCGGGTCACCGACCGATTGTGATGACCGAAAAGGACGCGGTGAAGCTTTTTCCCTATTCTTCGGTCCTCGGCGACGCCTGGGTCGTCGAACAACGGCTTGTCTGGGACTGGGGCGAGGAGCAGATCCTCGATCTGCTGCCTGCCGCTCAAGCGTGGGAGACACAATGAGAATCCTCATCGTCGTGGTCGGCCGGGCTCGTGGGGAGCTCGGAGCGGCGATCGAGGACTATGAGAAGCGAGCTCGGCGATACTGGAAACTCGATATCGTCGAGGTTGCGGCCGGGGCGGGCCGTGACGCTCCCGCCGGTGACGTGCGGTCGGCGGAGGCCGACCGGATCGTGGCGCGGATTCCCTCGGAGCTAGAGGTGGTCGCGCTCACGAGGGACGGGAAGGGCATGGACTCGCGGGAACTCGCGGGGTATCTGGAGCAGCACGCGGTCCGCTCCTCGGCGGGTGTGGCCTTCGTCGTCGGAGGGGCCTTCGGCCTGGGTCCGTCGGTGCTCGATCGAGCCCGCCGGACTCTCTCGCTGTCCACGATGACGTTGCCCCACGAAATGGCACGACTCCTCTTTACTGAACAACTCTACCGTGCAGGGACGATCCTGCGCGGTGAACCGTATCACAAAGGCTGACATGGACCTGATCGTCTCTCATCCGTCGGGTGCCCAGGTGGTTCGAGACTACCTGGCCCGCGAGGGTGCCGCGCCGAGCTTCTACGGGCGTCACTTCACCGACGTCGAGGCGTACGTCTCGAAGGCGGCCGAGGTCGACACCAGATTCGATCGGGACGCTCGCGCCCGGGCCGTCGAGGCGGTCATCGTACCCGAGGGGGGTGATCCGGAGCGGTTGAGCCGTTTCGTGGACGAGGGCGGCTACATGGTCACCACCGGCCAGCAACCAGCGCTGTATGGTGGCCCGCTGTACAATCTGCACAAGGCGCTCACGACCGTTCGCCTGGCCGAAGCGCTCGAGGAGCGTCTCGACAAGCCCGTCATCCCACTCTTCTGGGTCGCATCGGATGACCACGATTGGGCGGAAGCGAACCACGCCGATGTCATCGGTACGGACAATGAGCTTCATCGCTTCGAACTCGTGGCACCCCATCCCGAGGTCACGCCGCCGCTTCACCGCATCGAGCTTGGCGCCGACGCTGATGGCGTGCTGGAGGCGTTCATTCAAAGCCTTCCAGAGACTGACTTTAGCGAAGCCTATCTAGAGTTGATTCGAGACGGGTTCTGTGCGGGGAGTACGCTGCCGAAGGGCTTCCACGCCCTCCTCCAGCATCTCCTGGGACCCTACGGGCTCTACTTCACCGACGCCGCGCACCCGGCTGTGAAGGAGCACTCGGCCGAGTTGCTCCTGGCCGAACTCGACGCAGCTGAGGAATACGAAGCCGTGCTGCATCGAACCGTGGGCGAACTGGAGGGGGCTGGCTACGATATCCAGGTCCCGATCATGGAGGGCGGGGTCAACCTGTTCCTGGAAGGACCGGCCGGGCGAGAGCGGATCTACCGGGAGGGGTCCGATTTTCGCCTGAGGACATCCGGAACCGTGCTTTCCGGTGAGGAGATTCGAGCCGCTCGAGATCGGGACCCCACGGTGCTGAGTCCGAATGTCTTGTTCAGGCCAGTCGTGGAGAGTGCGATCTTCCCGACGTTGTCGTACGTCGCTGGACCGGGCGAGATGGCGTATTACGCCCAATTGAAGGGCTTCTTCGAGGCCCACGGGCTTGAAATGCCTGTCGTCTACCCTCGATTCGGAGCGACGGTGGTCGAGTCGAAGATCCGCAAGGTTCTCGGCAAGTTCGACATCGAGATGGAGGCCTTGCAGCGGCCTTTCCACGAGGTTTCGAGCGAGATCGCGCGGGAAGAGGTCCCCGATGACGTCCGGGCCGCGATCGGCAAGCTGCGAGGGGCGATCGGGGGTGGCGTGAATGAGCTTCAGAAGGCCGCATCCGGCGTCGATCCGACCCTGAAGGGGCCCGTGCAACATCTCCGAAGCCAGGCCTTCGCGGCTTTGGACGATGTGGAGAAGAAGATCATGCAGGCCGTGAAGCGGGAGAGCGAGATCACGCTCTCCCAGCTGGAGAAGGCGCAGCTTCACCTCTACCCACTGGGAAAGCCGGCGGAACGTGTGCAGAACCCGATGTACTTCCTCACTCGATACGGTGGCTCGGTTCTTGATAGCCTCTACGAGCGATTCACCGTGAACCTAGACTGAGCGTCACGCGTAAGTGAAAACGGAGGCTCTGTTTCCCTTACCTGTGGCGATCTAACTTCAGCCCATGTTCCTTCAGCTCATCCTCGTCCTCGTCGTCCTCATTCCGCTCCTGGCGATCGTGCTCGATTCGCAGGTGGGGCGGGCGCTCGCATCCAGGCTCGAGCGCCGCGGACTCGAGGGCTATTCGGACCTCACGTCGGAACGCATCGCGTTCCTGGAGAGTGAGGTCGAACGGCTGACGAGCGAAGTCATGCGGCTCGACGAGGAGGGCCAGTTCGTCCACAAGCTTCTGACCGAGGGCAAGGAAGCGGAGGGTGGCTCGCTCGGACCGGGTGACGAACCCGACTGAAGCGGGGCCAGCGGCCTCCCCCGGTGAGGGCCGCGCTGCCGCGCGGGTCGGCGCCGGCATCTTTCTCAGCAAGATCTTCGGATTCGTCCGAGAGCGAGTCTTCGCGCACTATTTCGGATCCAGCGGATTCGCGGATGCGTGGTGGGCTTCTCTTCGGATGCCGAATGTAATCCGGAACCTCCTCGGGGAAGGGACGCTTTCGGCCTCCCTCATTCCAGTCTACGCGGAGTTCCTCGAACAGGGGCGTGAGGAGGATGCGGCGCGGTTTGCCGGCGCAGCACTGGGCATTCTCACCGTGACGGCGGGAGGGCTCACGCTCGCAGGAGTCGCGCTGGCACCGATTCTGGTCGGGCTGTTCTTCCCTCGCTGGGATCCGGCGATTCAGGACCTGACCGTGACCATGGTCAGGATTCTCTTCCCGATGACGGGTCTCTTCGTCATTTCGGCCTGGGCGCTCGGTATCCTCAACAGCCATCGCAAGTTCTTCGTCTCGTTCGTGGCCCCGGTGTTCTGGAACCTGTCCATGATCACCACGATGATCGCCGGAGCCATGTATTTCGGGCTGGACGATCGCTCTCTCGTGGTCGCACTGGCGTGGGGGGCGCTCGTGGGAGGGGCGCTCACGCTCCTGGTTCAGGTGCCGTTCCTGGTCGCGCACGTGCGGGGCATGCGGATTTCGCTGGGCCGGGGTGTCGCCGGCGTGCCCGAAGCGATTCGGAACTTCCTGCCCGTCGTCGCGGCGAGGGGGGTCGTGAACGTCAGTGGCTGGATCGACATGATCCTCGCCGGACGGCTGGTGCCGGGAGCCGTTGCGGTCATGGGGTATGCGCAGACGTTCAGCAATCTCCCCGTCTCACTCTTCGGTACCGGGGTGGCCGCCGCAGAACTCCCCGAGATGGCGAGAATGAGAGGGGAAGGGCAAAGGATCGTCGCGGATCGTGTTGCCCGCTCCCTGGAGCGGGCCCTGTACTTCCTGATACCCTCCGCGATCGCATACCTGACACTTGGTGATGTGATCGTGGGCGCTCTATACCAGACCGGCGAGTTCGGAAGCGCGCAGACGCTCGTCACCTGGGGGGTATTGGCCGGGTATTCCCTGGGACTCCCCGCGTCGGCGAGTTCCAGGGTCCTTTCGTCGACGTTCTACGCGCTTCGTGACACCCGCACCCCCGCGAGAATGGCGTATCTACGCGTCGGGATCTCTGTCGTGTTCGGGGTAGCTCTGATGGTGCCGGCCGACAGGCTCGGGTTCGCGACTCTGAGGCTCGGGGCGGCGGGCCTGGCGCTCGGGTCCGCATCGGGCGCCTGGGTCGAATACCTGTTGTTGCGCCGAGCCCTCGGCCGGCGGATCGGGAATCACGGGCCGAAAAGTCAGGCGGTGACGCGCTTTGCGTTGGGCGCCGCTCTCGGTGGCCTCGCGGGTGTCGCGATGCAGCTGAGCCTCCCCCCTGCGCACCCGATTCTCATGGCTTTCCAGACGCTCGTCCCGTTCGGGGTCGTCTACCTGGTTGCGACCAGACTAATGGGATACGGAGTCAGGCGGTGACCGTCGACAGAGATCGACTGTCCCGGCTGTCGACGGAAGCCGGTGTCTATCTCTTCCGCGACGCGCGCAAGCAGGTTCTGTATGTGGGCAAGGCGAAGTCCCTTCGCGCTCGCGTACGGAGTTACTTCCAGCGCGAGGCCGATCTCAGCGCGAAAAACCAGAAGCTCGTACGGCTCATCGACGATCTCGAGACCATCGTCGTGGGGAGCGAGGCGGAGGCCCTCATTCTCGAGGCCAACCTGATCAAGGAGCACCGCCCCCGGTTCAACATCCTCCTTCGGGACGACAAGAAGTACCCGTACATCAAGGTCACGGTGCAGGAGCCGTTCCCCAGGGTCTTCGTGACTCGCCGCGTCACCAACGATCGGAGTCGGTACTTCGGCCCGTACACGTCGGTCGGACCGATGCGCCAGGCGCTGGAGCTGATCAAGCGGCTTCACACGGTCCGCTCGTGCAGGTACAAGCTGCCGCGGGAATCGCCGGAGCGGGCGTGCCTCGACTATCACATCGGACGCTGCAAGGCGCCGTGCGTGGGGCTGCAATCCGAGGCCGACTATCGCTCGATGGTCCATGAGATCTTGAGGATTCTGGAGGGTGAGACCGAGGAGCTCCGCAGCGGAATCGAGACTCAGATGCGCGAGGCGTCCGAGGCGCTGGACTTCGAGCGTGCCGCGACGATGCGAGACGTGCTCGCGGGACTCGACAGCCTCGCCAGGCAGCAGCGTGTGCACAAAGCCCAGGGGGGCAGCTTCGACATCGTGGGCCTCGCGCGGGACGGCGAACTCGGGGCGGGCGTGGTGTTGAAGGTGCGGTCGGGACTGCTGCTGGGCCGAGACTCCCAGCGCTTCGCCAAGATTCTGGATGAGTCCGATGAAGATCTCCTGAGCTCCCTCGTGTCCAGACACTATCTGGGTGGAGGTGGAGCTGTCTCGACCGACCTTCCTCGCACAGTCCTGCTTCCGGTCGAATACGAGGACAGCGAACTGCTGGGTGAGATCCTGTCCGAGTCGGCCGGTCGTTCGGTCCGCGTGTCGGTCCCTCAGCGCGGCGAGAAGCGACGACTGCTCGATCTGGCGGAACAGAACGCACGTCAGGTGCTCGAGGATCGTGTGGCGGCGCTGGCGTACACGACGGACAGGGCGGAAGAGGCGCTCTTCAGTCTTCAGGACGAGCTCGACCTGAAGGTCGTTCCGCGCCTGATGGTGTGCTTCGATATCTCACACACACAGGGCACCGAGACCGTCGGCAGCGCTGTGGTCTTCGAGAATGGTGAGCCGAGGCGGGCCCTCTATCGCCACATGCGAATCAAGGGGGAGTGGGGCAACGACGACTATCGGTCGATGGGAGAGGTCGTGTCCCGCTATTTCCGCAGACGGGTCGACGAGGATAAGCCCATTCCCGATCTCGCCGTCATCGATGGTGGAAAGGGTCAGCTCGGGGCGGCTGTCGCCGCGTTGGAGGAGCTCGGCCTCAGAGAAGTCGTCGTCGTGGCGCTCGCCAAGAAGGAAGAGGAGGTGTTCCTTGCCGGAAGAGCAGAGCCGATCCGACTGGATCGGAGGCACAGAGCCCTCCACCTCCTGCAACGGATCCGTGACGAAGCACATCGATTCGCGGTTCAGTACAACCGAAAGCTGCGGAGCAAACGCACGTTGCGCAGCGACCTCGGCGACATCCCCGGCGTGGGCCCTCGACGTCAGAACGTGCTGCTCAGACGATTCGGTTCGGTGAAAGGGGTCCGGGCTGCTACGAAGGAAGAAATCGCCCGTGTTCCAGGCTTTTCAGAGGCACTCGCGAGTAGAATCCTGACCTATCTCGGGCGGTGACCCGGACCGATCGGCAGGGTCCTTGCAACAGATTCTATATAGAGGCGTAGAGGGCTGAGGTACCGTGGCACGAAGACCCCGCGGACACCGGCTCTCGAGACCCGGAAAATTGGGCACCGTCAGACCTTGGCGGGCTTTTCGGGGGCTTCTAAGTTATGCGGTCTATCCAGTAATCATGACCTCAATGGAGGAACCCGGATGAAGATCCGATACGGACTCGTCCTGGCTTTGGTGGTTGGCCTCGGCTTTACCGGCTGCGCTTCAGGCGGCGGCGGGAGTGACCCGGGCACGATCGGCGGATCCGGCGGAGCACTCGGGGCGGGTCAGAGCCCGCGCGACACGGAGAACACCCGCGCGGCTGAGCGGCACTTGGACGCGGGTGACGAGTCGAATGACGCCGCTGAAGCACAGATGCATTACGAAGCGGCACTTACGAGCGCTCAGGCCGCGATCGTCGAAGACCCCCAGAATCCACTCGCACATCGCCTCGCGGCCATGGCGGCCATGGGTGCGGGCGACTACGTGTCGGCCGGGGCTCACTTCGACCACGCGGTTGAATTGCGCCCGCTGTACGAGTTCGATTTCGGGGGCATCCGTGAGCAGGCGTGGCTCGACCAGTACAACGAGGCCACCCCCTACATAAACTCGGGTGACTACGAGACTGCGGCCATTCATTTCGAGAACGCGAGCGCGATCTACCAGGGCCGGCCCGAGGCCTTCATCACGCTGGGTCAGATCTACGCGACGCTCAGACAACATGACCGGGCGCTCGAGAACATCGACGCGGCTCTTGCGTTCGTCGATTCGGACGTCATGGCCGAAGTCGATTCCGCGACGGCCCAGGGGTGGCGGGAGCAGGCCGGAGAGGTGCCCCTCCTCCGGGCGCAGGTCCTTGCCGACGCCGGCCGCTTCGAGGAAGCCGTCGCGTCTTATCGTGAGATGGGCGCAGCCGATCCGACTGACGTCGCCCTCAAGAGGGATCTGGCCACCATCCTCATGCAGATGGGCAACGAGGACGAGGCCTTCGCCGTCTACGAAGAGTTGATGGCGATGCCGGGTCTTTCGGCTGGAGATTGGTTCGCCGTCGGAGTCGGGTTCTATCAAGGCACCGACTACGACCGGGCCGCAGGAGCATTCAGAGGGGCGGTAGAGGTGAGCACGAACGATCGCGACGCGCTCGAGATGTGGGCGCGCTCTCTCCAGCTGGATTCAGCGTACGCCGATGTGCCACCCGTGGCGCAGCGCTGGGTGGTTCTCGATCCGAACAGCCCGAACGCTTACCTGATTCTCGCGCAGGCCGCGAACCTGAATGGGGATCAGGCCGTGACGCAGGAGGCGATCCAGGCCGTGGACGCGCTCGATGTGAACATCATCGACCTCCAGATGCGGAGGTTCGCTGACGGCGGGGCGTCGATCAGCGGGTCCGTGATCAACAAGAAGCTCGCTGACGGAGCTTCCATCTCCCTCCGGTTCACGTTCTACAACGATGACGGTAGCCCCATGGGCAGCGTGACCGAGTCGGTCTCCGTGGGTGGCGTCGACATGGCACAGGTCTTCCAGGTGCAGTTCGATTCCGCCGAGACCGTGGGCGGATATGGGTATGAGGTGACGGGCGGCTGAGGTCGCGCTGACACCGTAGCCACAGCGGGCGGTCCGGTTCTTCCGGGCCGCCCGCTTTTTGGTTGACCGCCTGAAGGGGCTGGCTAGATTTCGCCCCACGCGGGAGTAGCTCAGTTGGTAGAGCATCAGCTTCCCAAGCTGAGGGTCGCCGGTTCGAGCCCGGTCTCCCGCTCTGTGGTAACAAGAAGCGCCCCAGGGCTTTGGCCGTGGGGCGCTTCTCGTTGGAATACTCGTGACGCTCAGCGTGACAAACGCTCGACCATCAGGTGTGCGATCTCGCGCACCGGGTCCGCGTGATCCCGCGCACCCTGAGCGCCTCCGCACCGGTCGCCTCCTGGCGTAATCACCTATAAGCCGTTGACCAGTAACAACTTGTAGGGTATCGCGAGGGTCGGCACAGCGATTGCTCTTACGCGAAGCGAGTCGGTTCTGAGCCCCTCGCCCTGGACATCGCACCATGCGTACCGGACAGCCCCCACGCTATGCCATTCTCGCGGTACTGATGGCGGTTTCCACCATTGCGCTTTCGGGCTGCGCCCGGATGGTGTTCTCCCGACAGGACGACGCGCCGCATCGGGACGTCTCCTGTGCGCAGTGCCACGCAGGAGCGTTGTCGGAACGCCCGGTAGCCTCCGTGCCGTCGGAGACGTGCTCGACGTGTCATGTCGACATCGCCGCGCCCGGGGCAGACGCCAACGGCTTCGATCACGACGTCCATCTCGATACCGCTCAGGTGCCCATGGGATGCGCAGGATGCCACACGCACAGCGGCGGAAATGAGCCCGTCTCGCAGGGAAGAGGAACGTGCGTGCTTTGCCATCAGGACCAGATGGAGGGGGAAGGGGGTGAGGACTGTACCGCATGTCACCGGGAGGTTGATACGGTGGCGATGACCAGCCAGGGGGTGCCGATTCAGCACCAGGCTGTGGCCTGGATTCAGGATGAGTGCCTCCGCTGCCACTACGAGGTGACCGGTCCTGGCGCGACGGACGTCGATGGTTCCGTCTGCGCGACGTGCCACGATGCAAGCGACCCCGTCGGCTCTCCGAATGGCCACACCGATACCCACACGACCCACGTCGCCGTCGCCTGCGCATCGTGCGAGTTCTGCCGTGCAGCTACGCTGTAATGACTGCCATTCGGAGACCCATGCGGTCGACGAGCGGTCGACACCGGCGCCAGGTGTCTGCAACGGATGCCACTCGGGGATTCACTCCGCCCAGCAGCGCTTCCTGCTCGGGCTCGAAACGGGCGCCGGCGCCGGCCCCCACGCGAAGTTCCTTTCCGGGCTCACGTGTCGCTCGTGCCACTCGGCAGATGCCTCTGCGAGCCCCGGAACGCCGATTCGGGGAACGTGCACGAGCTGTCACCCGGCGCAGTACGATCGCGTCGCGGACTGGTGGATCGACGGGGCCGCGTCGCGAGGACGGATGGTGGGCGAGTACGTTGCTGCCGGTCGGCAGGCTGCCGCGCGGTCAGGGCCGGAAGGAGCGCGAGTGTCCCTCGATGAGGCGGACGCGCTGCTGGCGCTCGCAGGTGCCGGCGGTGGAGTGCACAACCTGCCTCTGACGCATCTGCTCCTCGAGGAGGCCCTTGCCCAGGCCGAGCAGTCCTTCCGTGTCTCGGGTGCGGTATCTCCACCACCTCCTGAACTCGGCGGTATACCGCGCCCGGGATTCTGCTCCTTCTGTCATTACGACATCGTCTTCGAGGCGCCCGAAGTCACGCTCCAGAAACTGGACGCGTTTCACACCCAGGTGTCGCGTTCCTGGCGAGAGTCCAAGGCAACGAATTGACCGTGGGGTACTCGGGCCCGCGATGTGCTCATGACCTCCGAGTAACGGGAACCGTCCGCGGCGTTTCCCCTACGCCCGGATAGAGGAAGCTCCGATACCGAGGGGTGGGCGATTCCCCCTTTGTCAGAGGACTGCTACTCGAGGCGCTCACGGCTTCGTGCTCGCCTCTCTGCTCCGGCGCGATCGCGCCAAGGAGGCGATGTAGATGGACACTCGCATGAACCGGCGGGGCTTTGTACGGGCGGCCACCGCCGCGGTCGGTGTGGGGTTACTGGCCTGTGAAGATCCCTCGCTGACCCAGCTCGATCCTCAGTTCGCAAAGGGAGGCAATGGGGGAGGAAAGGGAGGTGGTAATGGCGGGAGTGACCCGGTCGCTCGGCATCCGCTGAACGTCCCGTCGGTGAGAACACCGACCAACTTCGATCTGACCGCCGCACCGTGCGAGGTCGATCTGGGTGGCGGCAACATGTCAACGGTCTGGGGCTACAATGGAGAATTCCCTGGCCCCACCTTGCTGGTAAACCAGGGCGATGCCGCGTCGGTGAACCTCTTCAATGGGCTCGGGGACGAAACGATCACGCACTGGCACGGGATGGTCGTGGATACGCCGAATGATGGACATCCACAGGAAGCGATCCCGCCGGGTGGGACCTACTCCTATGACTTCCCGATCATTCAACGCGCCACGATGAACTGGTACCACCCGCACCCGCACGAGAAGACCGGAGAGCAGGTCGCGATGGGTCTGGCAGGTGCGTTCATCATCCGTGATCAGTTCGAGAGCTCGCTGGGGCTCCCAGGAGGAACGCGCGAGGTACCGCTCATCATCCGCGACGCTGCCTTCGATAAATCCGGAGCGATGGACTACAAGCCGCGGAGCGGAGGCTTCGAGGGCAGGACACCGCTCGTGAACGGCACACTCGATCCGATGCTGAGCGTGTCGACCGCCGTGTATCGCCTGCGGATTCTGAACGGCTGTAACGCTCGTATTCTGAGGCTAGCCTTCGATTCCGGTGTGCCCTTCGTGCTGATCGGAAACGACGGGGGCCTCCTCGAGAGCAGCGTAGTGCTCGAAGAGATCGAGATCTGCCCGGCCGAGCGGCTCGACGTTCTCGTCGATCTCAGGCCGCTCGAAGTGGGTTCTACCGTCATGCTTCGGGACCTCGACGCGGGTTGGGATCTCCTGGAGTTGAGGGTGGAGAACCAGGTCAACGACGACTCGACGAACATTCCGGTCGCGCTGTCGACCATCGAACCGCTCCAGATGTCCGATGTGAGCACCGTGCGGGAGTTCAGCTTCGACGGGATGAGCAAGATCAATGGACGGCTCTACGACATGGAGCGTATCGACTTCCGGGTGCCCTTCGGTGACACCGAGTTGTGGCGCTTCACGACGAACGGCAACGCACCCCACCCCGTGCACGTGCACGGCGCGTACTACCAGGTTGTGTCCAGGTCCGGCGGTCGCGGTCAGCTCTTCCCGTGGGAGGCAGGTTGGAAGGACTCGGTGCTACTGCACGACGGCGAGACCGTAGAGGTCTTGATCCGCTTCGGGGACTATCGCGGCCTCTACCTCATGCACTGCCACAAGCTGGAGCACGAGGACATGGGCATGATGTCGAACTTCGAGGTGGTCTGATCTGGCTGCTCGACAATGGGGCCGGCTCTTCGGGGCCGGCCCACCCCGGGGACGCCATGCTCACCCCGATGCGCGGTCGAGAATCCCTCTGTCCCGGCGCTAACGCAGGACCGCGACACCCTCCACGAAGAGAATCTCGGCGAACGTCCGCTCGAGAGTCGCGCTCGTGAAGTCCTTCATGAGGGACCCCCCGTTCCACCCCACACTATCCCCTTCGCTGACCCGGGTAGCCGGTGCCGCCAGCCAGATCGTCTCGTCTTCGTAATCGACCGCCAGATACACGTAGGATCCACTCGTCAGGACCTTCTCGACCCGTGCTTCGTGCTCGAATGACAGCTCCCCTTCCTGGATGAACCCGCCGGTGAAGTACAGGTCGTCGAAGGTTCGGCCCAGACTGGCGCTTGTGAACGCCCCCATGCTCGTCATGTTGGGCACGGTCACCGTGTCTCCGGTGGCCAACTCGGCCGGCGGTCCAGCGACCCACCTTTCTGTGCCCGCCAGGTCGAGGCGGACGTAGGTGTAGCCTCCGCCCTCCAGAGTCTCCTGAACGACGCCGGTGGTTGCTACCGCGTCGGATGTCGGGGCAGGATTCAGCCGCTCTGCCTCGACCACCGGATGTCCGCTGGGAAGCCCGGGCGCCGTGGCTCCTGCCGAACTGCCGTTGACGGATCCGCCGGAGCAAGCTGCCACCAGTGCGCCGGCCAAAAGGACTGTTCCGCGTAGGGCTCTATCAGTGTAGGTCATGGTAGTTCGTAGGTCCGTTCCGTGCAGGTACTCGCAAGATGTCACTAAACTTGCGAGCCATGTGGCCAGGGCGCTGTGGGGAGATCCACTGTCTTTGAGGGCGGACTTCTTCCGCTGCCGTGAGCGGTCATCGGTGGGAGGAAGGGAGGGCGTCCTGATCCGATGGTTCACATCGGGTTGGATGACCTGTAAGGCATTTCCCGGCACATCCGTGGTGTATTCCCGACGGCGACTAGCCGAAGTCGCCCGGCTTCAGCGTTCTCCCGTGCCCGCAATCATTCAGAGTGCCCGCGTAGCACCGATTTGAGAAGGAGGTGAACGCTACGCCGGCGTTCTCGTACGTGAAGGATCGGAATGCACCTGCTCGTCTCGGTATTGGTCGGCTTCATCCTGGGTCAGGGCGGCACGTCCGCGCCGTCCAGACCCCTGGAATGCGACGAGTGCCACGTCGAAGCCCAGCAGGAGGCCCCGGTAACGGTCGCGTTCACCCATGAGCGCCATGTGTCGATCGCATGCGCCTCGTGCCATGTGAACACGGCAACAAGCCTCAGCGCGAGCAACCGGTCCTGGTGCGACGGCTGTCATCACACGGAGCAGCCTCCCGATGGCTGCCGGCGCTGTCACGCGGCAGGACCCGACCCCGAGATGCTGTTCGACGTCTCGTTCTCATTGCCGGCTGGACCGGAGGATCGTGGGCTGGTCTTCCCGCACGTGACTCACGAATCACAGCCGTGCGAGTCATGCCACGGCACGCCTCCGGGCCCGATCGACATGGGGACGTTCGGATGTTCGAACTGTCATACGGAGCACCACGAGGCCGAGGTCGTGGACTGCCGGGGCTGTCACGAGCCACCGCCGGTCTGGGCGCACGAAGCCGTCGTGGTGCACCAGGGGTGTAGCGGGTCGATTTGCCACAAGTCCTTCGAGCCGGGGAGCGTGGAAGACTGGCGGCGTCCCGTATGTGAGGCCTGCCACACGGACTTCGATTCCGCCGAGCCGCTGCCCCCGGTTCCCGGAAACCCTCCCGACACGCTGAGCAGTAGGAAAGTACTAGACGGCGAGGTAGGAATCCCTACAGGAGCATCCGTAGAAAACCCCACTTCGATGAGGTAATCCCCCCGCCGCCGGTACTAAAGGTCGATGTATATCGTTGTAATAAGAAAGCTCAAGCTTTCAATCGTTTCGACGGTTTGACAGGGTGCCAAGGCACCAAAGGAGCGCAGGATGAAACGTTTCGCGGCAGGTGCAATCACTTGCCTGGCCATGTTGGCGCTGGCGGCTCCGGCCTCGGCCCAAGCAGGGTTCATTCAGAATACCGGGCACGACTTCGCCATCTTTGGATGGACGACCCAGGTGTGCAGCGTGTGCCACACGCCTCACGGCTCGGATACGCCGGTCGGGTCTGCACCGTTGTGGGGACACTCGGGCGACACCACGACCGTGTCGTACACCATGTACAGTGGTTACGACCTCCAAGGCACTGTCGCGGCGGCCCCGAATGGAACCAGTGTTCTTTGCCTCGGTTGTCACGACGGGCAGGGTAACCTCGATGCGTACGGAGGAAATGCCA
>JBDGVT010000074.1:0-13700 GCA_039585495.1 Gemmatimonadota bacterium | reverse complement strand
GCGCGCACCTGAGGATTCCAGTGCGTGGGCCCGACGTCACCACCTTCAGGGACCTGGTCCATCCCGAGGTCGGCGTGAGAATCGATGAACCCCGCGTAGACCGTGTGCCCCGTCAGATCCCAGACCCGAGCACCGGCCGGAGCGGCGCCGCCGCGTTCGACGGACTGGATGAGGCCGTTTCTGATAACGATCGTCGCGTTGTCGATCGTCTGGCCGGGCGAGGTCACAGCACGTGCCCCCACCAGCGCGTGGTATCCCGTCCCGTTGTCGCGGATGCCCTCGATGGGCTGTGTGCGGCTGGCCTGCTGCGCACTCGCTCCTACTGCCAGGAGGAGGCTCAAGCTCAGCGCCGAGAATGTGGTTTTCACGTAATCCCCCAAAGAGTCCCTGAAGACTGCGATCAGACGTCTACTCCCGGTCCCACCCAACCTGACGTGATAGGACCGAGTGACAGCCTACCACCGTTGGCCCGGATAGGGAATTGGACCGCGTGGCCCACCCCGGTCGTGACGAGCGCTCGACTCATACCTTATGAACTCGAGGAAGCCCAACTCGAGGTTACGATGCTGGGCGGGTCGTCAGATGACACGCGCTGAAGTGATCCGGCCCGACCTGCGTCAACTCCGGAGCCTCCTGCGCGCAGATCGCCTCGGCCCTGGGACAGCGGGTTCGAAACACGCACCCTGAAGGCGGATCGATGGGGCTCGGAATGTCTCCACTCAGCACCGTCCGACTCCGTGCGCGCCCCGGTTCCGGCACCGGAACGGCCGAGAGCAGCGCCTGAGTATACGGATGCTTCGGGGCGTCGTAGAGGCTGTCGGACGGCGCGATCTCCATGATCTTGCCGAGGTACATCACCGCCACCCGGTCGCAAATGTGCTCCACCACCGCCAGGTCGTGGGCGATGAGGAGCATGGTCAGGTCGAGCTCGTCCTTGAGATCGCTCAGCAGATTGATGACCTGGGCCTGGATGGAGACGTCGAGGGCCGACACCGGCTCGTCCGCAACGATGAACTCTGGATTGACTGCGAGGGCCCGCGCGATGCCGATGCGCTGGCGCTGACCACCCGAGAACTCGTGCGGGAAGCGGTCCAACTGGTCGGTGGAGAGTCCGACCTGCTCCATGAGCTTCGCGGCGCGTTCGACGCGCTCTTCTGCCGTGCCGATCCGGTGGAGCGCCATGGCGTGGCCCAGGACCGTCCGGACCCTCTCCCTGGGATTGAGGCTCGCGTAGGGATCCTGGAAGATGATCTGCATCCGCTTCCGGAAGCGTCGCATATCGCTGTTGGACAGCTCGAGGACATCGGTGCCGTCGAAGACGACCTTTCCCGCGGTCGCATCCTCCAACCGGAGGACAAGTCGTCCGACGGTGGTCTTTCCCGAACCACTCTCCCCGACCAGACCGAGCACCTCGCCGCGACGCACGGAGAACGACACGCCGCTCACAGCCTGGACGTGATTGACCACGCGGTTGAACGCACCGCCTCGCACGGGGAAGTGCTTCACGAGGCCTTCTACCTGGAGCAGTTGGTCGGTCACGGCGATGTGCCCGCGGCCAGGTCCAGTTCGCGCCAGCGCACGCAGCGCACCTCGTGCCCGTCGGACAGCCGCTCGAGAGCTGGCGTGCTCGCCGTACACGCGGGTGTCACATGCGTACAGCGGGAAGAAAACCGACACCCTTCGCCCAACTCGGCGAGCGAGGGCACGGCCCCGGGAATCGTCGGGAGCCGGCCGCCCCGTGTCCGGCTTCCAAGGCGAGGAATCGATCCGATCAGTCCCGCTGTGTACGGCATGCGCGGTCGGCTGAAGATCTCCGCTACAAGACCGCTTTCGACCACCTGCCCGGCGTACATGACGACGACGCGTCGGGCCGTCTGCGCCACGACGCCGAGATCGTGGGTGATGAAGATGATGGCCATCCCGAGTCGTTCCTGGAGCTCCTCCATGAGATCGAGGATCTGAGCCTGAATCGTGACGTCGAGCGCCGTGGTGGGTTCGTCGGCGATCAGGAGACTCGGACGACAGGCGAGCGCCATGGCGATCATTACGCGTTGGCGCATTCCGCCGGACAGCTCGTGTGGGTAGTTGTCGACGCGTCGCATGGGCTCGGAAATGCGGACCATCTTCAGCATTTCGATCGCACGTTCGCGAGCCTGTGCGGCGGTGAGCTCTTCGTGCTCGATGAGTACCTCGGCGATCTGCGCCCCCACGGTGTGCACCGGATTCAGGCTCGTCATCGGCTCCTGGAAGATCATGCCGATGTCTTTGCCCCGAACTCGGCGCATGTCCTGTGGGGGCAGGGCCGTGAGCTCCTGCTCGCCGAGCCAGACGGAGCCCCCCGCGATTCGTCCGACGCGGGCCGGCAGGAGCTGCATGATGGAGAGCGCCGTCACCGACTTGCCCGACCCGCTCTCACCCACGATCGCGAGCGTCTCTCCGGGATCGACGGTAAAGCCTACGCCGTCCACGGCGAGCAGGGGTGTGCGCCCACCGAGGGTGAAGCTCGTCTGGAGATCACGGACCTCTAGCAGGGGCGGCGTGCTCACTCCTTCGCCACTCCGCCGGTGACGACCCGCTCGAAGCTCACTCCAGGCCCAACTCGTCGAGCGCCTGCGCGACCCCGTCCAGGTGAGCCAGGTGCATCGAGGCGTAGTTCGGTGCCAGGACCACGCCGTCTCCTCCCGCTCGATACGTAGCCATGACGGATCGATAGACGGTGTCTTTCGAGCACTTCGCCGTCTCGGGGAGGGTGCGGGGCGCGTCCACCCCGATGCCCATGTACACCTTTGCATTCCCACCCACACCACGTACCGCGTCTGCGCATTGACCATGCACGTAACTGTCCGGATCCATCCCGGTGGCGATGAGCTGGTCGAAGGGGGCTTCGTTCAGTCCGAGGATCCGGAAGAGCGCACGGGTCGCTTCGTCAGGCTCGAAGTCCCGCAGGATCGTGTTGCGGAAGAAGCCGAGCTCCCGGTGCCAGACCTCGCCAGCCTGGTGCTGGTAGGTGATCGGCTTCACGAAGTCTGCGTATCGGGTCTGCTCCGCCCATGGCCACTGCGCACGCCGGATCAGGTTGAAGTGATTCCTGTTCCAGACGTTCAGGCCGAAGGGAAGGTCGGGCCGGCACCACTTCACCAACCCGTATAGCTCTCGATCCAGGTCCTTGTTGCGCTCGAGCCAGAACTTTTCCCAGACCAGAACCTCCGGATTGTCCAGAAGAGTCCGGAGGAATGTGATGAGGGGGCCGTCGTCGAACGTCTTCCCGGCCGCGGCTTCCTGCATGAAGTCGTACAGGCGGAGGAGCGCCTGGCGGCAGGCTTCGACATGGATGCCACGCTCAACCGCTTCCCGCCGCGCTGGTTCGGAGAAGTCGCCGGGGGCGCCTCCCCGGATCAGGGTGTCGAGCGGGGAGTTCCGCTCGTTGCACCACATCACGCCGTCGATGGGATGATTGCGGACCTGGTCCTCGATCATGCTGTGGATCCACTTCCGGTACCCCGGATTCGACGTCGACGGGTCTCCTCCGATGCGGCCGAAGAGGTCGACCTCCATGGCCTGGGCCAGCGTCGGGATCTCTACGTTCCCGGCCGACCCGTGCCCGGCATACTTGAAGAAGGGCTCCATCAGTTCGATGTAGACCTTCATCCCGCGCTCATGCGCCGCCGGCAGGACCATCTTCAGGATATCGCGGTCGGCGAACTCGGGGTCATGGCTACGATAGTCCGCCATGAAGGTGTCGGCGTAGTAGCTGGGGTCCGGGTCGAAGTACGCGCCTCCACGCATCTGGTACGGCTCCGGGACGCCGTGGTCGGGCCAGCCATCGATCTCGTGGCTGATCGATCGACCCGACTTGAGTCCGAGCCAGCTGACCGTACCCAGCATGAGCACGTTGACGCCGACGCGCTGCTGGAGCGTGTCCAGCACCGTATCCACACCTTCGTCGACGAAGCTGATGGGACTGATCTGGATGCCGACGAATTTTTCCTTCGATTCGGGCGTGGTCATGAGGCGCGGGTCGAAGCGGTAAAGGTGGCGATGCGGTCCATCGCCTCCTGGATCATCGGGAGCGGCTGCAGATAGCTGATCCGGATGTAGTCGGTGCTCTCGTCGCCGAACATGGTGCCGGGGAAGAGCATCACGCCCGTCTCCTGGAGAAGACGCAGGCAGAAGTCGGGCGACGGGAGCCCGGTGGACGAGACGTTCGTATAGATGTAGAAGGCGCCGCCGGGGTGTCCGTACGTAAAGCCGGCATCGTCGAGGGCGGGCATCAGCCAGGCCCGGCGCTGCGCATACGCGTCGACCATGGCCTCGATCGGCTCCTGCGGGCCGGTCAGCGCCGCGAGGGCAGCGTGCTGGCTGATGGTACAGGCGTTGATCGAGAGGGTGTGCCGGGGCTCCGTCAGCATCTGCACCAGCCCCCGGGGCGCGGCGAGGTAGCCGATCCGCCACCCGGTCATCGAGTACGTCTTGGAGAAGCCGTTCAGCGTGATCGTGCGCTCCCGCATTCCGTCCAGCGTAGCGATCGAGAGGTGCTCGTTCGGCGCGTAGATCATCTGCGCGTAGATCTCGTCGGCGACGATGATCAGGTCGCGTCGGATCGCCAGTTCGGCGATGGCGCGGATCGCATCGGGCGGTGTCACCGCACCCGTGGGGTTGTTCGGAGACACGAGGACGAACATGCGGGTCTTCGCCGTGATCCGCTTCTCGATCTCCGCCACGTCGAGCGCGAAGTCGTCCTTTTCGAAGGTGGGTACGGGCACGGGGATGCCTCCGCTGAGACGCACCGCCGTGTCATACGACGTGAAGCGCGGACTCGTGATGAGGACTTCGTCTCCGGGCGAGCAGAGGCCGAGCATCGTGAGCATGATGCCCTCCTGCGCGCCGGCCGTGACCACGACCTCGTCGGCCGCGTAGTCGAGTCCGTACCGAGCCGTGAGGTCCTTGGCGATCGCCTCCCGCAGCGGGGCGATCCCGGTGGGCCCCGTGTAGTGGTGGTGGTTCGCATCAAGCGCGTCCTTCGCGGCCTGAACGATGTGCGCCGGCGTGTGGAAGTCCGGGTCGCCACGCCCCAGGGCGATGACGTCGTCCATGCCGGCCGCGATGCCGAGCATGCGTGTCCGAAAGGCGCCGTCCTCTTCGACGATGCGCGGCGCGAGGCGGTCGGTAAGCAGGCTCATCCGTGCATTCTCCGTCCTCCGACGAACGTCGTCTTCACGCGCTCGAGTGCGAACAGGTCTTCGTCCGGCTTGCCGTCCACCACGATGAGGTCCGCGGCCTTCCCCTCCTCCAGTGTGCCGATCAGATGGTCCATCTTCGAGAGCTTCGCTGCGCGATAAGTGATCGACGCGAGTGCATCCACGTTGTCGGAGCAGACGCCCACCTTGACCATGTGGGCCAGCTCGGGGGCGACGACATCGTGCTCCACCGCCGGGCTTCCGGCATCGGTTCCGAATACGATCGGGACTCCAGCCTTGGCGGCTCTCACCAGCCCCTCGTACCTCGTGGGGTCGGCCACGGCCTTCTTCCGTTCCTCGATCTTCCAATCGGGGATGCCGAAGCGTTGGGCGATCTCGGGCTGACTCTGCTGCACGAGGGGTGCGAAGGTCGTGACGATCGGGATCTCCTTTTCGAGGAGCAGCGCCACGGTCTCATCGGACATCGAACCGCCGTGCTCGACGCAATCGACTCCGAAGCGGGCGACCCGCTCGATGCACGCGTCGTACGTAGCGTGGGCCGTAATAGGCAGGTCGTTGCGATGCGCTTCATCGATGACGGCGTGCAGCTCCTCGTCCGTGAACTCCAGGGTGTCGTGGCACGCCATGATCTTGATGAGGTCTGCTCCGCCACGCACCTGCTCGCGCACCGCCCGGCGCATCTCGTCCGCACCGCTCGCCTCTCGGCAGACCCAGTACGTGTGTCCGCCGGTCTGGATGATCGCGGCACCGGTGACCTTCAGCCTGGGGCCCGGGAAGATGCCCTGCTCGACCGCCTGCTTCGTGAAGAGGTTCATGTCGTGGAAGCCGAGGTCGCGAACCATCGTCACACCGGCGCGCAGGCTCTTCAACATGTTCGCGGCGGCCTTGAAGGCCGAGATCGGGCGGGGATCGTCCATCGACTGACGCGCCAGGTCGTGGATCCCGTCCCAGTTCAGATGCGCGTGGCTGTTGATGAGGCCGGGCATGAGGGTGCCTAAGGTCTCTTCTACTGATCCGCCGTCCGCTTTCATGTCGCTGCGCGGACCCACCGCGGCGATCTGCCCGTCGCGGATCTCGACGAAGCCGTCTTCGAAGACATCCCCCGCCATCGTCAGGACCCGTCCCGCCAATACCAGATGGGGTGTGGGAAGGTCGAACATCGGCTTCGTGATCTTCTGATATCGCCAGGCGGCGGGCTCAGGCATGCTCCGGGCTCCTCTTCAGGAAAGGGTGCGAATCTGCAGGGTAACGACCCGAATCGGCGGCGCCAGTCAGAGGGGCAAGGTGCGGGTCTCGAGAGAGTGGTCGGCCTGGAAGCGGCTCGCCACCTCGACCCCGTCCGGGCCGACGACGAGGGTGTCGATCGTGCGCCATCCATCCAGCCCCGGACGGTACACGCCGGGCTCGCACGAGAAGACCATGCCAGGCCCGGTGGGCGTGGCGTCACCAGGTGCGAGCCACGGTGCCTCGTGCCCCTCGATACCCATTCCGTGCCCGATCCGGTGGCGGATGGTGTCGCCCAGGCCGGCACGCCGCAGGGCGGCGAGTGCCCTCTCATTCACCTCTGTGCAGGGTAGCCCTCGCTCGAGGGCGTCGACGGTGGCGTCGCCCGCCTCGGCCATCGCCGCCATCACCGCTCGCTGTTCCGGGCCGATGTCTCCAAGAACGAGCGTGACGCCGCTCTCCGCATGATAGCCGCCGAGGCTGCACCCGATGCCCGCGACGATCGGTTCGCCGGGCTGCGGGCGGCGGGCCTGCACGGAACCGTGGGGCAGGGCAGCACGGGGTCCGGAATGGACCGATGCGGTGATGCCCATCTTCGTCCCCCGGAAGGCCTCGCCGTGTGTTTCCCCGAGCAGTGCCCTTATGTGTCCCGTGCAGTCCGCCAGGAGGTCCTCCTCCGTGCCGCCCCCCCGGATGATGTCGCCACCCGCGTCGAGCAGCCGCTCGAGCACGAGATCGGCGAAGCGCGAGGCTTCCCGAATGAGCGCGAGCTCAGCGTCGTCCTTCACGGCGCGTTCCGGTCGCGCGTGGTCGACCAGATCCAGTCGCTGCACTGCCGCTCGGGCCGGCTCCATGAGGGCGGCGTCCATCGTGTCGATCGCGATCCGCCCGGCGCCCGCCTCGTCGATCATCCAGAGGACAGGCGGTCTTTCGCCGGGAAACTCCTCATACGTTCGGATCTCGACCCCGGGCACCGCCATCGCGTTCTCGAGCTCCAGGTGCGGAACGAGGAGGAGCGCCTCTCCCTCCACCGGAAGCCAGAGGCCCATCGGCCGCTCGTTCACGGAGAAGTACCAGCCGGTCGCATACGTCACGTTCCCGGCTCCGAGCAGGAGCACCCCGTCCAGCTCTGAGACCTCCGCCCGCCGACGGATCCGCGTGCGGACGGTCTCGTGGTGGGAAGGAGGCAGCGGCTTCACGGGGACGGCCTCTCAGGGGACGGCCTCAAAGGACCGCGTCCTCCCACGGGCCGATCGCGTCGATCACGGCATCGACGCTCAGCTCCTTGGCGAGCGCGCGCAGGTCGTCGAGCACGGGGTCCTCCAGCGGGATGCCGACCTCCGACTTGCGGGCTACTCGTCGGGCTTCCTGCTCACCGGGAATCAGGATTTCCGTGAAGCCCGGCCGTAGCGCTCTCGATTTGCACATGTCCGCGAAGTCGTCCATCCGACGACGGAAGTCGTCGAGGGGCATGAACCACTCGATATCGATCGCCGTCAACGTGTGGCTGACGTCCCATCGGGCCGGGTCGGCGTACGGGGTGAGTCCGTACCCGCCTCCCCCGATGACCCCGGTCAGGACGTCCGTCATGAAGGCGAGGCCGTAGCCCTTGTATTGGCCGATCCCGAGCAGCGCCCCGGCCATCGCCGCGTTTGGATCATCGGTTTCCTCGCCGTCGGGGGTCAGGGCCCAGTCGCGTGGCATGGGGCGGCCCTCCTTCGCGTGCCACGTCATCATCCCCTTGCCGGCCGTGGTGAGCGCGATGTCGAGGACGGCAGGGAAGCCGAGGCCCGTCGGCACCGCGATCCCCCACGGATTCGTGCCCACGACGCCCTCCCGTCCGCCCCAGGGCGCCATCTCCGGCCCGGCGTTGGTGAGGGCGATGCCGATACAGCCCGCCTCGGGACCGAGGCACGCATGCACTGCACTCGAGCCGAAGTGCGTCGAATTGCGCACCACGACCTGGCCGATGCCGCACTCCTTCGATTTCTCGATCGCGAGACGCATGGCCCGCGTCGCCGCCACCGTACCGATTCCGTTGTGAGCGTCCACGAGCGCGAGGGAAGGGCTTTCCTTCACGATCTCCCACGGCGCACCAGTGTCCACGAGCCCCTTCGCGAACCGCTCCTGGTAGCGGCGCAGCTTCTTCACGCCCTGCCCGTGCCCGGGGTGGAATCGGAGCTCGGAAAAGACGAGCGCACCCCCGAAAATCTCGGCTTCCTCTTCGGGAAGCCCCATGGCGCGCAGCAGATGGAAGACGAACGCTTCGAGGCTGTCGCGGGTCACCGCGGTCATCGGAATCACAAGATCGGTTCTCCTCTTCCTCAGTCTTCCAGCTTCAGGAGCTCAAAGAGGTTGGCGTCGGGTGCGTCGAAGCTGCCGAGTTGTCCGGCCGGCGCGGTCATGAGGATCGCGACGCCCGGCCCGTAGCCGGCACGGGGGCCATCCGTGGACGCCACCACGCCGATGGCGCGCGCGCCGCGCAGGTGGCCGTGGTTGTAGCGGCTGTCCGTGTCCTCGAAAGCGACGAGGTCTCCGAGGCGCAACCGGTCCAGGCCGAGCTCGGCTAGAAGCGTGCGGTCGGTCGATTGGATGTGGAGGCTTCCCCCCTGCGAGGTCAGGCCGAGGCCGGCGCCTGCCAGGTGAGCCGGGACCTGTGCCACGACGCCGAAGGCGACGTGACCCTCTTCTTCCTTCACGGTGAGCGCCGCGAGGAGGCCCGGTGCGATCCCCTTCAGCGCGACCTCCGGATGGCCGACGAGGCTCAGCCCCACCCCTTCGGATCGCACGAGTACCTGGTCGTCCACGGCCATACGGGTACGTACCTCGCGCGGGAAGTGCACGATCACCTGCTCGGAGAAGCGTCCCGACTTTCCCGTGACGACGCCGGTCGCTCCTGCCGCACTACCGCTCATCACCTTCGCCCGATTCCCGACGCACGCGAACACGTTCAGCCCGCGGTTCTGGTTGTCGTCGGCCTGATGGATGCTGACGCCGGGGTGGATGCAGTCGGCGGCCCATCCGAAGGCCCGATCGCCGACCGATACGTTGTAGACGATCCCCCCGTACGTGGGAAGGAGGAACGGAGTCCCGTCGGCGGCTAGCCGGTACGGTTCGGCCGGCAAGCCGGGGAAGCCGGGATGCGCGACGGTACCCGCCACGGAGACTGAGACGAGATCCACTTCGTTCGTCGCGAGGTCGTTGCGTCGCGTCATGGTTTCCCCCGGATGCCGAGTGTCTCGGCGATGTTTGCGGTCGGGTCGATGTGGAAGTCGAGCTGGTCCGAGGGACCCGTGATGAGGGTCAGGATGCCGGGCCCGTGCCCGGTCATGACCGAGTCGCCATGGATGCAGAGGCAGACCGCCGTCCATCCCTTGCGGTACGAGCGGCCGAATCGATGGTCGACGTCTCGGATCCCTATGAGGTCACCCAGGCGCATCTGGTCGATCCCGAGATCGGCCATGAGGGCCCGGTCGCCGGACATGAGATCCTGATCCACGAACTCGGAGTTGAGCTCGGCCCCCGATCCCATGATCCGCGCCGGGAGCTCCATCGCCACCGGGCAGCTCACCCGTCCGTCCGTCACACTCAGCCCGAGCGCCCGGGCGAGCGCGGGACTCGTCTTCTTGAACTCGATATCCGGGTGGTTCTCCAGTCTCAATCCCCGGCCGCAGCTCTCGATCTGGACCGTGTCGCCGATCGTCATCTCCTCGAGCGTTTCGGGCGGGAAGTCGACCAGCAGGCGGGCATGTTCTCCGGTAACGATGCCGCGGGCGCCCCTGGCCAGGCCGGTCGTCACCTCCGCCTCGTTCCCGATACAGGTCAGGTAGTGCAGGGCGTAATCGGCCCGCTCGTCGGCATTCGCAATGGAGACACCGGGTTCGACGTGGTCGCCCGCCCACCCGAACGCGCGATCACCGACGCGGGCGTTGTAAACGATGCCCGACATCCCGGGGAGCATGACGCCTGTTCCGTCCGGCCAGGGCGTGTAACCACCCCGGCGAATGGTGGGCTGACTTACCCGTCCGGTCACCGCCATCTGGACCAGGTCGTCGAAATTCCAGCGCAGTTCTTCGCTCATGCGTACCTCGGCCCGTTCGCTTGACAGCACCCTCCGGCACGGGGCACGTTGCCAAGCGATTGTCGACAACATACAGGTCGCGGCACGAAGAGGCCAACTCGATGGGATACAACGCTTTACTCGAGCGGATGGGTGAGGTTAACGACCTTCTCTGCTCCGAATCGATGCTCAGCTGGGATGCACGGACGATGATGCCTCCGGGCGGGGCGGACACCCGCGCGAAGCAGCTGGCCACACTCAAGCTTTTCGCCCGCAATCACCTGGTTGCGGATGAGACCCGGCGTCTGCTCGACGCGGCCGAGGCCGAGACCGCTGACCTGGCTGCGGACAGCGTGGAGAGGACGATCTGCGCTCAGGTGCGCGACGCGATCGACTATCACCTGAGGATCCCGGCCGAGCTGGTGCACAAGCGAGCCGAGATCGGGTCCAAGGGACAGCACATCTGGGCCAAGGCTCGACAGGAGAGTGACTACGCCTCCTTCGCGCCGGTGCTCGAGGAGACACTCGAGCTGAATCGTGAGATGGCGGAGTGCATCGGATACGAGGAGCACCCCTACGACGCCTTGATGTATCGGTTCGAGCCGGGTGAGACCATGGCGTCGCTCCAGCCCCTCTTTGCTGCGCTTCGAGAGGGCCTTCTTCCGCTGGTGCAGGCGATCAGCGAGAAGGAGTCACCGCGGGTGGACTTCTTGCAGCGCCCCTTCCCGGTGCAGAAACAGCTGGACTTCGCACTGGAGATGGCGCGTAAGCTGGGGTACGATACCGATCGCGGCCGGTTGGATCTGACGGTGCACCCTTTCGAGATCTCCTTCACGCGCAACGACGTCCGTATCACCACTCGCGCGAACGACGAGTGGATGCCGAAGAGTCTCTTCGGCACGCTCCACGAGACCGGGCACGGGATGTACGAGCAGTACTGCGACCCGGCGTATACGCGGACTCCTCTGGCCACAGACCTGATCGGTCTCTACGCCGTAGGCGGCGTGAGCTTCGGCGCACACGAAAGTCAGTCGCGCCTCTTCGAGAACCACGTAGGCCGGAGCCGCGAGTTCTGGGAGCTCAACTACGGGGCGTTGCACGACACCTTCCCCGAGCAGCTCGACGGGATCGACGCGGAGACCTTCTGGCGCGCTGTGAACCGCGTCGAGCCGGGCCTGATCCGGGTCGAGGCGGACGAGCTGACCTACGACTTCCACATCATGCTTCGCGTGGACCTCGAGGCCGCTCTCATCGATGGGAGTCTCGGGGTAGCGGAGCTGCCCGAGGCGTGGAACGCGAAGATGAAGGAGTATCTGGGACTCGAAGTCCCGAACGATCGACTCGGTGTGCTTCAAGACGTGCATTGGTCGTCAGGCCAGGTCGGGACCTTCTGCAACTACACCATCGGCAACGTGATGGCGGGGCAGCTCTTCCACACTGCAAAGCAGGATGAGCAGGTGCGAGACGGGCTCGCCAACGCCCGGTATGCACCACTGCGAGAGTGGATGACCGAGCACGTCCATCGGCACGGTCGCCGCTACACGCGGGAGCAGCTCATCGAGAAGGCGACAGGGCAGGGGCTCGAGCCATCGTTCTACATCCAACACCTCTCGTCGAAGTACTCCGAGATCTATGGAATCTGACCTCGCCATGACCGACGGTCGCAGTCGACTCGCACAGCGGGTCCAGCTGAAAGACAAGCACGTCGTCACACGAATGCTGGACATCGCTTCGGAACTTCCCGACGTGATCAAGCTCGGGCGCGGCGATCCGGATCTCGACACGCCGGAGCACATCATCCGGGCGGGGCAGGAGGCTCTCGGTTCGGGCGCGACGCATTATACCAACCCCATGGGGCTCCCTGAGCTGCGACGGGCGATCGCGGACAACATTGCCGAGCACGGAGGTGCCCGGTACGCCCCGGAGGACATCGTCGTCACACCGGGTGGCCAGCAGGCGATGTTCATCATCGCCCTCGGGCTTCTCGATCCGGGCGATGAGTTGCTCATCCCGTGCCCCGGGTACAACCCCTACCTGCAGGCGGCTGAACTCACCGAGGCGAAGCTCGTCGAGATCCGAACGTCGCTGGAGACGAACTTCACGGTGACGGCGGAGATGGTGCGCGACTGTATCACGCCGCGCTCGAAGGTCCTCATCCTCATCAATCCCGGGAATCCGACCGGGACGGTGATCCCACCCGAGGAAATCGAGCGGATTTGTGAGGTTGCGAAGGAGCACGACCTCATCGTCGTCTCGGACGAGATCTACGCACGCATCGTCTTCGACGGCCATCGTGCGCAACCGGTGGCCGCGCTACCGGGCATGCGGGACCGTACGATCACGCTGTCGGGTGTGTCGAAGGCGTACGCCATGACCGGCTGGCGTGTCGGCTACTTCGCGGGCCCGTCCGACCTCATGCCGGCGCTCGCCGAGATCCACCACGCTTTCGCCATCTCCACGTCCGCTGTGGGCCAGCACGCCGCGCTCGCGGCCCTGACTGGCCCGCAGGAGTGCGTCGAGACCATCCGTGAGACCTTCGACGAGCGCCGCCGGGTTCTCTGTGCGGGACTCGACGAGCTGGGCATTCCGTACGCGGAGCCCCAGGGCGCGTTCTACGTCTACGCCAAGGTCGCCGAAACCGGCGTCGAAGCCGCCGAGTTCTGCGAGCGGCTCCTCACCGAGGGTCGGGTGATGATCTTCCCCGGAACGGTCTACGGAGACTACACGGACGACTACGCGCGCCTGTCGTTGACCCAACCCGTGCCTCGGATTCAGGAAGCGCTCGGCCGAATGGCCGGAGTGGTCGAGTCCATTCGCGCCGAGCACTCCGTTGCGTAGCGCCGACCGCATGAAATGAGACCAACCGCCAACGAGACCACCACGAGGGACGAGCCGTGAAATCAGACAATCCGAACGTGCGCGGGGTCAAGCACATGGCCTTCGCGGTGAAGGACGCCGCTGAAGCGCTCTCCGCTTATGCACGTTTCCTGCACGTTCCCGCCGACACCGAGATCGAGTTCTTTCCGAAGTCGAAGAATCGCGTCGCGCTCTTCTACCTCGGTGGCATCGAGTATCAGCTCTGTGAGTCCACCGTGCCCGACGGGCGCTTCGCGAAGTGGATCGACGAGCGGGGTGCGGAGGGGCTCCACCACATCTGTTACGAAGTCGACGACATCGACGCCGCGCTGGCTCATGCGCAGGAAGCGGGCGCGACGCTC
>JBDGVT010000073.1:0-28111 GCA_039585495.1 Gemmatimonadota bacterium | reverse complement strand
AGCTCAACGTCCAGCGCCAACGCGACCGCCTCCCAATCCTCGGCCTCGGTCGCGTCGCTCTTGATGGCGCCCAGCCGCTCGATCAGGTCCTCGGTGGGGGTATCGCCAGCCTCAGACAGTCCTTCCACGCGGCGGATGTCCATTCGTCGAGCACGGTCAGACATCCCGGCTGCACGCAGGCGTGTGGACGCGAGTTCTAAGGCCGGGTTCGCTCGGCTGATATCCCTATTCAGGTGAAGTGCAGTGGCCAGCCTGGCGGTCGCGATCGCTCGGCGCGGAGGGGCCTGCTCGTTTCGGGTCACCACTTCATAGAAGTGGGCTGCCTCAGCGACCGCTCCACGTTCCATCGCGCGTTCGCCGGCAATCCATCCGTGATTCGCCGCCAGTTCGGTTTCGCCTGCGTGGTCATAGTGGACCGACAGGGAGCCCGCAGAATCTTCTGACCCATCAGCACCGATATGCTCCGCGTGCTTCCGGTGAAGAACCGCTCTACGAGCCTCGCTCATCTCTGCGTAGAGTGCGCTCCGAAATAAGTCATGCCGAATCCAGACCCGATCACGGTCCAATCCGGCGAGGCCGGCGCCATTGAGGTCGTCCGCGGCGTCGGCGGCCAGGTCCAGAGAAATCTGCAGCATCGCGGCGACGTCGGTGAGGCGCATCGGCTTCGCACCTACCGCGAGCAGGTTGGCGACCGCCATGGTTTCCCTAGCGAGATTCTGCGTCCGGGCCGCGAGGATCTCTTTCAGTGAGATCGGGATGCGGACGCTGTCCTCTGGATTTTCCGGGAAGTGAAGCCGATCTGCGAGGAAGTCCCGCGTGAGTTCTGTGAGGTACAGCGGATTGAGGCCCGCCAGTTCGAAGAGCTTCCGCGTGGTCTCGTCGCCGATGCGATCCTGACCCAGCGATCCAACGAGTAGCTGTGCCTCTCCCTCGGAGAGTTCCCCGAGTTCGATTCGGGTAACAGGCACACTACCGTCGCCGGCCAGGTACTTCGCGGCCGGATCCTTGGGGTCAATGAGCTCTGGTCGCGCTGCCGCAATGACGCCAAAGGCGGACGCTCCCCACCTGCGTTGGAAGAACTGCAGAGCGGCGATCGTGGTGGCATCAGCCCATTGCATGTCATCAAGGAACAGAATGGTCGGCTGCTCGGCAGCAATGCGCTCGAGGAGTAGAGACATCGCGTCGAGCAGCCGCCGCGAGAGCGCTGTTTCCTCGATGGGAGGTGGCTTCCCAACCGGGAATCGCAGGCTGTTTGCCGGCAGGAGCGTCCCAATCACGGTTCTCCACGGTTCGCCGAGCGCGTCCAGGTGCGGCTCGATGTCTACGTCGCTGAGAGCGTCCAGGATTGGATTGAGCGTAATCCGCCGCTCAAGCTCCACAGGCTGGGCCCTCAAACAGCGAAAGCCCTCGAGGTGAGCGGTTCGTTGTAATTCACCAAGTAGTCTTGTCTTTCCGATCCCGGATTCACCGACAACCAACGCGAAAGAGAAGGATCCCCCTCGAACACTGGCCACCACGTTCGCCAACCGGTCCAGGCTGTCTCGACGTCCCACGAATGGAGTATCAATCACCTCAACCCCGTCATCCTCTGGACCGAGGAGACGTACGCGCTGCATCAACGCTTCGACGTCACTCGGGACCGCTTCACCGGACAGTGAGTCACAGAACTCGGCATATGCCGATTCAGCCGACCGGAGCTTGCCCATGCGGGCTCGTGCCTCGATGACGCGGACCGCTGACCCCGCATCCGACGGCTCGAGCAGATACATCGCTTCGGCAGCGTCGCGAGCCTGAACCCAGTCGCCGCCGCCGCTCGCTGCTTGCCAGGTCGTGGAGATGGCGGATCGGAGTCCACGCTCGAGGCTCGCGGAGAACGAGTCCCGCCAGTCGTCGAACGCATCACTGATGCCTGGGTTGAGGTCCAGCAAGAACCCGTTTCGAATGAGTCGAGTGGCCACGACCAACTGTTGCGAATCTATCGCCGTCCTGTAGTCCTCTATGTCGGAGGCATACTCTCCCCGAGCGAGCAGTGCGTCGCCCTTGGCGTCCAGCGCGTCCCCTCCGAGCCTTCGCTTGATCCCGTGGCGAAGTTGGCGAATCCGTTGCCTGATCGTGGGATCGGCTTCCGCATTCCAGAGAATTCGAGCGACATCGGGACGGGTGATCGATCCTTCCGCGTAGACGAGGGAGACCAGCGCGAGTTGGAAAGGCGAGAGAGGGCGTTCTCCATCTGGCCCGACCACGCGGGAGGTGCCGAACAGGCTGACCCTGAAGCCTGGCCCGTCATGACTCAAGCGACCGACCTCCTGCGATTTCCGACTCGTCCTCGTCGGAGTGTGGGAAGCACGTCGAGCGATGCCGGCGTGGACTTCGCCCCCTCACGAATCTCTTGGGTCGCGATGATCCCGAGACCTCCGGTCTCGGCCTCCTTTCGGAGCCAAGCCTCCAGAATCCACTCCCAGCCCAGATACTCCCGAACGTGGCTCGGACGATAGCCGATCAGGCGGTACATCTGGTTGCTCACGGAGAATCCATCCGGATATCCAAACTCATAGGCGGTCGTGAAGACGCTCGCGTCACTGTTCTGCAGGCGCGACGCCAACCTGAGCATTCTGGACAATTGCAGCCAATGCGAAGGCACTGGCAACCCGCGTGTCCTGAGCCGACGTCCGAGGGCTCGCCGACTCATATACAGGCCGCGAGCGAGTGACGTGATCGAATGGAGCTCGGCGGACAACTCGATGATTCTCCGGATCAGGTGCGTCGTTTCCCGGTCGACGATGAGCCCACGCCAAGTCAGATAATCCGTGATGTCGGCGGGAAGATCGGACGCCGGTCGGCGAAGCACCTGGGCGAGGTCACCAGGCACTGGTGCGGCGTGGTACGGAAGAAGGCCGTTCGGACGACACTGCTGCACCGAGTGGATCACGTCGGGGTGCGCAACGATCACGTCGGTTCGTGGCAGAATGGCGATCAGCGCCAGTCCACCGGGGCGGCCTTCGACGGTCGGGCGGGTCTTGGCATAGTTGCCCTCGGCCATCGACCAGATCAACGCTGAACCGGGGATGCGTGCTGCAGCTCGCATTTCCTTACGTCCGCCGGTCAGAGGCACCAGGCGGTCGTAAGGGTGGGAGAGGAGGCTCAATTGAGAGGTGGTCGTCATGGCTTTGACTCCGGGTCGGGGGGGAGCCGGTTCTTCACTCAGACGCTATCACGGCGCCGTCATCGAGGTGTCATCGCCGATTTGAGAATTCACGGGACCCGTCTCGACATTGATGACGCCGCGGGCACGGTCTCGGTCCCGGTTTTAGCCGGGGGCGCCACGGGAGCGGTGGGCAGGTTGCAACGAGTGAACGAACCCACTACAATCGAACTAGAATTCTATTCTATTTCGATATGCGAAACACGCCCAAAGTCGCACAGCTCAACGCGCCGAAGCAGACCCGCTCTCAGCGAACCCTGGAGCGGATCGTCGCTGCGTCGCTGGAGCTTCTGGCCACGGAGGGACCTGCTGGACTCACCGTCCACGCGGTCGTCGACAAGGCCGACTCCTCCGTCGGCTCGTTCTATGCTCGTTTCAAGGGCAAGGACGATCTCCTCGACTATCTCGGAGAGCGTGTCTGGACGGAGGCCCTCGATCGGTGGAACGAGAGGCTCGCGTCACGCGACTGGCGTGAGCTCGAGCTCGCGGATGTGATCGAGGGTTCCGTCGGCCTCCTCATCGATGCTCAGCGCTCCCGGTCCGCGTACCTCAAGGCGCTGGACTGGGCGACGGGGCGGCAGAATGACGCGTACGACGCCTTTCGGAGCCAGCTCCTGGTCGGGCTCGCGGACATCCTCATGGTACATGAAGAGGAGATCGAGCACGAGAGCCCTCAACTAGCGGTCCGACTGGGACTTAGGGCCGTGTTAGGCGTCGTCGACGCGGAGTTCCGTGCCGTCGAAGATCGCCTGGAGCGCGAGATCCTGCTCGAGGAGTGTCGCGCACTTTTTCACGGCTATCTGATGGGCAGCTCTGGGCCCGGAACGGGCGCCGGAAACGTGGACTTCTTCGAGGTTTGGAGCTAGAAAGTCCTGTCCGAGGTCACCCCCCCGGATGTACTCTCAGTGCTGACGGACATGACCCCGGGCTTCATGCGTATACCATGTACGCCGAGGGGGTTGGGTTCGGGAAGATGATGATTCGTGCCAGAGGTACGTGAGATAGCTGTCTTGATACGATCGAGGGGAGCATGGTTGGCGGCGGCCGTCTGGGTCGCATGCCTGGTGGGTCCCGCGGGGGCGCTTCACGCTCAGGCGGAGGGCACCGCATTGCTCCATGGCACCGTGTACGACAGCACCGCCATGCAGTCCCTGGCGGGCGCCCGTGTGGCCGTCATCGGCACGAGCATCGCCGGCGAGTCGGATGGGGCGGGTCGGTACGCCATCGCGGATGTTCCGGCCGGTGATTTCCGCGTTTCGTTCTTCCATGACCGGCTCCGTCAGCTCGGGCTCCGTTCGATGTCGCACCCCGTGGCCTTCGAAGCGGGCGAGACGGTCTACCTCGAACTGACGATCCCTTCGGAGGAGACACTCCTGCTGGGGTGGTGCCTGACTGAGTTGGCGGTTGCGGGCACGGGTGCCGTGGCGGGACTCGTCACGGACGAGCTCACGGGCGTTCCGATCCCGCAGACCATCGTCACTGCACAGCCGGTAGACGGGAGTTCGGGCGGTCGCTCGGTCGAGGCCACCACGAACGAGGCTGGCTATTTCCGGATCTGCGAGGCGCCCACGAACGTGACGCTCGACCTGCAGGCCCACTTCGGCGAGCAGTCGAGCCGGGGCGTGCAGGTGGTCCTCGAGCCGGGTCGCGGTCGTCTTCAGGACCTCGTGCTCCATGTGTCCGCCGAGGGCACGTTGACCGGCTACGTCCGAGACTACGTGTCGGGCGATGGTGTGGAGGGTGCCGTGGTATCGGTTCTCGGTACCAACAGCGCCGTGCTGACCGACGATGACGGGTACTTCATCATGGACCACGTGCCTCAGGGCCGGCATCTGGTGAGCACGGACCACCTGGCCTTTGAGGAGCGTATGGATTCGGTCACGGTCTTCGGGGACGAGACGGTCGAGATCGAGGTCCGCATGGCCACAGAAGCCCTCGAGGTTGAGGGACTGGTGATCGCGGCTCGTAACCGGTCGGCTGAAACGAATCTGGTAAGCCCGGGCCAACGGGCGGACGTGATGTCGCGCGAGGCGATCGAACTCGCTCTTCCTGGCGCGGAAGGAGCCGTCGACCTGCTGCGAAGGATGAATGCCCCCGGGCTTCGGCTGCGGGACGGATATGTCCTCGACGAGTTGACCGGCGTCTTGATTCCGGGTCTTTGCATCGAGGTGGGGCGTAGACTCCCGGACGGGGGGTGCGCCTCTGCGGCCGTCGCATTGAATGACGTTCTCATCGTCTATCCCGATCAGTTCCTGCGTGATCTCGATCCGGAGGTCATCGACCGCATCGAAATCCTCTCGCCGGTCAACGCGCAGTTCCGCTTCGGGCAGTCGGCAGCGAACGGCGCGATCATGATCTACACACATTGACGTGTGCGTGAATCAGCGCGTGCGCTTTCGGTTACGATGACGGCACTTCTCGTGTGGGGCTTGGGAGGCTGTAGCGCGCCGATGCCCGACGGCCTGGGCGTCAAAGAGGGGTCGCTGGCACCGTGCCCCGACACGCCGAACTGTGTGCACACGGGCCTCCGACACCCGGAAGGAACGCAGCCCATTCTGCTGACCGAAGGCATCGAGCACGGAGCGCTGGTCGATCGAGTGCAGGCGGTCGTCGAGGCGATGCCGCGCCTGTCGATCGTGACCCGGGCCGACCGGTACCTGCATGCCGAGGAGCGCTCACGCTTCATGCGATTCGTGGATGACGTGGAGCTGCTGCTTACCGATGACCGTGAGTTGATCGTGCGATCGGCTTCTCGGCTGGGAAGGTCGGACCTGGGGGTGAACAGCCGACGGGTGGAGCGCTTGAGAGAGCTCCTGGCGGAGGACGGCCTGCTCAGGTAGCCCGGCTAGCGGACCGTCGTCTCCAGTCCCAGCGCTTCGTAGTCCACGTAGTAGATGTCGTAGTACCCACCGCGCGCATCCCGGTCGCTCGCAAAGAAGAAGTAGCGACCGTCGGGCGAAAAGCTCGGGTAGCCATCACTCCGCTCCGAGTTGATCGGCTCGGGTAGCAAACGGGGATCGCTCCATCCGTAGTCGGTCCGCTCGGACACGTAGAGGTCCTGCTCGCCGAATCCGTCTGCATCTCGGTATCCCTGGAAGACGAGGTATCGGCCGTCGGGCGACATCGCCGGGTTCGACTCATCCCCATAGGAGTTGATGCGAAGCGGCCGAGGGTTCACATAAGCGCCGGTTTCGTCCAGCTCGGCCACGTAGAGGTCACTGCCCCAATCGGCATCCGCCCGGGTCCAGTAAAGAAGGAGGCCACTCGGCAGCAAAACCGGCCCCAGCTCCGTCCCGGTCGCGTAGTCGTCGACCTCGGATCGAGGCTGATTGACCGTTCCGGAAAGTGGCAACGGGTCGCCCCAGCCCTCGGGCCCCCGCTCCATGACCCAGATATTCTCGCTGCGATCCCAACTTCCGCGTGCCGGGCGCCGAGACGAAAAAAGCATGCGGCTCCCGTCTTCCGTTATGAACGGTGCCTCGTCTCGATCTGTGGAAAAATCCGCGAGCTCCGCCTCGCTCCAGCCGCCCTCCACGAAGCGCGTCACGTAGATGCTGGGCGGGCCTCTGCGGTCGCGTCGCGTGAAGTATGCCTCCGTCCCGTCGGGCGTGAACGTGATGCCGTATTCGCGCGCGTCCGTGGAAACCACGCCCTCGGCGAACAGGGTCGGTTCAGGTACGGACTCACCTGCCCACTCCATGGTCGTGTCGCCACAGGCGGCGACGGACACGAGCGCCAGGAGTACGCGTAAGCGGGAATCGGGAGTTGGCTGGATACCGCGACGGTCTTGGTGCACCGTCAGACTTCCTCTCCGAGCATTTCGCGACAAACGTCCGCATGGATGATGACCTCGCCCCCGTTGCGTTCGGCGAGCACGGCTCCCGCGTCCTTCGTCTCGAACCGCCAGTAGGAAGTGTGCAGGCCGTCGCCTTTGGGATGACGCAACCGAGCGAGCAACTCCAGCCGTGTGCTCGCGACGCTGCAGTCCACCTGCACCACGAATACCTCTGGGCCCGCGTCGGGTGTGTCGTTGTCGGAAGGGAGCGCGTCAGTCATGGCCGCCAACTTGGGGGGTCCCTCCCCGAATCGACAAGAAGAACCGTCGCGAAGCCCGGGAACGCCGATCGGGCCAGGTAGCCCGACCGGCTGCCCGTGTTCTAGCTCTTGGTCGCTTCGAAGTGGGCGCCCGCGATGGAGCTCGCGAACTTCGTCAGCTCGGCGATCTCGTTCGGGTGAGCCTGCACGAATTCCTGCACGCCCGCGTCCTCGAGGATGAACCCGGCCGGATAGGGCTTCTCGTCGGAGATGCGCACGTCCGCGAATCCCGCGTCACGGAACTGCTGCATGTACTGCTCGCGGAAGGTCGGGAGGCAAGCCGCCACCGCATCCAGGTTGCCCTCGAGCACGGCGGGCACAGGCCGATCCGAGACCATGTCCGAGATCACGACCCGTCCGCCCGGCTTCAGCACGCGGTGCGCTTCGGCGAGGACCCGAGCCTTGTCGGTGCTCAGGTTGAGCACGCAGTTGGAGATGATGACGTCGACACTGTCGTCCGCGACGGGCAGCGCCTCGATCTCGCCGAGTCGGAATTCGACGTTGTCGAACCCGCCGGCTTCGGCGTTGGTGCGTGCGCGGTCGAGCATCTCGGGCGTCATGTCGACACCGATGACCTTTCCCGTCGGACCGACCTGTTTCGCGGCGAGGAAGCAGTCGATTCCCGCACCCGATCCGAGATCGAGGACGACCTGACCCTCTGCGAGCGAAGCGATCGCCGTCGGGTTTCCGCAGAACGTCGGCGAGGTCGGCGTCCGAGTAGCCGATGGCCTGGCTGATCTCCTCAGCGGTCTTCGCGACCGAGTCACCGCAGCACGAGGGCTCGCAGCAACCCGTCTCTTCGGTAGCTGCGCGCGTGTACCGCTCGCGTACCGCCTGCTTCACATCTCCTGCGCTATGAGCATCCATCGTTCCTCTCTCTGTGGTTGTCAAACGCAACTATTGGTTGAAATAAAGTCGAGTCGCCGTCCCACTAGCGAACCACACAGCAGCTGCCGCCCGTCGAATCGACCCTCGACGCGAACGAGCGGCCCAGCCGGCCCAGGAGCGTGGCCATTGCCGCACGCACGTCGGGGTCGAATTCCTCGAGAAGCTCGGCGTACTCGAAGGTGAGATCGGTCTCGATCCGTCCGCACACGTCCTGGCCCTCCGGGGTGGCCACGAGCTTGACCACCCGACCGTCTTCAGCGTCCCGTGCTCTGGCTAGAAGGCCTCGCTCGACGAGCCCGTTGGCGATGCGGCTCGCGGTGCTCTTGTCGAGATAGAGATGCCCGGCGAGGTCGTTGATGGTCAGCGCTCCGGCGTCCACCACACCCTTGAGGGCGTAGCACTGGCTCACGCTGATGTCGTAGCAGCAGGCGCGATCGCGATCGCGGAACTGAACGACCCGGATCAATTCACTCAGCGCCTCGGACAGGTGCCGAGCGTCGGCGGCGAGCTGTGTATCAATAGTAGTTGTCATACACAACTATCTAATCAGACACCGATCTCGGGTCAAGCCCTGCCCATGTGGGGTCCCTACTCCGTCGCGTCTTCCGCGTCCTCGTGCCCGTCGTCGTGGTCACCTTCTCCACACGGGCAGCGTCCGCACCGGCACCCGCAGTGCGAGCACCGGCACCGGCATCCACATCCCCGACGGCCACCATGGCAGCATCCCCGCCCGCGTTTGCAGAAGATCCAGTAGATCAAACAGGCCATCACGATCAGCCTGGGGAGCCCGCCCCCGGCGAAGCTGACCCAGAAGGCGGAGAGGCTCTCGGCGTACCAGCGTAGTGCTTCGGTGATCATCCGCAGTGCTCCAGCATCCGTGCGGTCTTCGTTGTGCGTACTACATCTGACGAGAAATCGGGTCGATTGGTTCCCTCGCGGGGAAGCCGCCCCTGGCGCATGTTGAGCGCATGAACCCTCCCGACCCGATCACCCGCCTGAACTCCGCCCTCGAGGGCCGCTACCGCATCGAGTCCGAACTCGGTGAGGGTGGCATGGCCACCGTCTATCTCGCCGATGACCTGAAGCACGAGCGGAAGGTCGCGCTCAAGGTTCTGAAGCCGGAGTTGGCCGCGGTCGTTGGCGCGGAACGCTTCCTGGCCGAGATCAAGACGACCGCGAATCTCCAGCATCCCCATATTCTCCCGCTCTTCGACTCCGGTGCGGCGGACTCCTTCCTCTTCTACGTGATGCCATATGTGGAGGGGGAGACGCTCAGGGACCGAATGGAGCGCGAGAGGCAGCTTCCCGTCGATGAGGCGGTGAGGATCGCGACCGACGTAGCCGAGGCGCTCCACTCGGCCCACGAGCAGGGCATCATCCATCGCGACACTCGTGGCCGACTTCGGGATCGCGCTCGCCGTGAGCGCTGCGGGCGGTGGCAGGCTCACGGAGACCGGGCTGTCGATGGGCACCCCGTATTACATGAGTCCGGAGCAGGCGTCTGCGGATCGGGAGCCGAGCCCCTCGAGCGACGTCTACTCGCTCGGGTGCGTGCTGTTCGAGATGCTCGTCGGAGAGCCTCCCTATACGGGTGGGAGCGCCCAGGCGGTCCTCGCCAAGATTCTGATGGGGCAGGCCCCCGCCCCGACGATGACCCGACCTGCGATACCACCGAATCTGGACGCCGCGGTCCGGAAGTCTCTGGAGAAGCTGCCCGCAGATCGCTTTACCGGCGCGGATGCGTTCGCTTCTGCGTTGGCCGATCCGGGCTTCCGGCACGGCGAAGCTGCGGGAGCGGGCGTGGCGACGGACCTCCGACCGTTCAAGCGGATGATCGGGGTTCTGGCGGGCACGACCACGGCGCTCGCTCTGGGCCTCGGCTGGGCTATGCTCCGACCGATCGAGAGACCTCTCAGTCGCTACCATATCGACTTGCCCGTGACACAGGAGAGTGATGGCTTCGGAACGAGCCTAGCCATCTCGCCGGACGGGGCTGAAATCGTCTACGTAGCCATGGGCGAGCAGGGCCGTCAGCTCTGGCACCGGCGTCGTGATGAGCTTCAAGCGACGCCCATTCAAGGCACCGAGGACGCCACCAACCCCGCGTTCTCACCCGACGGCCAACGGGTTGTCTTCGAGACAATTGCTGGGACGCTTCAGGTTGTCCCGCTGACCGGGGCGCCGCCATTGACGATTGCGGGTACGCCCACTGATTGGTGGGGGGTCTCCTGGGGTTCCGACGACTACGTGTATGCCACGAGTTCTACGGCGCTCGGGCGGGTGCCGGCGACCGGCGGCGAAATGGAGCCGGTCACCGCGATCGACACGTTGGCCGACGAGTCGGCCCATGCGTGGCCGCAGGTGCTCCCCAACGGGCGAGGGGTCTTGTTCACGGTCACGCACGGATCCGACAGCGACATGAGCCGATACAACATCGCTGTGGTGGATCTGTCGACCGGGAAGCATGAGACGCTCGTCCCCGGAGTGTACGCTCGTTACGTACCCTCCGGACACCTCGTGTATGTGACCCAGGACGGGACGCTGATGGCCGCTGCGTTCGATCAGGACGAACTGCGAATAGGAACCCCTGTCGCGCTCGCACACGGCGTAGCCGTTCGTGCTTTCGGTTCGGTGCACCTCGCATGGTCCGACGCTGGCACGCTCATCTATCAGGCCGGGCTCGGGGGTGGCGGTCGGTCCGAATTCGTGTGGGTCTCCCGCTCCGGGAGCGTGGAGCCTGTGCAGCGGGGGTATACCTTTTCGCTGTCCGCGAATTACGGATGGAGGCTCTCACCGGACGGGACCCGAATCGCATTCAACAGCGCGACTGATGGAGGCGAAGACGTCCGGATCAAACACCTGCCCGACGGACCGGAGGAGCGGATCACCTTCTCGGAGTACGACGATCACCGCCCGATCTGGAGCCCCGACGGACGGAGCGTCACGTACTTCTCGGGCCCCGACTTTGAAGACGTGCAGGTTTGGACGCGTCGAGCGGACGGGACGGGCGATGCGGTGCTGGTGCTCGACGACGAGCGGAGCCTGACTCAGGGGGCCTGGAGCCCCGACGGTGAGTGGCTGGTGTTCAGGGCGGGAGCGACCGCAGCAATGGGGGTGGGGCAGCGAGACATCCTGGCTTTCCGACCCGGTGTCGACAGTGCGGCGGTACCCCTGATCGCGCACCCTGACTTCATCGAAGCAGCGCCGGAGATCTCCCCAGACGGAAGGTGGCTCTCCTACACCTCGAACGAGACGGGCCGCGGAGAGGTGTTTCTGCGTCCGTTCCCCAACGTAGACTCCACTCGGATCCGCGTGTCGGCGAACGGTGGAAGCGCGCCCCTCTGGGCGAAGAACGGTCGCGAGATCTTCTTCGTGGACGGTGACCGGGGATTGGTCGCGGCCACCTTCGACCCGACGTCGGGGACGCTTCTCGGGCAGGAGACGCTGTTCACCATACCAGCCGACGTCCTGACCGTGGACGGCAACAACTTCTACGACGTCACCGCGGACGGCGATCGGCTCCTCATGGCTCGCATCTACGCCGGTGAGGCCGGTAGCGACGAGGAGCCCCAGTTCATCCTCATCCAAAACTTCTTTGAAGAACTGAAGCGGCTGGTTCCGAATTGAAGACCCGGACCCGTCCCTGATCGCGTCGGGCTGCCGTTGGTCCTGTCGTAGCTTCTCGCGGTTTCCTGATCTCAGCCGCATCTTGAGCGCATGACCGATTCCGACCCGATCAACCGCCTGAACACAGCCCTCGAGGGCCGCTACCGCATCGAGCGCGAGATCGGCGAGGGCGGCATGGCGACCGTCTACCTCGCCGATGACCTGAAGCACGAGCGGAAGGTCGCGCTGAAGGTCCTCAAGCCGGAGCTGGCCGCGGTCGTTGGCGCCGACCGCTTTCTGACCGAGATCAAGACGACGGCCAACCTCCAGCATCCCCATATCCTCCCGCTGTTCGATTCGGGTGAGGCGGACTCTTACCTCTTCTACGTGATGCCCTTTGTTGAGGGAGAGACGCTCAGGGATCGAATGGAGCGCGAGAGGCAGCTTCCCGTCGATGAGGCTGTAAGGATCGCGACCGACGTAGCCGAGGCACTCCACTCGGCCCACGAGCAGGGCATCATCCATCGAGACATCAAGCCGGCGAACATCCTTCTCAGTAATGGTCGTCCACTGGTGGCCGACTTCGGGATCGCGCTTGCGGTGAGCGCCGCGGGAGGCGGACGGCTGACCGAGACCGGTCTCTCGATGGGCACCCCGTACTACATGAGTCCCGAACAGGCGTCTGCCGAACGTGCGCCGAGCGCATCGAGCGACGTGTATTCGCTGGCGTGTGTGCTCTACGAGATGCTCGTCGGGGAGCCTCCGTATACGGGCGGCAGCGCCCAGGCTGTCCTGGCCAGGATCCTGACCGCGGACGCCCCTACCCCGACCCAGGCTCGTGCGTCCATCCCGATGAATGTGGATGCAGCGATCCGGAAGGGGTTGGAGCGGTTGTCGGCCGATCGTTTCCCGAGCGCACAGGACTTCGCGCGGGCGCTGGCCGATCCCGGATTCCGGCACGGGGAGACCGCCGTCGGTGTCGCGACCGGAAGAGGTGGCCTCTGGAATCCGCTGTCGATCGCCTCGACCGCGCTGACGCTGATGCTGTCGGGCGCCCTCGCATGGGCTCTCCTTCGCCCGGAGGCCCCGCGACAGGTGATCAGCTACGAGCTCTCCGTCCCTGAGGGACAGGACATGCTCACGCAGGCGGCCGGGAATGGTATCGCGTTCTCCCCTGATGGCTCTCGCCTCGTGTACGTGGGATTCAACGAGGAGGAGAACGGGCTACAGCTCTGGCTGCGTGAGCGGAACCTCCTGAATGCGCGGCGCCTCATCGGAACCGATGCGGGGTTCCAGCCGTTCTTCTCTCCGGATGGCCGGAGGGTGGGGTTCGTGACCGAGGAAGGGGAGCTCAAGGTGGTCTCGTTGGGTGGTGAGCCGCCCGTGACCTTGGCAACGGGGATCGGATTTGGGGGTGGCTCATGGGGTAGCGACGGATACCTGTACTTCTCGCATCGGAGGGGGGGCGGAGTCGCCCGAGTTTCTGAGACCGGTGGGGACGTCGAGACGGTCACTACCATTGACCAAGAGGGCAGTGAGTTGGACCACCGGTTCCCTGTGACCTTGCCCAACGGCAAGGGCGCGCTCTTCGTGATCCTGCGGCGAGCCGACGAGCCGGCGATCGCAGTGTTGGACCTATCGACGGGCGAGCATGAGGTCCTCGTGAGGGGGGTCTTCGCGCAATATGCGGCGACCGGCCACCTGGTTTACGTGAGGAGTGACGGTGCCGTGCTCGCTGCCCCGTTCGATCAGGACGGCCTCGTCCTCACGGGCCCCGCAACCCCGCTCCTCGATGGCGTGCTCGCCTCCGGCAGGTCGGGAGCGGACATCACGCTGTCGGCGTCCGGAACGCTCATGTATCTGGCAGGGGCCGGAGCGGTTGGAGTCGACGAGATCGTGTGGGTGGATCGCGAGGGCTCGAAGATTTCTCCGCTCTCCGGCTCTCTCCGAGCGGCGATCGCCTGGCGGTCACGATTCGAGATGCGAGAGCCGGGCGCTCGGACATATGGATCAAGCAACTCGATCGAGGACCTCTGGCGAGACTCAGCTTCGAGGGGAGTTCCAACTCCGATCCGGTCTGGACGCCCGACGGCCGTTCCGTGTCGTTCGTATCGAATCGGGGCGGTCGGGATCTATACCAAAGGAGGGCGGATGGGAGCGCTGCCACGCAGCTGCTTCTGGACGCACCCGGACGGGCAAACGAACCCGTCTGGTCAGCGGACGGCACGTGGCTCGTCTTCACGATGGAGCACGACGGAGGCGGAGAAGACATCTACGGGTTCAGGCCGGCGACGGACAGCGTACCCATGCCTCTCGTCGCGGATCAGGGATTCGACGAATACTGGCCTGCGCTCTCGCCCGATGGACGGTGGCTAGCGTACACGTCGGACGAGACGGGCCGTCCGGACGTCTATGTTCGGCCATTCCCGGGGGTGAACGAGTCCCGGACGCTCATCTCCTCGAATGGTGGCCAGCAGCCTATTTGGGCATCCGACGGAGAGGAGCTGTTCTATCGGAGCGCGGCCCCGGCAATGGTCTCCGTACCGATCCAACCCGGATCGAGCTTCGAAACGGGCGAGCAGAGTGTACTCTTCCTCTGGGGCGATCTCGATAATGACCGCTGGGACGTGTCTCCTGACGGGCAGCGCTTCCTGTTCGTGCGATCGGGTGGCTCGAATACCAATGGATCGCTGATCGTGATCGAGAACTGGCTGGAAGATCTGAAGGCGCAGGTACCGAACAGCTGAGCATGCTGCGGGCTTGGGCTCGCGGCTTCGACACAATGAAGGACGGAATCGCCTGATGTCCGAGGGCTTCGACAGAAAGCTGACCGCCATCTTGAGCGCCGATGCCGTCGGGTACAGTCGCCTCATGGGCGACGACGAGGCAGCGACTGTTCGCACCATCAGGGCCTATCTCGAGGTGATGAGCACGCTCATCCAGCATCATCGGGGTCGGGTCGTCGACACGCCCGGAGACAATATCCTCGCGGAGTTCGCCAGCGTGGTCGACGCGGTGGAGTGCGCGCTCGAGGTCCAGGCAGTCCTCAAATCCCGCAACGCTACTTTGCCCGACCACCGGCGGATGGACTTCCGCATCGGCATCAACCTCGGGGACGTCATTGCCGAGGGGGATCGCATCTACGGCGACGGTGTGAATATCGCCGCTCGCCTGGAGGGCATGGCCGACCCCGGAGGTATTTGTATCTCGGGGACGGTCTACGAGCACATCCGGAACAAGATGACGTTGTGGGACGAGTACCTCGGTAAGCACGCTGTCAAGAACATCCACGGTGACGTGGAGGTTTACCGACTGCTCCTGGATCCCCCGTCCACCGAGGTAGCCCGACCGCCGGCCAGGCATGCAAGACGGCGGCGTCTGGTGACCGTTGCCGCTCCTCTGGTCCTGGCGACCGTAGTTGGCGGATTCGCGGCGCTGAATTATCTCGCTGACTCGCGCGATGGGTCGTCCAGCGCACGCCCGGTGGCGTCGACTGCACGACCCACGATCGCTGTCCTCGCCTTCGACAACATGAGCGAGGATCCGGCACAGGAATATTTCAGCGACGGCATCGCCGAAGACCTCATCACGGACCTCTCGAAGGTCTCGGGGCTCGTCGTGATGGCACGCAATTCGTCGTTCGCGTACAAGGGTCAGCCCCTGAACATCCCGCAGGTTGGTCGGGAGCTGGACGTGGCGTACATCGTGGAGGGAAGTGTGCGTCAGGCCGATGGTAGGGTGCGCATCAACACTCAGCTCGTCGAAACCGCTTCGGGCACACACGTCTGGGCAGACCGGTACGATCGGTCTTCAGAAGACATCTTTTCGGTCCAGGACGAAGTCGTGGCCAGGATCGTCGAGGCCCTTCGTGTGACCCTTACCCCTGCGGACGCAGCGAGCCTCGCGACCCACCCGACCGAAGACCTCGGAGCCTACGACCACACGATGCGCGGCTGGTGGTACTACAAGCAGTTCGAGCAGGATGCCAACGAGCAGGCTCGGGTGATGTTTACGCGAGCCCTCGAGGCGGACCCCGAGTACTCCCATGCGATGACCGGCCTTGGTTTCACCTATTACGAGCCATGGGCGCAGCTTTGGACCCAGGATCCGGAGGTGCTGGAGCGAGCTCGTGAGTTGGCTCTGGCCAGCATGACGCTGGACGACTCGAATCCAGGAACGCACACGCTGTTGGCTCATGTATATCTCTGGACGCGGCAGTGGGATGCCGCCATCACCGAGCAGGAGCGGGCGGTGGAGCTGGGTCCGACCGATCCGGACGCACTACGAGACTTGGGCCTCACGCTCCTGTTTGCGGGACGAACGGAGGAGGCCATCGAGTTCGTGGAGCGCGGCAGGGACCTCCATCCTCGCCCTGGAGTCAACTTCCCGTTGGTCCTGGGTATGGCATACACCGTTCTGGGACAGTACGAATCGGCCATCGCTCAGCTGGAAGGAGCACTCGCCCTCAATCCGAACTCGATGCACTCGGCGGTGATTCTGGCCCAGGCCAACGCCGCACTCGGTCGTATGGATGAGGCTCGTCAGTACGTCGCGCAGGCCCTCGCGATCAATCCTCAGATCACGGTTGAGGAGTTGCGTTCGAGAACCCCGTTCAGAGATGCATCCACCGCCGAGAGTCTCACGGACTTGTTGCGACAGGCCGGGATGCGGTAGCCCTTTCCGGCACCACCGCGGCTCAATCCGAGCCCGTGATCTCCAGCAGACTTCTCGGGTCCACGCTGGTCCGCCCGTACCGCACGACCCAGTGCAGGTGCGGGCCCGTCACCCGCCCGGTCGCGCCAACCAGTCCAACCGGGGTTCCGGCCTCGACGGTGTCTCCGACCGCTACGAGCTGACGACTCAGGTGGAAGTAGGCGCTGAGGATTCCCGCCCCGTGGTTCACATAGACGATGTTACCGGCCAGGAGAAACGGTTCGACCAGCACCACGACGCCGCGCGTCGCTGCCACTACCGTGTCGCCGTGGAAGCCCTGCAGATCGAGTCCCATGTGTCGACTCGAGAGCTGTCCATTGAAGCGCCTGCCATCGGCGAAGCCGCTCGTGACGCGGCCATCTCGGGGCATGACCACCTCTTCGGTGTAAAGGCGCGGAGTGCGGTGCGCGATGCGTGAGGCTTCGCGCGCCATCTCCTGATCGCGCGCCAGCCGCACCTGGTCAGCGGAGTCAGGCGGGGCGCCGAACCGCGGGGCTACACTCAACTCCTCATGAGCGTACGTGCCCGGCGTGATCCTGATTCTCTCCTCGAGCGTCTCTTCCCCGCCGCTGGCGTAAACCACGCGAATGGCGGCGACGACCGTGGAGTCGGAGCCGACGGGGATCGCGGCAACGCTTTCGAACACGCGGTCGTCGACGCGCTGGAAATGCAGCTCCTCGGATGCCACCGAGCCGCGGACGCCCATGACGGGCGTGTGTTCGGACGCCGTCACCTTGACCTTGAACAGCATTCCCTCGCCTGGGCGCTCGGGCGCCCAGGTGATTTCCGGCTCCATGAGGACGACAGCCGGTTCGGGCGGTGCATCTGCGCCGAACGCCGATGGGCCGAGCAGCCAAGCGACAGCGGCGGTAGCAAAAAGCGTCAGAGCGAAGAGTCGGGGCATCATGGTAGCCAAGATGTGCACTTCGCCTCGATGGCGCGAGGCGGCGGGGCCCGAGTGCTCCCCTGACCCGGCTCCTTCCGGGCCTGCCTTCAGGAAAAGAGCCGTATCGTCATGTCAATACGATTGTATTGACATATTGAAAATACGGTGTCATACATGGAGTATGAGCGCGAAGACCAGTCAACTGCAGATACGGGTGACTCCGGACCAGAAGGACTCGCTCAAACGACTGGCCGCTGAAGCCGGCCTGTCCGTCTCGGAGTACGTACTTGCTACGGTTCTGCCGTCTGCGGGCCTGGAATTCGAGTCTCGAATCGAGAACCTCAAAGGGACCGGGCTGTCACCTAAAGCGTTGTCCGACCTCATGTTATACTTGTCGGGCCTGTCTGTGACCGGCTTCGCGGCGGCCACGGCGGGGCCCGATCTATCCGGCTTGTCGCTGCTCTTCCGTAATTACTTGGCTGCCGCGGTGGAGCAGGAGGCTGGGCGTAAGGGGGTCGATCCGCCTGCGTGGACGCATACTGTAGACCCACTGCCGGAGCCGGCGTTCGCCTGGCGTCTGCCCAGCTTGCAGCCACACCTCATGAGGGTCACGCCGCTCGCGTTCAAGCGCCGAAACGTCTTCGTGGCCGCGCTTCACGACATGCGGCGCTGAAGTGACGGACAGCGTCAAAGCCCTCGTCGCCCCCACGGGCCCGTTCGGGGCCCTGAACGCCCGCCTGGCTGACCTCGGCATCGAGGCCGAACTCTGCCTCGTCGGGGGCGCGGTCATGATCATCGCCTTCGACGCTGCTCCGGAAACGCGCCACATCAGGGCACTTTTCAAGCCCACACGGGCCGTCCGGGACGCGGCGGACGCGGTCGCCCGGGACAAGAAACTGACGCGGGATTGGCTCAACGAAGCCGTTCGGCGACTGCTGGGCACCGAAGGGCGAGGGCTGGGTCGCTTCCTCGAGCGTTCGAATCTCCGCGTGTACGAGGCCCAGGGGAACTACGTTCTGGCCATGAAAGCCGCTTCGCTGAAGCTGGAGCTTGCCCGGGACGCCGATGCCGACCTCAGCTACCTACTGCGGTCGCTCGGAGTCTCGAGGGTCCCTGAGGCGCTCGAGCGCATCGGGCGTTACTTCGGCGAGCGTCAGCTACCCACGTCCCTTCCGGACCGTCTCGCCACCCTTCTGGACTAACAGAAGGTCTCCGTGTCGCAAGGCGCTAAGCTGCTGCCTGGTCAGCGTCCCCTTAGGACGGCGTTGACCATCTGATCCAGGCTCTGCAGGAACGTCGAGCGGTCGCGCTTCTGAAATGGTGCCGGACCACCGGTGATCTCCCCCATTTCGCGCAGCTCGGCCATGAGCTCGCGGCCGGCGACCGCTTCTCCAATCGAATCGGGCGTGAACGGCTTGCCGCGAGGGCCCAGGACCTTTGCCTCAGCCTCGAGGCATCGGCCCGCGAGGAGGATGTCCTGGGTGATGACGATGTCGCCCTTGCCAGCGCGTTCGGCAATCCAGTCGTCCGCGGCGTCGAGCTGTCCATCCTCTTTCACGACTTCGAGTTGCAGCCACGGCTCCGGCGGCACGCGCAGCCACTGGGCGGCCACGACCACCACCTTCAGACCGTACCGCTTTGCAACCTTGTACGTCTCGTCCTTTACCGGGCACGAGTCGCCGTCGATATAGATCGTCGTGTCGATGGAGCACTCTCCGCGAACCGTAACCGTTAAACCATCGTTATCCGGTCATCCACCCCGTCGTCACTCATAACGCAGCGCGCTGGCAGGCCTAACGCGAGACGCCCGCGTTGCCGGAATCCAGCAAGCCAGCAGCGCGACCGTTGCGAAGACGGCCGGGACCGAGAAGAATGTCGCCGGATCCTGTGGTGTTACGCCATAGAGCAGGCCCGACATCCAGCCGGTCATGAACCAGGCAATCACGGTTCCGAGGGCCACACCCCCCATCGCCATGACCATTCCCTGGCGCACCACCATCCCGATCACCTGCCCTGTCTCTGCGCCTAGCGCCATGCGAATGCCGATCTCGCGCGTGCGCTGACTCACCGCGTAGGCGATCACCCCGTATATGCCCACCAGCGCCAGCGTGAGCGCGAGGGAAGCAAACGCGGCCAGCAGCATCATCCCGAAGCGAGGCTGAGCCACCGAAGCGGACATCACCTCGTCCACGGTCTGCACGTCCGAAACGGGCATGGAGGGGTCCATGGCTCGAACGCGGGCCCTGATGGGCTCCACGAGGCTTCTGGGGTCGATCGCGGACGCAACGACCAACGTCATGCTCCGCGTGGCAACCGTCGCCTGGCTTAGCGGCCGATAGAACCGCGTCTTGGCCTCGTTGCGGATCCCGTTGTGTCGGATGTTTCCCACCACGCCCACGACCGTGCTGGTCAGCCCAAAGGCCTGTACCTGCGCCCCAATCGGGCTGTCATCCCCCCAGTATTTGCGCGCGAGCGTCTGGTTGATGAGAACGACGGACTCGCCGTCGGCCCTGTCGGCATCCTCCAGCGTGCGGCCCTCGAGGAGCGGAATCCCCATGATTTCCACGTATCCGGGCATCGCCCACTGCCAATCCGCTTGCGTCGACTCGTTCGGACCAGGCTGATAGTCCACCGGACGGAAACCAGCGTCACCCATGGTGCTCGCCAGAGGGAGCAAACGGGCTGCCGAAGCACGCTGTACGCCCGGGATCCCTTCAATCTGGTCGAGCAGCTGGTCGTAGAACCCGACGACGGAAGCGGCGTCCGGATATCTGCCGGCCGCGGCCGTGACGCGCATGGTCAGGACGTTTTCCGCGGAAATGCCGGTGTCCACCTGAAGCAGGCTCACGAACGTCTTCATCATCAGGCCCGATCCTGTGAGGAGAATCACGGCCATAGCCATCTGAGAGGCGACGAGAAGCCCCTGCAATCTCTGACCACCTGCCCCGCCCTGACCCGCCCGACTCCCATCGTGCAGGCTCGCCCCGACCCCTGAGTGAGCGACCCGCGCGGCCGGGACCAAGCCGAACAAAAGCGCAGTACCCACGGTCGCTGCCAACGTAAATAGAACCACTGTTCCATTAAGAGAGATCGATGTTGACCTGGGCACCGCGTCAGGGTCGATGGCTAGAAGAGCGTCCACGCCGACGTACGCGAAGACGAGCCCGAGTACGCCCGCACCCGCGGCCAGGACCAGGCTCTCCGTCATCAGCTGGCGGAGGATCCGGCTACGGCTGGCACCCATCGCGGTACGTACCGCAACCTCCCGCTTGCGAACCGCAGAGCGAGAAAGAAGCAGGTTGGCCACGTTTCCACACGCGATCAGCAGCACAAAGCCCACCGCTGCGAGCAGAACCATGATCGTAGCCCGCGCAGACCCTACGATATCGGCCTTCACGGGGTAAAGACGAGGGTGGAAGTTCCTTTCAGGAGCGTATGTCCCGTCGGCGCGCAGGGGCTCGAGCGTGTTCTCCAGGTCGGCCAGGGCCGTCTCGGCCGTTTCGCCCCCTCTCAGCCTCGCCACGACGTAGTCCCCGTGGCTTCCACCGCCATTGGGAACGGGAATCACCGACTCCCGGTCGACAAATCGCGGAAAAAAGACCTCTGCGGCGCCTGAGAGCCCATAATCCACCGGCAGAGCAAAGCCCTCGGGAAGCACGCCAACAACCGGGTACATGCTGCCATTGATTTCGACATTCCGGCCGACCACGGTCGGATCGCCGCCGAAGCGCCTCTGCCAGGGCGCATACCCGAGAAGGATCGGCGAGACAGAGTCTGAAGCCTCGGCCCACGTAAAGCTCCGTCCGACTACGGGTTGCACGCCCAAGACCTCGAGTGTGTTGGGTGTGATCTGAGACGCGCCCACTCGTTCGGGACTCTCGACCGACGTGAAGTTCACGCTGAAGCGGTTGTACAGCGCGAGGTCTTCGAGACTCCGGTTGTTCTGGTAGTAGTGCCGGTACTCGGCTTCCGAGACCCACGTCTTGTCCGGGAAGTTGTTCCACGAACTCCAGATCGTTACCACACGGTCGGCGTCGCCGTAGGGAAGGGGACTCAGCAGGACCCCGTTCGCGACACTGAAGATCGCAGCCGTGGCCCCGATTCCCAGTGCGAGCGTCAGCAGTGCCGTTGTCGTGAAACCAGGGCTACGCCGCAGCGAGCGTAGCGCGAAACGAATGTCTCTCAAGACCCAACCCATCCCATCCCCTCCCGTCCAATCAGTAATCCATCTTGGCATCGTGTGGCCAGCGAGCTTGCGGAGCGTCGCCCCGGCCGAAATCCGACTACCCGAGAGCGCCACGATGTAGATCCGTCGCTCCTCCGGGTCCTCCATGCACAACAGCCGCAATTCGCCGACCGGTAGCGCGATCGGACCGCGTCCACTCGCATGACCCTTCATTCCTGGTGGCAGCCCGGTCGATGCCAGATCGTCGAGCCGTGCGGCCACTTGCGACCGGAGCGGCTGCTCGACCTCCCCGAGCGCGGCAATCGCCGTCCGGGTAAGCTCGATCGACCAGGGGCGCGAAGCACTCATCTGCGTCTCTAGACGTCGAGATCGCGGCGAACGTCGGTCCAGGAGCGGGTGTCTCCATCCTGTACTTCCTGAAGCGCCGCCTCGAACTCCTTCTTCGACAGAAGAGCGCGAAGCTTGTCCAGCAGAGAGATCTCTTCGAGCGGCACGATTGCCACCAGCTCCTTGCCGTGGCGCGTCACCACGAAGCGCTCCTTACCGTAGGCCGCCCTGTTCAGGAGTTCGGCCATTTGTTTGCGTGCTTCTGCGGTCGTGATCTGTTCCATACCTTCTCCATGTTGTCCGATTTGGACGAGTGGACCCCTTCGTAGGTTGGAACGTTATATACGGTTTGTACAAACCGTACGCATTATGCCAGCACAGACGGGGAGGCCGGCAGGGCGCCGAAGGACGAGCCGCGTGGCTACGCGGTGACGCTGCAGCGCAGGAGGTTCATCACCGGCTCGCCGCCGAAGACACCACCTTCCGAGGTCATCACGACAAGCCCGTCGGACCCGAGCGCCACCGCTTCACCCTGAGGCTCCCGAAGGGTTCTCAGGTTCACGAGGCCGTCGTCGATGCGCGCTAACGTGTCGGCCTCGATTCGGAAGAACTGCAGGGCTTGATAGGTCCGGATCGCGACAACTGTACCGTCCGGGCTGGTCGAAGCGCCTGTCACCTGATCGCCTAGAGGAGCCGCGTCGTTGGTGAGTCGCTGAACCTCGAGGAGCGTCACCGTGTCCGGCCTGAGCGGCGGCGGATAACGATACACGGTAATCGCATGGTTCCGCCCCTTGGTCACGAGGAAGATCCGGCTCGGGTCGAGAACCACGAGCGCCTCGATGTCTCGCGCCCCGTCCGGTAAGCGGATCGGGAATACCTCCCCCTGGATCTCCGTCGGATCGCCGGAGGTCGGAGGCTCTGGCATCTGAATCAACCGGATATGTCCGTCCCCTCTACGTTCGGCGTTGTCACCCGTATCTGCAGCATAGAGACACGATCCGTGTACCTCGCACGCGGACGCCGCCAGATCTTCCCAGTCACGGAGCCGCGGAAGGAGGTCGTGCCTCGTACGGATGACACCGCTTCGGTCCAACGCGTAGAGCACAGAACCGTCGTCGTTGTGCGTCCAGATGACGTCCGGGTCACGGATGCTCACCGCGGCGCCACTCGATTCGTCGAGCTCGGCGGGAAGCTGAATGCCCACACGCACCGGCGCGCACTCCGGCCCGGCAAAAGCGACGGGCGCGCAAGCGAGCACCATCACGGCTGCTCCGAAGCTGACGAATCCCTGCCTCACAGGCATCGGCGAGACCGCCTCGAGTTACTGTCCGGCTTGACCGTTCGTGATCTCTTCGTGAACGAGCGTCAGGAGCTCGCGGAACGTCTCGAGCGGAAGGGCGCCCTGCAGGGGAGGATACCCCAGCACGAAGAAGGTCGGCGTGCCTCGCACGCCGATTCGGCTGGCGAGCGCCGTCGACCCCGCGATCCGCGGAATCGACTCATCTTCCTCGACGCAGGTGTCGAAGGTGTCCATGTCGATGCCCAGTCCGGATACCCACCCCCGAACCAACGCATCCGCATCGTCGCTTCCCTTCCATTCGGGCTGGTCAGCCCAGAGCCTGGTGTTGAGGATCTCGAAAGCGTCCCCATCCTGCACATAGGTGCACTCCGCCGCGACCTGCGCCGGGATGGAGTTCTCGAACATGCCCGTGATGTAGGGCGTGAACTTCCACTGAACGATCCCTGCCTCGATAAACTCCGCGAGCAGAGTGGGGAAGGTCTCTTGATGGAACTGTCGGCAATACCCGCAGCCGTAGTCCGACATCTCGATCACTTTTACGGGAGCTTCCTCCAGCCCTCGATCGAAACCGAGCTGTTCGATCGGCAACGGGCCTTCCTGGGGTATCTGACTTTCCACCACGGGGGTGGACGATCCGGGCTGTGCCAGCAGCGACCGTGTCAGATCCTCGGTGGCCGCTTCAGGCGCCGCGGGTGCGCAAGAAGCGCTGGCGAGGAGCGCCAGAACGGAAGCCGTCAGAAGTCTCGAGTTCATTGTAGATCCAAGTTTATTAGCTGGCCCAATCCGGCCAGAAAAGCGGTCATCTTCGCAAAATGACCCGTCAGCATCAGAAGACCGATTACGACGAGAACGGTTCCGGCCGCCCTCTGGAGTGGCACGATCCACTTCCGCGCACTCCCACTGCCTGCGAGCACCCAATTCAGGCCCACCGACGAAGCGACGAAGGGAATTCCGAGACCCAGCGCGTAGGTACCGAGAAGCAGCATCCCCTGCGTCATCGTCGCTTCGAGGCTCGCATAGAGTAGGATCGAGCCGAGGATCGGTCCAATGCACGGCGTCCAACCCGCTCCGAACGCCACCCCGACGACCAACGAGCCGAGAGCACCCGCCGGTCGCGACTGCAGATGTACACGAAGCTCCTGCGAGAGTGCCGGGAGCTTCACGACGCCCATGACATAGAGGCCGAGCCCGACCATGACCGCGCCCCCGAACCGATTGATCCACGGCATGGACCGGGCGAAGGCCGTGCCGAACGCGGTCGCCACCAGGCCGAGCGTCATGAACACGAGTGCGAATCCGACGACGAAAAGCACCGAGTTGGTGATTGCGCGCCGACGCACGCCAGAGACGGACCCGTCGGTCAGGTCACCCAGGGTGAGGCCTGTGACGAACGCCAGGTAGCTCGGTACCACCGGGAGAATGCAGGGGGAAAGAAACGAAACGAGGCCGGCCAGAAAGGCCAGCGAGTACGAAACCTGGATCTCCAAGGGTGCGGTCGCCTAGAGACTGAAGTCGGTCAGGAGTCTCTTTTCCTCTTCACCGAGCTTCGCGTTGATCTCGAGATGATCCTCCAGGCCGCTTCCGTCCAGTTTGTTGCGGAGCAGCTGGTCGAGTTGAAACAGGCCGGCGGAATTCGAAAGCTCGATGGTGATCCGGACCGGCTTCACCTTCCCCTTGTCGATCGAGACCGAGTCGACGGCTGCGGCGGACACCGAATGGATCGACAGTGAGCCCGCCTCGAAGGGGATCCGTGACCGGCCCTTCGCCATGTCCAGGGCGTCGGCGATTCGGACCACGCCCGCTTCGAGCGTTAGTGGTTTGCCACCAGATCGGTGAGAAATGATCGCGTGCAGGATCTCGGACCGGATGACCGTCGCTTCGCGCGGACCGTAGAGGACCGGAAGGATGGCGCGGAGCTTGTCCTGTGCCACGAAGAGCGAAAAGGCCTCGTGGTCGTTGCGGTGAATGGACATCCCGACGTCGTGGAGCAGGGCAGCGAGCGCGACGATCACCTCGGCGTCGTCCGACGACAGGCCGTAGTTCTTCTCCGCTCCTGTTTCGATGCCGGCTCCGGAAAGGAGCCGCAGCATCCGGATCGCCATGTTCATCACGATCTTCACGTGGACCGGCCCGTGATCCGACATGTTGAGCCGCTCGACTGCGTTGACGTTTGCCGCGATCCAGAGTCCGTACAGGTCCTCGTCATCGTTCACGAGGGAAATGACCTGGCGAAGCTTCGGATTGTGCCGACCAGGGACATTCATCTCGAGGCGAGGTTCAAAACGACCGTTCAGATCCTTCGGAGCTTCCCACTCCGGAGTCTCCTCGTGGGTCACATCGGGCCCGACGACGTCATCGCTCATAGTGCGGACTCCCAGTCGAGCACCTTTTCAGCTCCCTCTCTCACCACGACCGTGCCCACGATTCGGTCGTGGATGGCCTGTCTGTTCGCGTCCCACCAGACCTGGGCAAATCCGAGCAATCCGGTCGCGACTCCGGCCGCGTATCCACCCGCCCGCTCGAACGCCACCCACCAGGTGATGGGTTCCCCGTCCAGCCGTACGACGCGGATGCCCATGAAACGCTTTCCAACCGTCTGACCCTTCCACCACGAGAGGAAGACGGTCATGTACAGGGCTGCCCACCCGAACCCGAACCCGAGTTGGTCCGCCAGAGTGCGGACCCACCCGAACAGCCCTCCGCCGGTTGCGTCGGCCAGGTCCTCACTGACCTGGTCGAGCGCCCGCTGTCTCGAGGCGACCTCATTCTCGAGATCCTCGATCCGGCCCTCGAGGGTGAGGAGCGTGTCCGCCACGAGCTCGGCAATGTCGTCATCGAGAACGGCGGCGGCGGTGCCGTCAGCCGACCCTGCGTCGGGGTCGGGCAGAAGCCGGGCGATGAGCGCTGGACCCTGGGCGGACCAGCTCACGTCCTCCGGGATCGACGCGAGCAGCACGTCGCGAGCCTCGTCTCGGGAGACGCCGATTTCGTCGGCTCCGTCGATGAAGTCGCGAGCCGCCCGTTCGGCCTCATCGATCGTTTCCGCCTCGTTGAATGCGGACCTCAGCCCAGCCGCGACAAGTACACCGATGACTTCGCCGGCGACTGAGTTCCCTCCGATCGTGCTCCCGTTCACGGTTGCGGCAACCGCCGGCGCCTCATTGTCGCCACCGTCTCCGAACCCGACCACCGACCAGACCGATGCCGTCACGATACCGATGAAGATGCCCAGGCATCCTACGGATCCCCTCATGGCCCGACCGAAGACATTGCCCTTCACCTTGGTCCGCTTGAATCCGACCCAAATGAAGAACAGGGCCGAGACCACGCCGAGGATGAGCGCGAAGCTGGACGTCACGGCCGTGATGATGCTGATCACGATGCCGTCGATCGCAAGCGCGGCAAGTCGTCTGCGCGGCGTGGCGAGTGGCGTCCCGACGAGGTCTTCTGCGACCTCGAACGCATCGGGCGTGATGATGCTCCGGGGATCGCGATGGGTGGTGGTGGCCATCAGGAGCCGACCTCACTCACCTCCGGCGAGCCCAAATCACGAGCGCGAGGCCCACGGCCGCCCCAATCAGCGCCCCGCCGGCGATCGTGTTCATACTTGGGGTCGCCACGGGTACCGGCGGCGGTGGGAGCTTGGCCGGCAGGTGCGGACTGTCGTCCGCCTCGTCCCCGTCGCTGACCTCACCCGAAGCGACGGGTGTGTCCGGAATCGCTCCTGCCTCGTCGGGGCTTCCATCCCATTCGCACGTGCCGCAGGTGAGGGTCTCCCGATCCTTCGCGGTCCGGTTGGCCCATGCGACCTCGTCGCCGCATAGAGGACATCCGAGACCGACCGGCTCCGGTTCGAGGATCCCGTACAGCGCGCCCTTGGACAGGTCGAGATCTTCCGCGATCTGGTTCACACTGCGATCTGAATTCCAATACAACTCGTTCGCGCGTTCGACCGCTTCGGGTGTCACTTCGGAGGCGTGCATCGGTGCCTACTCTCCGTTGGCTTGACCGGTCACTTAAGTGTGCTGAACATAACTGCGCTCCTCCCGCCGTGCACGGCCGTAAGTTGGCGTCCGACGGGCGTTTCCCTCCCGCCGACCGAGTCGACTCAGTGAGAATTCAGGTACCGCACGGCGAACTCGAGGCGGTCCTCAAGGAGCCCGCGGGGCTGCGGTCCTGTGCCATCCGCATCCGATCCACGGCGGAACCATGCACACCAAGGCGCTCTACCGTGCCGCTCAGGCGCTGAATGACGCCGGCCTCGTGACACTCCGCTTCAACTTCCGGGGCGTGGGGACCAGCACGGGCAGCCACGATGACGGAGTCGGTGAGCAGGACGATGTGCGCTCGGCGCTCGACTGGCTCGAGCAGAAATACCCTCATCTGCCGTTGATCGTCGGAGGCTTCTCGTTCGGGTCGATGGTCGGGCTGTTGGTGGGGGCTGATGAGGATCGGGTCGTGGGGCTTCTCGGTCTCGGGTTGCCGGTGGCGCTCGATGACCGGTACGACTACGGATACCTGGCCGATGTCGGGAAACCCGGGTCGGGCGAGCAGATCGCCGCGACGTTATCGACGCTCGGTTCACACGTCACGCTCGTGCGGATTTCGGCCGCCGACCATTTCTTCACGGACCGGACCGACGAACTGAGGACCGTCGTAAGGGGCTATTATGAATCGGGTCCGGGCGCGCGACTTCTCACGATGGCGTGACGGCGTCCGGACCGAGACAAGGAGAAGGGGATGCGTAGTCGAGACCGTGTATTGCAGAGCCTGGAGAACGTGTATCGAGACGCGTTCACCGCGGCCGACGAGGCCGGCGAGTCCGAGAAGATGGCCAGCCTCGACCTCGACTATCAGCGCGACCAACTCCAACTCGAAGTACTTCTCGACATCCGTGACATCCTGACT
>JBDGVT010000072.1:0-15698 GCA_039585495.1 Gemmatimonadota bacterium | reverse complement strand
TCCTTCCAGTTCGGCTCGATCTACAACAACGTCGTCAACAACCGCTTCTAGTCGTCGTGGGTGAGCGCCGGGGGCGCGACGTAGTATGAACCCTCCAGCGCTGCCGTCTGAGAGTGATCCTGCACCCGCACAGGTGATCGGGCAGGCCATTCAGGATATTATGGCCGCTCGCCTCGCCCGCGGGTTCGTTCCGGTCGGCATCCTCTTCCTCGTCGGGGTCGTGCAGTTCGTGCGCGGTACGGAGGTCTGGGTTCCGGTCGGGGCCATACTCGCTGGCGGCGCGATGCTTGGGTATGGACTCCGGATCGTGCAGAAGGCGTTCGCGCGGCCGAAACGGCTCTGGATGACATTGGCGGTCGCAGGAGGCATCATTCCGCCGCTCTTCTCCGTCTACCTGATTGGGTGGAAGGGCCTCAGGGGGCTCGCCCAGGGGGGAGGCTTCCCGGGGATCGCCCTCGCGATCCTCCTCGGTGGTTTGGGGGTATGGGTCTTGCGTTGTTGGATGAAGGTTGTGGAGGTCGAGCGCTTGGCTCGAGTCATGGCCGTGAACACGGACGAAGAGGGAGGCAACGTTTGAGAGGTCAGGCACGAGATCGTTTTGTGGTCATTGCCCTGAGCATCGCGATCCTCGCGATCGGGGCATCCGAGGCGAGCGCGCAACGAGCGCGGCAGGGGCTTCTGAGCCTGGAGGACGCCCGGATCTTCTACGAGGTGGTCGGCAGCACCGGCGACCCCATCGTTGTCGTCCACGGAGGGCCGGGGCTCGATCACTCTTACCTACAGCCGGGCCTCGACGCGTTGGCCACACGGAATACCGTGGTCTACTACGATCAGCGCGGGACGGGGCGATCGAGTGCGGACCTCCTCGAATCGACCATCAACCTCGATTCGTTCGTGCAGGATATCGAGGCGCTACGTGTGGCGCTCGGATATGACCGCGTAAGCGTCCTCGGGCACTCGTTCGGAACGCTGATTGCGATGGAGTATGCTGCGCGGTTTCCGGAGAGTACACGAGCACTCATCCTCATGAATCCGGTCGAGCCAGGCAGCCGTTTCAGAGAACAGACTGCCGATCGACAACGCGCGCGCGTAACCCTGGAAGACTCCACGGAGTTGGCGGACCTCAGGGCGACGGAAGGGTTCGTTGCCCGGGACCCCGCCACGCTCAGCCAGGTCTACCGGGTCGCGTACCGGCAGCTCCTGAGAGATCGAGACCTCATCGAGCAGATCGACCTCGACCTTGCTAGCGCGACAGCGAGAAACGGCCAGGACATCGCCGCGCTCTTAGGCGGCAGTCTGGGTGAGCTGGACTGGTGGGATCGCCTGCCATCCATCGACGTGCCGACACTCGTTCTTCACGGCCGGTACGACGTCCCGCCGGTGGAGATGTCGCGCGAACTGGCCGAGGGCTTCCCTCAAGGGAGGTTCCAGATCTTGAACAGTGGACACTTCCCGTATGTGGAAGACCGTGATGGTCTGCTCTCGGCAATCTCCGGGTTCTTCGCGGGCCTGGGGAGGTGAACGGACCTGCGCTTCGTCGTGCGGGCCTCGTGCTCGCGCTCTATGTCGTGGCCGCGTGGTTCGTCGATGACGCGGCGGGGTGGTTCCGACGCGCTCTGGCACTTCCGGCGCTGTTCGAGACGCTGCTCCGGGTGGGCTTGTGGGCGGGCGGCCCCGTAGCGGCGCTACTCGCGTGGCACTACCCGTCACTTGGTGCCGATCGAGGGGAGTCGGTCGACTCCCAAGGGGGGGCGGCCCCGGATCACCCCGACGCATGATCGTCCGAGCCGCCGTCGAGTCGGATTGGCCGCGGATTAGAGAGATCTACGGGCAGGGTATCGAAAGCGGTCACGCCACCTTCGAAACCGAGCCTCCAAGCTGGGAGGAATGGGACCGGGCGAGGCATCCTGCGTGTCGTCTGGTGGCGGACGAAGACGGATCGTTGATCGGCTTCGCGGCGCTCAGTCCAGTGTCGAAGCGACCGGTCTATGCGGGTGTCTGCGAGGTGATGGTCTATGTGGCCGAGTCAGCTCGTGGACGTGGGGTTGGTGGCCGCCTCATGGAGACTCTGGTCCGTGACAGCGAAGCCGCCGGAATCTGGACGCTTCATTCTGGGATCTTCCCGGAGAACGAAGCGTCTATTCGCGCACACGAGCGCGTCGGCTTCCGCGTCGTTGGCACGTTGAGCCGAATCGGTCGCTTTCACGACGGTCGGTGGCGGGACACCGTCCTGATGGAACGCCGGAGCGACGTAACCGGTCAGGACTGAGCCAGATCCGGTCTAGGGTGTGATGCTGACCCCATACGTCGTCGTGAACTCGATGAACTTCGAGATCTCGGTCATATTCTGTCCCACGAACCGGATCGTGTGCGCGTCCACACGATCGACGTTCGGGAGGTAGGCCATCACCTCCGCCGGCATGTAGTTCTTGAAGGAGATCTCGAGCTCGATTGGGCCGTCCAAACGGTAGGGCTGGAAGTCATCGACGCGGGCCAGGGCGGCACGGACCTTCTCGCGGATGACCTCGTAACCCGCTTCCGGCATCAGCGTACGGGCCGAGTGAAAGCCGAGGCTCCACTTCAGCACGGCCCCTTCCATGTCTCCCACGATCCGCTGGGCCTCGGCCACGGTCGCGTCATCTCCGGAAATCATGACGATCGGGACGCCGAAGTCGCCAGCGATGGCCGCGTTGATACTCGCTTCCATCATCTCCATGCCGTTGAGGCGTACCGCGGTGAGATTCGAAGAGGAGATCGTGTGGGCGCGGACACCCCGGGTGTTGGTCGTACTCGCGTGGTAGCCGAGGAAGATGGCCGCATCGAAGGACTCGTCGATGCCTTCCATCATCATCAAGGGCCGCGGCCAGGAGCGGATCAACTGGATGTCCTGCGGAAGCTGCTCGATGAGGAGATTCTCACCATTGCCGTGTGAGTCCGACACGAGAATCTCCGTCGCCCCCATCTCACGAGCGGCTTCGATTGCTGCGTTCACCTCATGGGTCATGATTTGACGGAAACGCCCGTATTCGAACCCGGTCGGGCCGAGTTGGTCTCCGGTCACCGCACCGACGACACCTTCCATGTCGGCTGAGATGTAGACCTTGAGCCCCTGCTGGGCATGGCCCGCGCCAGCGAAGGTGACCAGAGTGGCAGCGGCGAGCAGCGTGGATCGAATCATGTCGTCTCCGTGTCGGTAGCGTCGGCCGCGCGCGCAGCGGCGGCACAGTCTTCAACGATGTCGGCGGCGGGGACGATTCCGTGGATGGACGCCACGGAGCGTCCCGCTTGCCAGTATTCGGTGGATCCTGACGCGTCGAGTGCGGTCCGCTTCAACGTCCACGCGGACTTGAGCGCGTAGAAAGCTCGCATCAGGTGCTTTGTCTTCCGTCCTTTGAGCATGCGTCGGCCGATCGGGCCCGCCCGCAGGCCGAGGCGCTGAACGTACGGGGTATTGATCACCGCCACAGGTACCCCGGTCAGGCGCTCCGTCAAAACGATGTCTTCCTCGTCTGCTTCGACGATCGCCTGTTTGTAGGGTGCCCCAGCGCGACACTCCTCGGTCGCGATAAACCGGGTCCCCATCTGGACACCCGCGTAGCCGAGGGAAAGGGCCTCGGCGAATTCGTCGGCCCGACCAACGCCGCCGGCGCAGACGACCGGAAGTCCCAGATCGCCGACTTCGTCGAGTAGTTCGGCGAGGCCGAGGGGACCGGCGTGCCCACCCGCCCTCCGGTTTACCGCAATCAGTCCGTCTACGCCCGACTCGACGGCCTTCAGCGCCCACTTCCGTTCGGTTACGTCGTGGTACACGACTCCGCCGGCGTCGTGGACGCGATCTACCACCCACCGTGGTTTGCCCAGGGATGTGATGAAGAACCGAACTCCCTCCTCGAGCGCAATGTCGATCCAGCCGATCATCCGTTCGTGATAGGTCTTAGAGGACGCTTCGATGAGCGCGTTCATGCCGATCGGCTTGTCGGTGAGCGAGCGGATATGCCGGATTCCCTCGCGGTAGTCGTATCCGAAGACATACGTGAGAGAAACGGGCTGCAATACGCCGAGCCCTCCTGCCTCGGAGACCGCCGCGACGAGTTCCGGATTTGAGCAGGGGTACATCGGCCCGCAGATGAGTGGGATTTCGACTCCGGCATGCTGCGTGAGGCCCGTCCGAATCAGGCTCACGATGTACTCGTCTGCGCCCGTGTGGGAGAGAGGCGCCACCGAGCTCGGGTGACCGCAACGACATCTCCGGCCTCGTCGCGGATCTCGGATTCCACGATGTGCTCGATCCCTTCGCCGACCTCCGGAATCGTGCACCGGGATTCGGCGATGAGCAGGCCCCGCGCCTTCTTCATGTAGGTGACGTCGAGGCCTGTGAGAATCGCGCGCAGCTCGGGTTCCAGGGCTCCGATCAACGCGAGACCCGTCGATAGCTCGCCGAGGTTGGCGAGTGCGACGGCATGAATCGAGCGGAGGTGATTGCGGACGCGGCGTCTGTCGCGAAGCCGCACGCGGGCGTGGCCAGGCGCGAAGTCCAGGACCGTCGCTCCGATCGAGGCCGTGTAGGGCACCATTCGGCCGAGCAGAAAAGTGAAGACTCGGGCTCCCCCAGGCAGCGGCGAGAGTCGCGCCCAGAGTGAGCGCAGTCGTGTGCCTGGAGACTCGAGCGATCGTGCCATCGGATTCCCCAGATCGGGTGAGATGCCGCCCTATCATCGGTCGATTCGGTACCTGGAGCAACGTCGTTGAAGTCTCCGGGTAGCAGCCTCGTAGTACGGTGGACGGTTATCCGTTGGCGGCCTGCCGTCGACCGCGCGTTGCTTCTACACGTACACCCCGGGGACCGATGCTCACGCTCTTCCTCAAAGCGGTGATCACTGCGATCGTCTGGGCGATCGCCAACGTCGTCTACATCGATTTGCGGCGGAAGGGGATTCACGGCTTCACCCGATTCGCCGCGTTCTGGGTTGGTACGCCCACAACCTGGATCTCGCTGTTCGCAGTGAAAGAGGGGAAACAGCCGACCTTCGCGGCGCAGGATGACGAGGACGATGGAGCGCTCTTGGCCGAGGTCCGCCGGGACAGGGCGATCCGAGCGGGTGAGCTCGGCGGGCCCCGAGAACCGCTCGACGATTGATCGGGAGGTCCCGCCTCTCGACGGGACCGGAGAGTACGCGTGGAACATGATGTAAGTCAGCCTCGTCGTGTCCCCGCGAGCGCGTATCGACCGCGGAGGGTCGACGTGCGAGAGCTCATGGCGCTCGCTGCGCCAGTCTCGGTCGTGCAGGTCGGGCTCATGTCCATGGGAGCGATCGACACCATCATGGTCGGTCGGGTTTCAGCGACGGATCTGGCGGCGGTCGCGATCGGAAATCTCTACTTCTTCGGAATCGCGGTCTTTGGCATGGGCGTGCTGTTCGCGCTCGACCCGGTGATCTCACAAGCGGTCGGTGCGGACGATCCGGTTGGCATCGCCCGAGGCGTTCAACGAGGCGCAGTCCTTTCGATCGGACTCACGATTCTCGCGATGGCGCTCCTCCTCCCCGCGGGCCCGCTCCTCACGCTTGCCCGCCAGCCGGTGGACGTGGTTCCGGTGGCTGCCGACTACGCGAAAGGCCTCATCCTCGGGGTCTTTCCGTTCTACGCCTTCGTGGTGTTGCGGCAGAGCCTTCAGGCCATGGGGCGCATCCGTCCGATCATTATCACGGTGCTCGCCGCGAACGTGCTGAATGTGCTCCTGAACTCCGTGCTCATCTATGGTCGGTTCGGCTTCCCGAGGCTCGGGGCGGTCGGATCGGCGTGGGGCACCTCCCTCAGTCGGTGGTTCATGATCGTGTCGCTATTGGTGTTCGCTTGGGCTCTGCTGAAACCTGCCCTGCGGCCCGTCCGGCGGGACGCATTCGCAATAGGCCCCCTCATTCGCTTCGTTAGAATCGGCGCGCCGATCGGGGCCCAACAATGGCTGGAGTTCGGTGTCTTCGGCGCGGCGGGGCTCTTGATGGGACTCATGGGCACCGTGGCGGTCGCGAGCCACCAGGTCGCGCTGCAGCTTGCTGCATTGACCTTCATGATTCCGGTCGGCGTGGCACAGGCGACCGGTGTGATCGTGGGTCAGGCGGTCGGGAGGACGGACCCCGAAGGGGCGCGTCGCGCGGTGGGTGCCGGCCTCGCCACCGTTACGGCATTCATGTCGGTGACCGCCATCATGTTCCTGACGCTACCCGCGCCACTCGCACGCATATTCAGCTCCGATCCCACCGTGGTCGCCGCTGCTGCCGCCTTGCTCCCGATTGCCGGCGTCTTCCAGGTCTTCGACGGACTGCAGGTCGCGGGGGCAGGTGCCCTCAGAGGGGTCGGCGATACGCGGGTCCCGATGATCCTCAACCTGGTCGGATTCTGGTTCGTCGGGCTACCTGCCTGCGTTTTCCTCGGGTTCACGCTGGGCATGGGGCCACAGGGAGTCTGGTGGGGACTGGCGCTCGGCATCGGGGTCGTGGGCGTTCTCCTCATGTTCCGGATCCGTCGCCGCTTCGGGCGGGACCTCAGGCGGCTGGTCATAGACGAAGAGGTGGGGTAGCGTTCCGCATGTCATTCTCATTCCATCCTCTGTCCATCCGGGACGTCGTCCTCGTCCGGCCCGAGCGTCATCTCGACGATCGGGGGTTCTTCAAAGAGGTGTATCGGCATTCGGATTTCGCCTCAGCGGGCATCGACGCAACCTTCGTCCAGGACAACCTGACCCGATCGGTACACGGCGCATTACGGGGTCTCCACTACCAACTCCCGCCTTCCGCCCAGGGGAAGTTGATCTCAGTCGTCCGAGGCGCGATCTACGACGTGGCGGTGGATTTGCGAGCGGGGGGGCCTACATACAAGAAGTGGGTCGCGAGAACCCTCGATGTCGAGATGGGCGACATGCTGTGGATTCCGCCGGGCTTCGCACACGGATACTGCGTTCTATCCGAGACTGCGGACGTTCTCTACAAGGTCACGGAGGACTACGCGCCGGAATTGAATCGCGGCATTCGATGGAACGACCCCGCGCTCGGAATCCAGTGGCCGATCGAAGATCCGGTCCTCTCCGACGCGGACAGAGCCCAGCCCCCGCTCTCTCGAGCCGAGAACCCGTTCCGGATCTGATATTGCAGAGCCAGGAACATCATATCTCGGTCCGGCGGACCGCACGGTACTGGACGTCGGGCAACTCGGACGACCCCGAAGAGGTGTGGTTCGTACTGCACGGGTACAAACAGCTCGCCGGTCGCTTTCTGCGACGGTTCGAAGCCATTGACGACGGGCGTCGTCTGATCGTTGCACCGGAAGGTTTGTCCCGGTTCTACGTTGGCCGCGAGTCCGGTCGGCATGGCCAGGACTCCCTGGTGGGGGCCACCTGGATGACTCGTGAAGATCGCCATCACGAAATCGGAGACTATGTCGAGTATCTGGATCTGCTCGCCGGAGAGGTGTGTGATCCATTGACCGGACCACCCGCGAGGATCGTCGTCCTGGGCTTCTCGCAAGGAGTTGCGACTGCGACTCGGTGGATGGTGCACGGCGTCACACGCACCTCGCAACTCATTTTGTGGGGGGACTTTACGCCTCCTGATCTCGACACCGTACGAGCTGCAGATGTGCTGACGTCGGTGGACGTGGTCATGGTCCGGGGGCAGGAGGATCGGGCGTTGAGTGAGGACTTGGCGGCGGAAGAGGCGGCGAGGCTGGCTGCGGCCGGAATCGTCTACCGGACGATCGCGTACCCGGGCGCGCATGACATCGATCAGGGCGCGCTCATGTCGCTGGCGACCGGCGCCTGACCGACCCCACTTCAGCGGAGGGAGTCTCCCTTCTCGATGGCCGTGAGGAGGGCCACGTAGGTGCCCTCGAATCGTGCAACGACGGCCTCATCCGCTTCGATTCGCACGTCCACCCGCACCCGGCCCTTGCCGTGCCGGTCCAGGCCGCGCATGAGGCGGTCCCAGGCCTCTTGGGGAACCGGCTCGCAGACCGCCCGGAACGGGGAGAGGACCGGCGCATCGTATCGGACGCTGCTGCGCTGAATCACCGTGTGGACGGTGTGCCCGGAGCCTATGACTTCGAAGTGCACCCGCGCCCATCCTGCCAGGATCGCAAGGGTAGCTACACTCCCGCCGAACGCTGTCTCACGATGGTTCACATTCGGAGCCAGCGGGGCCGCCAAGACGACTCGATCTCCGTCAAACTCCAGCGCTCGGACTGCCATGGCCGACGAGAGTGGGATGTGCCGATGGAGGTAGGCCTCCAACTCCGTCGGGCTCAAAACTCCCCGACGAAGGCGATCTCGGGGACCAGCTCGTGACCGGTCTCTCTGAGGACCGTTTCTCGAGCAAGGTCGATCAATTCGCGGACCTCGGCGGCGGAGGCTCCACCTAGATTCACCACGATGTTGGCGTGTTTGTGGAAGATTCCGGCTCCACCGTTCACGCGGCCCTTGAGGCCGCACTCATCGATCAGTCGCCCGGCTCCGATCCCGTCGATCTTCTGAAAGATCGAGCCGGCACAAGGGTACAGCCAGAGATCGGGGTGACGTTCGTCCCGCCACTCGAGATTCTCTCGCATGACGAGCCGCAGCTCTTCCTCGGGGGCGGATTCCAGTCTGAACGTGGCGCTGAGCACCACATCGGCCGTGTGATGGAGAATGCTCTGGTCGTATCCGAATTCGAAGTAGTCCACGCCTACCGAACGGCGGTCGCCGTCCTCGGTGAGGATGTCCGCTGACTCCAGCACTTCCTCGATGAAGACCGTCCGCTCGCGCGCCGGGGCAGGCGAGAGGAAGTGGAGGTTCTGCCAGAGCGCGCCACCCACCGTGCTCGGGATGCCGACGAAGTGGTGCAGGCCGCCCAATCCTCTGCTCACGGTCTCGTTGATGAGATCAGGGAACGTCTCGACCCCGGAGCCCGCCCGAACGAGGCCGTCGCCGAGAAACTCCACGCCGCCCACCTCGGATTTGATGATCAGCCCGCGGAATCCCTGATCTCCCACCAGGATGTTTGCCCCCCGACCGAGAAGGAAGTGCGGAAGGGCCAGGCGCCGGGCGGTTTCGAGGGCCGTGGTGAGTTCGTCCGCAGTGCGTGCCCGGAACAGGAGGTCGGCCGGACCGCCGATACGGAACGTCGTAAGCGGAGCGAGCGGGACGCGTCGTTCCACGCGACCCGGCCCCAGGGCTTCCTCGAGCTGGGCGAGGACGTCGGGCGCGTACGTCATGCCCGAAGATAGTCGGGGAGCCGAGGGCGTACTAGTTTCTGGCCTCCCGGTGCGACCGAAGCAGAACATGGAGCTTGCTGCATGCGTTCATTCGTCCTTGTCGGTGTTATTTCCGGCCTGTTTTCGGCATGCGGCGCCACGCAGGCGTTGGACCCTGTGGTCTACGAGATATCGTTCGAGAATCGTGCCCACCACGAGGCCGAAGTTACGGTTTCGTTCTCCAACGTTCCGGCCGGTCCACTCGAGCTGAGGATGAGCCGAAGCTCACCGGGCCGGTACGCGCTGCACGAATTCGCCAAGAACGTGTACAACTTTCGGGCCACGGGTGCAGATGGTCGATCGGTGCGCGTCGACCGCCCGAACAACCACCAATGGGACGTGAGTGACCACGGTGGATCCGTCACGGTCACCTATACGCTCTACGGCGATCATGCCGACGGGACATACACCGGCGTCGATCGCACACACGCGCACCTGAACATGCCGGCGACCTTCATCTGGGCGCGTGGTCAGGAAGATCGGTCGATCGAGCTTGCGGTCCGCGTCCCGGAAGGGAGTGACTGGCGGGTCGCGACTCAACTCGCTCCGACCCTCGACCCCCACACATATACCTCGCCGAACCTGCAGTACTTCCTGGACAGTCCGACTGAGGTTTCAGACTTCTGGCTCCGTGAGTGGGACGTGGACGGGCAGAATATCAGGATCGCTCTTCATCACGCGGGGACCGACGCGGAAGCAGACCGTTACGGCGATGCCGTGGCGGCGATCGTGGACGCTACGGTGGATATCTACGGTGAGCTCCCCGACTTCGACTTCGGCACCTACACGTTTCTCTCCTGTTACCTGCCGTGGGTCTCGGGAGATGGGATGGAGCATCGAAACTCGACCGTGCTCACGAGCACCGGCTCGCTGGCGTCCAACATGACGGGACTGCTCGGCACCGTCGCTCATGAGTTCTTCCACGCGTGGAACGTGGAGAGAATCCGGCCCGCGACGTTGGAGCCGTTCGACTTCGAGTCGGCGAACATGTCTCGCGAACTCTGGTTCGCCGAAGGCTTCACGAGTTATGTGGACGACGTCATCCTGTGGCGCGCAGGCCTGATCACCCAGGAGTCCTTCGCGCAACGCATGGGAGGCATTGCCAACGCGGTCACGAACGCGCGCGGCCGAGCCTTCTTCTCACCCATTCAGATGAGCATGCAGGCTCCGTTCGTCGATGCGGCGACGTCAGTCGATCCGAACAACCGCCAAAACACCTTTTTGTCCTACTACACGTGGGGCTCGGGCATCGGCTTAGCGCTCGATCTGTCGCTCCGCACTCGATTCGAAGGCGTGACGCTCGATCACATCATGCGTGAGATGTGGCAGCAGCATGGGATCCGTGAGGTACCGTACGATGTCGATGACATCGAGACGGTGCTCGCTCGCGTGACCGGCGACGCAGACTTTGCCGCGGACTTCTTCGATCGGTACGTCCGCGGTCGTGAGGTGCCCGATTACGAAGCACTCCTCGGAGCGACGGGGATCGAGGTCGGGCGTGCACGTCCCGGCACGGCCTGGCTGGGGCAACTCTCCCTTCGTTTCGTCGATGGTGGGGCGATGTTGCTTTCGACCCCGCTCATCGACAGCCCTCTTTATGATGCCGGCGTCGACCGAGGGGACCTGATCCTATCCGTCGATGGTGTGGCCATGTCCAGCCGCGAGGCGCTGCAGCGTCTGCTCGCCCGACACGAGCCAGGGGATCGCGTTGCGATTCGGTTCGAGAGTCGGGGGGGCTCGTTCAATGTGGCCGTGTCGCTCGGTGAGGATCCAGCGCTCGCGGGCCGGTGGCTACCGGACGGGACGGTCACAGAGGATCAGGCCTCGATGCGGGCGGCCTGGAACACCGCGACCGAGCGATGAGTGCCTCGTTGGGTGCCGACCTCGCGGCGGTCTTCGGCCGTGAACTCGATCGTGTGAGGGACGAGATCGAAGCCTATGAGGACGAGGCAGCGTTATGGCGCGCGCAGGGTGCTCAGAAGAACGCTCCCGGGACGCTGGTGCTGCATATCGTCGGGAATCTGATGCACTATATCGGGGCCGAGCTCGGGGGCACCGGGTACGTGCGAGATCGCGTCGCGGAATTCGAAGATCGGGATGTGCCTCGGTCGGAGCTGCTGGAGTGTGTCGCGGAATGCCGAGAGGTGATCGTGCCGGTGTTGGAAGCAGTCGGCGACGAAAGGATGGGCGCGACCTATCCCGGAGTTCTTCCGACACATATGGCCGGAGTCACGACCCGTGCATTCTTGATCCACCTCACCTGGCACCTCGGTTGGCACCTCGGCCACATCTACTACCACAGACTGGCGCTCGCCTCGGACTGAGCGCCGCTCAGTTCCTCCCGCGCTTGAGCACGATTCCCGCGCGCACATCCGTGAACGACCCGTCCTCGACCGCGACCCGGCCGTTCACGAGTACCCAGTCGATTCCGGCCGGATACTGGTGGGGATCCTGAAACGTGCCGCGATCGATCACGACGTCCGGATCGAGCACGACCAGATCGGCGAACCAACCCACCCGTACCTGCCCTCGCTCTCTGAGACCGATGCGTTCAGCCGGCATCGCGGTCATCTTGCGCACCGCCTGTTCAAGGGTCAGGAGCCCGCGTTCCCGAACGTAGTGGCCGAGGACCCGCGGAAAGGTCCCGTACCAACGGGGGTGGGGGTGTCCGTCACCGAGGGCCACGAGCCGTCCGTCCGAGCCGATCATGGTTTGCGGGTGGGCCATGATTGCGTCGACGTCCTCGTCCGACATCGCGTGGTAGATTCCACTCGCTCCTCCTCGCCGAACTGCTTCGATCACAAGCCTGGCCCCCGTGGCTGGCGTGGGGTCCAGCCCATCGCGAACCGCCCAGTCGCGGAGGGTGAGCCCTTCCAGCGACTCGTCCCACCCGACGCGTGCGAGCTGCACCCTGCTCAGGTCGTTGCCCCCTCGATCGTTGATGATGTTGTCCTCGATCCCGGCCAGGACGCTATCGGCCAATTCGGGGTCGTCCATGCGATCGAGCAGCCTGCCGCCCTCCATGGCCCAGGCGGGGACGAGAATCGTGATGCCTGAGTAGCTCGCGGTGTAGGGGTACTGATCGATCATGACATCGGTGCCGGCGGCACGCGCGGAGTCGACCATCGCCAGCGTCCTGCTGGACGAACCCCACATCGGCTGACCCACCACTTTGTGATGGGTGAGCACGACGGGAATGTCCGCCTTCCGCCCGATTTCGAGCGCTTCGGAGACCCCCTCGATGAGCGCGAGACCCTCCTCCCTGAGATGCGACGTGTAGAAACCGCCTTCACGACCCGCTACCTCGGAGAGCGCGATGATTTCCGGGAGTTCGGAGAATGCGCCGGGCAGATACTTGAGCCCCGTCGATATGCCCCAGGCCCCCTGCCGCATGCCGAGTCTGACCATCTCCTTCATCTGCTCGAGTTCGGACGCGGTCGGAGCGCGGGCCTGCAGCCCGAGCACCGTCTGACGAAGCGTATTGTGACCCACCATGAAGCCGACGTTCATGCCCAATCCGAGCGCTTCCACATCGCGTTGGTAGGCATCGAGCGGCCAGGGAGCTGATCCGTCCGGTCCACCCAGCGCGGACGTGACGCCCTGCCGGACGTGACTCTCGGCCCCCGGCAGCCGCAGGAGCGGATCGAGGTGCGTGTGGATGTCGACGAAGCCGGGGGTTACGACCTTGCCCGAGGCGTCGACGACTCGGGCAGCGCGGGTCGGGTCGAGGGGGCTGCGGGATACCTCCACGATGCGGTCGTCCCGGACGGCAACATCGGCGAGGAATCGGGGCTGCCCCGTGCCATTTACGACGCTGCCTCCCTGAATGAGCACATCCCAATCAACCGAACTCTGCTGTCGGAGGTAGAGCCCATCGAAGCTGGTGGTCCAGGTCACCCCTTCGTCCGTCGAGGTCTCCCAAAACTGGCGTACCCGATCCGCGCTCCCGTCCACACGCGACCAGGTCACGCGGTTGAGGGTCACGGTGCCATCGCTGCCCGTCGTAGGGCCCTGCATGATCATCTCATCGCCTTCGTAGCCACCCTCGAGGACGAGAAGCAGACCCGCATTGTCGGTCCAGGTCTGATGCCAGACACCGCGCGAAGCGTCGTAGATGTTGAGGCTCTCACCTTCATAGCCCGACGGCGTCGTATAGTGCTCCTTCAGAACGCAGGAGCCGAGGGCCACAGTGAGCGTATTGTGTCCGGCGAGCACCCCGGTCGCCGCACGAACCACCCAGCGACCTTTCCAGAAGTCGAAATGGCGGTGCGCTTCGGTGCCGCACGGCTGGGCCGTCTGCGCATTGGCCGATGGGGCGCCTATGCTGGCGAGCGCCCCGAGGAACACCGCCGTGGCAACGAGCGAGGGGCGGGGGAGCTTCATGGAGCCTCCGCGTTTCGGGCGCGCCGGTCCAGTGTTCGGTATTGGGACGAGTCGTCTCACGATCGTGCTGCTTCGTAGATCCTTCAGATCCGCCGCAGATGACCTAAGTAGTTCGCAGGTAGAGTCTTACAGGAAGTGACCGGATTTGGCACGAGACTTCCTTAGTACAAGTGCGTGAGACCGAGCTATGTCGCCGGCCGGAGGGCGAGGGGTGTGTGTGGGAAGGGCCAGTGATCAGCCCACTGGCTCCGGTCGGGACTGGCTCGGTTCGACGACGATGGCCAAGGATGTGAGACATGACGGATAGAAGAAGGGGACCAGTGGGGAGGACCAGGACAACCATGGGAAACGGAATGAAGAAACAGGTGCTCGGCGCGGCACTCGTGCTGCTCGCGCTCTCCGCGACCTCCCTGGTGGGGCAACAGGCGCCAACCGAGCTGACGCTGGCAGAGGCGATCGCCCTCGCGAAAACGAATAATCCGACGTTCCTGAGCACGCAGAACGACCAGGCGGCTGCGAATTGGCAGGTTCGCGAGGCCTACGCCCAGTTCGTTCCCTCCGTTACGGCGGGGGCGTTCGGGTCCTGGCAGGAGGCCGGCTCCCAGCGCTTCGGGACGATCGTGTTCGAAGACCAGATCACCGATTGGGCGTTCTCTGGCTACAACGTCAACTTCGGAATGACGGTCGACGGAAACACGATCTTCGGTATCGGGAATGCCCGTGCGAACAAGCGGGCGACCGAGGCCCGGATCACGGCGGCGGAGTTCGATCTCGAGTCGCTCGTCGGACTGCAATACATGACGGTGCTCCGGGCGATCGACGGTGTGGATGTCGCGCAGCGTCAGCTCGACCGAGCGCGTCAGAATCTCCAGATCATCCAAACCCGCGTCACCACCGGTGCGGCGGCCGGTACCGAGGGGAAGCAGGCCGAGGTCGATCTCGGTCGGGCCGAGGTTTCTCTCATCCAGGCCCAACGCGACCTCCGTCGCGCTCGACTCCAGCTCTCCGAGCAGATCGGGGTCGAACTTCCGTCCGATGCCCGACTCCTCAGTGAGTTCGAGGTATTCGAGCCCGACCATGACCTGGAAGAGCTCATCAGGATGTCGATGGAGGGGCACCCCTCACTTCGGTCCTTCCGGGCTCAGGAAAACTCGACGCGGTCCGCGGCACGTCAGGCTTCGACGGGGCAGTACCTGCCCTCACTCCGGTTCAGCGCAACGATCCAGGGTCAGGCTCAGCAGGCACTGAACGAGGACTTCGTTCTGAATCAGGCTCAGCAGCAGGCGGAGTCTCAGATGGGTAATTGCGAGTTCCAGAACACCCTCAACAATGGACTGATCGGGGGACTGCCTGGGTATTCAAACCAGGACTGCATGGGCTTCGCTCTCACCGACGAGGGACGTCAGGCAGCGTTGAACTCGAACAGGGCGTTTCCGTTCAACTTCACGACCATCCCGATGCGGGCATCGCTGCAGATCTCTCTACCGATCTTCACCGGCTTCAGCCGGGAGCGGCAGGTCTCGCAGGCCAACAACATTGCGGAAGACGCCGAGCACAACCGGCGCGCCGAGGAACTGCGACTCCGCACCATGGTCACGAACGCGTACGACAACCTGGTTTCGTCTTATCAGGTGGTGCAGGCCGAGGCCCGCAACCGGACGCTGTCGGAAGAGCAGCTGGCGCTGCAGCAACGCAGGTATGCGTTGGGTGCCGCAGACCTTCTTCTGCTGATGGATGCTCAAACGACGATGACGACGGCGGATCAGGCGTATCTCAACGCCGTCTATGAATTTCACTACAGCTTGATCGTACTCGAAGCGGCCACGGGTCGGTCGCTCGGCTCGCGCTAAAGGGACGGGGAATACTGTGGATATCATTCGCGATACCAAGCCGCAAAAGAAGCGGAAGAAGCTCGTCTGGAGCATCGTTGGCATGGGCCTGTTGGCCATGACGATCTTCGTTCCGAAACTCCTCCCGACGGCCGCCCCTTCGGTGGACGGGGCCACGGTGTGGAGAGATACGGTCGAGTTCGGGAC
>JBDGVT010000071.1:0-15894 GCA_039585495.1 Gemmatimonadota bacterium | reverse complement strand
CACGATCATCCAGAAGAACGTCGAGGAAGGGACGGTCATTCAGTCCGCGTCTTCGAACGTGTCCGGAGGGACCGCTCTCTTCATCATGGCGGACCTCGGGGACATGCAGGTTCGCACGCTCGTCGACGAGACCGACATGGGCGAACTCCAGCCGGGACAGGTCGCGGCGGTGAAGGTCGAGGCGTTCCCCGACCGGACCTTCCGGGGCACGATCGACAAGATCGAGCCCCAGGCCATCAATGAGCAGAACGTGACGATGTTCCCGGTCATCGTCACGATCGACAACCGCTCAGGGCTCCTCAAGCCCGGAATGAACGCAGAGGTAGAGGTGTTCATCGACGAGGCGCTTGGGGTGCTCATGGTCGCCAACAACGCGATCGTCCAGGTCTCGGACGCGGGTCCGGCAGCGATGGCGCTCGGACTCGATCTGGAGGACATCGATATGTCCCAGTTCATGCGCGCCGGCAGGGGTGGTAGCCGGGGTAGATCGGGTGGCGCAGCCCAGGGTGGGCGACAGGGCGGCATGGAGAGCGGTGGAGCCGAGGGGCAACGTGGAGGTGATGGTGCGCGCGGAGCCCGTGGCGCCGCCGGGGCGACAGGCGGCATCAGCACAGAAGCCGCGGCCCAGATGCAGGCACTGCGCACGCAGGTAGAGGCTGGGGAAATCACTCAGGACTCGATGCGGGCCGCGATGCGTGCGCTCGCTGGAGCCAGGGCAGGGGGCTCGGGAGCGGCTGCTCCCGGAGAGGCGCCTCCAAGAGAGACGCGACCGGCAGTCCTGTTCGTCCTCGGAGTCGACAGTATTCCGGAGCCCCGACTGGTTCAGCTCGGCCTTGGCGACTGGGACCACACCCAGATCGTGAGCGGTGTGGAAGAGGGCGAAACGATCGTGATCGTCAGCGCGGCCCAGATGCAGGCTCGACAGCAAGAGTTCATGAGCAGGTTCACGGGAGGAAGCAGCCCGTTCGGTGGTGGTGGTCGTCGTTAGGGGCGCCGAGCAATGCTAGTCTTCGAGATCATCATGGTCGCCTTCGCGGCCGTTCGCGCGAATCTCCTACGGTCGACGCTGACGACGCTGGGTATCGTGATCGGAATCGCCGCGGTGATCACGATGGTCGCACTGGGTGAGGGTGCCCAGGAGCGCGTCCAGGAGGATATCGACCGCATGGGCACGACCGTGCTCACGATTCGACCCGGGCAGAACATGTGGGGTGGAATCGGGCGGGGTGACACACAGATGTCCATCGGCGATGCGATCGCCCTGCGTGCTGGGGCCGGTCAGTTGATGAGCGTGTCGCCCGAGCAGGAATCGCGGATGCAGATCACCTTCAGTCGGTGGAATTCGAACTCGACCGTGAAGGGGGTCTGGCCCGAGTACTTCGACATCTACAATCACGAATTGCAGCTCGGTCGGACATTTACGCAGGGTGAGGTTCAGGGTCGGCGTCGGGTGGCTGTGCTCGGCTACAACATGCCTGAGATGCTGGGTGAGACACCTCCCGAACTCCTCGTCGGCAACACGATCCAGATTCGTGGAATCCCCTTCGAGGTCATCGGCGTCCTTGAAGAGAAGGGCGAATCCATGCGCTTCCGGCCGGACGATCAGATCTTCATTCCTCAGTCGACGGCTCAGTATCGCGACCGGTACGGTCGAGGAGCTGGATGCAGCCTTCGTCGAGATCGATCGGATCTTCAGGCGCGAGCATCGAATACGGCCGGGCGAGGACGCCGACTTCAACATCAGCAATGCGGCGGAGTTCATCGAGGCACGGAGCGAGACCCAGAGGACATTCGCGATGCTCTTGGCCGGAATCGCCGGCGTGAGCTTGTTGGTCGGCGGGATCGGGATCATGAACATCATGCTTGTTTCGGTCACCGAGCGGACGCGTGAGATCGGGGTGCGCAAGGCGCTCGGCGCTACGAAGCGAGCGATCATGATCCAGTTTCTCGTGGAGGCCTTGTTCCTGTGCATCCTCGGCGGCTTTCTGGGGGTCGCTGCGGGGTACGGTGCCGCCGCGGCGATGACCCATTTTGCGTCCTGGAACGCGACCGTGGCCCCCGAGGCCGTGGGAGCGGCGATCGGGTTCTCGGCTGCCGTCGGCCTCTTCTTCGGACTTTGGCCGGCCCGGCGGGCCGCGATCCTCGATCCGATCGATGCGCTGAGGTACGAGTAGACGGTCGGTCGGACTCATCAGGCATGAAACAGGCCCGGCACCCGCGGACGGTGTCGGGCCTTTTCACGTGAGGTCGCTTTCCCCGGCCTCGATGGTCAGCGCCTCAGAAGCACCTGTATGCTGGTCTCTCGTCGGATCAGTGTGATTGGGAGTGTCTCTCCGGCCTGGGACACACCGAAGCGAAGATCCTCGACGGAGCGCACCCCGACCTGATCGACGCGGGTGATCACGTCACCGGGCAGGATGCCCGAGATCGCTGCCGGAGTTCCCGGGGCTACGTCCACCACCAGGACACCACCGGCCACGTTGAAGTACTCTGCCAGCTCGGGGCGAAGATCGACCACCTCTGCGCCGGCAACGATGTTGCGACCCAGCAGATAGGGGGTGAGTGGTCGGAACTCATCGGTCCGTGCGACTCCGAAGACATCTCGCGATGGCGCACGAGGCGCGCTCCTTTCGTACTCGAAGCCAGCAGTCGAGCGCGCCGCGGCCGCCATCGCGGCCTCCAGGCTGGCGGAGCGCAGCGAAACCTCGTCGAGTGCCAGGCTGAGCCGGCGGAACTCTCCGTCCTGAGCCAGCGGAAGGGCATCACCCGTGCCCGTTACACGCCGGACCTCCAGCTCTCTCTCACTCAGGCGTTGCTCCAGTTCCTCCATCACCCGATTGATCTCGACCATCTCATGTCGGAGAGAGTCGTGATCCTCTCCACGGAAGATGAAGAACTCGAAGGGTGCACGCACTGTTCTGGTGTTGCCACCGGACTCGGTGGACACGACCCTCACCCTGGTCTCGCCTGCGCCCGGGGCACGAGTAATCCGGATGTTCTGACTACTGCCTTCCACGAGTTGAATCCTGAGCGAATCCATCGCTCGGACCCACGTCTCGACCATGGAATCCGACTGGAACGACATCTCCTGATTCTCACCCACCACGTACTCGGGAGGGCGCTCCTCGGCCCGGATCCTGAGCCGGAAGCGTCGGTCCTCGCGCTGTACCACGAGTTCGACCGGATCACCGGCCTCCAGGCGAAGGCGCTCGGACAATTCCGACAATTCGTTGACCGTGTTCAGGTCGTTGATAGCGAGAAGCCGGTCACCAGGCTGTAGCCCGGCGTGCTCGGCTGGGCTCCCGCCGCTGATCTCCGTGACGATTACCTCTACCGCTCGACCCCATCGGTCACCGTGCACCTCGAACGCGATGCCGATCCATCCCGGCGTAGCTCGGTGCTGGGCCGTCCCACGTTGAGCCGTTGCATGCGGAGCGAGCACGGTGAACAGGAGCACCGCGATTCCCGTTGTACGGACCGAGTTCAGGAAGCGGGGCATGATTAGAACCAGTTGTCCCGGTTCGCAGACACCATGCGGAGCGCGGCGTCGCGTTCCGCCATTGCGGAAGCGAGGAACCCATTCAGGAACGGATCGCTGGGAGCCTGACGGACAGCCGCCTGGCTCACCATGACCAGGTGCTCGAGAGCGGCGAAGCGACTGATGGGATCGGCGTCCGCGTTCTCGCCGCCGTCTTCGGCCAGGAGCTCGCGATAACGGGCGACCGCAGTCACGTAGCCCTGTTCCGCTACGCGTACCGCCGAGGCTGCGTCCTCTACCTCCGTGAGCTGCGCGACATCAGGAAGACTGCTAGACGGGTTGCTGGCAACCAGCGCGCCAGTGCCCGTACCGCTCAGGAAGAGCATGATCGCGGCGGCGGCCTTCATCCATTGCGGCGTCTGGGCGAGGCCGAGTCGCTGGAAGAGGCTTGGATCGCGTACCAGGCCCTCCGACCTTAGCTGCGCTTCCAGAACCGCCCAGTCGCCGACGGGTGGCATCAGTTCGGGTAGCGAGCCGAGAGATCGGGTCTGCTCCCGTAGCCCATCGAGTTCGGCGGTGCACGCCTCGCACTCCGCCAGGTGCCTGGCTTCGTCCGGGGTCGGTGCCTCGTCGACGAGTCTGGCCAGATACTCCGAGGTCAGATGGTCCATGCTTCTGCTCCGTGTTCCTGAACGGCTCCAGCCAACCCTGCGAGCGTCACCCGCATCTTGGCTCGAGCCTTGAAAAGTTGTGACTTGGACGTGCCGGCTGTAACGCCGAGCACGTCTCCGATTTCTTCGTGGGTGTAGCCCTCCACGTCGTGGAGGATGATCACGCGACGCATGCCCTCGGGCAGACCGTCGAGTGCCTTCTCGAGCTGTTTTTGCAGCAACGAGTCTTGATGGGTCGGCGCGATCGCTACGTCCACCGGAGCGGGCCCCTCTCTCTTCTTACGCGTCTCGGCCTTTCTGAGCGCCTGCAGCGCCGCGTTCACGGCGATCCGATGCAGCCAGGTAGAGAAGCGGGCATCCCCCCGGAACGTCGGGAGGGCCCGGATCGCCCTGATCCATGCTTCCTGCGCGTAGTCCTGCGCGAGGTCGTCATCTCCCGCAATGCGGCGTACGACGGCGTACACCCGCGGCGCGTATCGGTCATACAAAGACCGAATTGCGCGGGCGTCTCCGTCTGCGGCCAGCCCAATGAGCTGGCGTTCCGTCATCCCCATCGAATCGTTGATCATCTGGTCCCTTCGATGCCTCACCTCGGTCCCAGGGTTGCCCGAGAACTACGACTGTCGTCGTCAGCCCCGATCTGGCAGTGCGACTGTCCGTCCGCTAGCCTGCGATGCCCTACACACAAAGGTAAACGCATGATCCGAAGGGCCGACCCCAACACGAGCCGCGCTGCACCCGATCCGCTGACGGCGGTCGTGTTTGTCGCCTGCCTTGGCGTGCTCTTCGGGGTGGGTGGCGGTGGATTGAGATTCCGGTTCGGAGAAGTGGGCCTGCTGGCTGCTCAATGGTCTCTGCTTCTCCTGCCCGTTTTGTTGCTGGTCAGGCACGGGGGTTTCGACTGGACTCGAACGCTGTCCCTGCGGGCACCTGGTCTGGCCGGAGTCATCGGAGGGGCAGTCCTCCTCTCGGGAGCCGTTCCTCTCATCTGGTTCCTGGGCTGGCTTCAGAATCTCATCGTGCCGGTCGCACCGAGTGTACTGGAGGGCCTCCAGTCGCTGGTCACGGCAGAAAGTCCGCGTCGATTCGCCTGGCTGATCCTCCTTCTCGCCGTCACGCCAGCCGTGTGTGAAGAGGTCGTATTTCGAGGGGTCCTGCTCAGCTCTACGCGGTCGTTGGGGCCCCGCCGCATGATCCTCCTCAACGGTACCGTGTTCGGACTCTTTCACCTCTCGTTCGAGACGCTCGTGCGGTTCCTCCCGACGGCCACCTTGGGTATCGTGATCGCCTGGGCGGTATGGCGTACCGGTTCGGTTTGGGTCGGTGTGCTGATGCATTTTCTGAACAACGGAGCGATCGTGGTTCTGGCGTCGGTTCCGAGCTTCCAGGAGAGACTCCCCGGACCGGAAGCCAGGCCGCCGCTTTGGATACTTCCCCTGGGTGTGCTTTGCGTCTTCGTCGGCGCACGGGTGCTCATGAGGATCCCGACCTTCCCGCACGATTTCGATCAAGTCCCTACCGAGGAATCATGAACGACCAGAACCATATGCCCGGCGCCACCCATCTCGAATGCACGGCAACGGGCCAGAAGCTGGAGAGCGAGCAGCTGATCGGCCTCTCGGAGGCAGGAAAGCCGCTTTTCGCCCGATATGATCTGGACGCGATCCGAGGGGGTTTCGGACTGGCCGACATGGCGAGCAGAAGGCCCGACCTCTGGCGATATGCCGAGGTGCTTCCAGTGCGTGATCCAGCGGCCCGTATCGCTCTGGGTGAGGGATTCACGCCGATGATCGATGCGCCGAGGACGGCCAGTCGGCTCGGCGTGAGGCAGGTCTGGGTGAAGGACGAGGGTCAGAACCCGACCGGGAGCTTCAAGGCACGCGGGCTGTGCCTCGCCGTTTCTCGTGCGCTCGAACTCGGGGCGAAGGAGCTCGCGCTCCCCTCAGCCGGAAACGCAGGGAGCGCGGCCGCCGCCTACGGTGCCGCCGCGGGACTCCCGGTCCACGTCGTGGTCCCGACCGACACCCCCGCCCCCATCCTAGAGGAAATGTCGGCGCTCGGAGCCGATGTACAGCTTCTGGATGGATTGATCAGCGATTGCGGCAAGGTGGTGAAGAAGGGGGTGGAGGAGCAGGGCTGGTTCGACCTGTCCACGCTCAAGGAGCCCTATCGTGTCGAGGGGAAGAAGACGATGGGCTACGAGCTGGCCGAGCAGCTCGGTGGACGTCTCCCCGACGCGATCGTCTATCCCACGGGAGGCGGGACCGGTCTGATCGGGATGTGGAAGGCCTTCGACGAAATGGAGCAGCTCGGGTGGATCGGGTCGGAACGCCCCAAGATGTTCACTGTGCAGGCAGCCGGATGCGCGCCCATGGTTCGCGCGTGGGAAGCCGGTGCGGACCATGCAGAGACCTGGGAGGGGGCCGCGACCTATGCGTCCGGACTCAGGGTGCCCGGTGCGGTCGGTGACTTCTTGATTCTCAGGGCCCTTCGGGAGTCCGGTGGCGGGGCCGCCGCCGTCGAGGACCATGTCATGGCCGAGTGGGTGGACTACCTCGGGTCTGACACCGGCATATTCGCGGCACCCGAGGGTGGGGCCACGGCCGCTGCGGTCCCGATTCTCATGGAGCTTGGCCTCATCTCTTCAGAGGATGAGGTCGTGCTCTTCAACACGGGAAGTGGTCTGAAGTACGTCGGCATGACCCCGATCGACTGATCCAGAACCGATGCTCACGCTCTTCTGGGTCGTATTCTGGGCAGGAATCTCCGCGCTCGTCCTCGCAGCGGGTGTCACACTTCATGTGAGGCGTAAAGAGGCGATCGATTCGTTGGCACCAGTCGTCGACGACGACGTACTCGACCAGATCCTGACCACGGGCGAAGTGTGGGTGGACGAGGATGAACCGCTCGACCTCGAAGGAATCGACGACGAAGAGGAGCGTTTCTGGTCGGAGAGTTGGGACGAGCCCACGGAGGACTGGTAGCCCTATCCCGAGCGGCCGGATCGGGATAAGAGGCCGGGTCCGGCTACCTCTCGAAGCGGTAGTACAGGCCGGGCAGCGGGACGATTCTCTTGTTCATCGGAAGGTCGTCCTCCGGATCGGAGCGGCGCACCCAGAGCCCGCGATTGATGTTCACTTCTGCGCCCACGGCGTGCGGGTCAGAGACTTCCCAGTCGAAGCCGATCGGCGCTCGGAGAACGAGTGCCATGCCGGTCCGGTCGTTTCCAGGGGCGGCAACGACCATCCAGAGGCCCGCGCCCACGTGACCCCGGAACGCGCTGTCGCCGATGTACTGCTTTCCGACAACGGAGAAGCTCAGATCGCGGAACGACCATGTGCCGACCCCGATGTCGATGCTTCTCGAATCGAAGAAGTACTCGACGTTCAGCGCCACGGTGCTGATGCCACCGACCGAAATCCCGAACCGGATCGCGTCGTCCGCGGGCTGAGCGGCGGTCGGTGTCGGGAGGAGAGCCAGCAACAGGGCCGATGTCACGACCAGACGACTCAACGGATCAGCCACCCCAGGTGATACCGAGACCGACACGGTAGGTACGCCCAGGGCCCGGTTCGAAAAAGCGGCCCTCTGGAAAGCCGAATGCGTTCGGGACCACGGATGCCACGTAGACTTCGTCGAGGGCGTTGGCCACACCGATGAAGGGCGCCACGTCGATCCGACCGACCCGGAGGCCGTCGAGCCCGAGGCGTGCATCGGCTATGAAGTACTGCTCCGATGCGAACATGCCCTCGTCGTCGACCGGGACATCGTCCTGCCAGAGGCCTCGAAGTTCGAGGAAGCCGACTCCGCGATCGAAGACGATGAGACCGTCGAGCCTCTGGGGCGCCAGGCCGGGAATCTTGTTTCCGGAGAAGTCTTGGCCCTGCGGCTTGAAGTCGTCGTATACGGCGTCGATGTTCGTGTACGCGATGCGTAACGCCAGGTCAGGAATCAGTCGCCCGTCGACCGACACCTCGAAGCCGGTGTGGCTGGCCTCTCCCGCGTTCTGATAGTAGGTCCGGTCTCCGACCTCGAACGGAACCAGGCCGTCCTCGAGCTTGGTGCGGAAGACCGAGCCCTCGAGGCGCCACCGTTGGAGGAGTGTCGCACGCACGCCACCCTCGATCGTCAGGCCCACCTGTGGCTCCAGGAGCGGGTTGAAGCCTCCCGCCCCGGTCGTGTCGTTCGCGAGTTCGGTGGTTGTCGGCGTTTCGAACGAGCGGGCCACGTTGCCGAAGAACTCGACGTCTCTGCCCGCCTCGAAGACCAACCCGATCGAGGGGCTGATCGCGTCCATGGTGCGGTCGCCAGAGTCATCGGGGTCACCGTTCTCGGTGAACTTGTCGTCGACTGAGAACCCGATGTTGTCGTAGCGCACACCGGCAAGAAACGAGAGGCCGCCTCCCGTGTCGTATCGACCCTGGACGAAGACTCCAGCGCCTCTGACCCTCTCGTGTTGATGGAGCGTCAGGTCCGCGGGTGCCCCTTCGTCGTTTTCGAAGTTGAATCGGTCGTCGAACTGGAGTTCGACTTCGACTCCACCACCCAGGGTGAGGGCGCCGCTTCCAAGGCCCCTCGTCTGCTGAAGGAGCGTCCTGACTCCCCCGGCGTGACGCGTCAGGTCGATCACACGACCGGGAATCGGATTGAAGAGGGCACGTCGTACGCCCCACAATGCGAAGTCGGCATCCATGGAGCCGACCGCTCCCGACCACACGGTCCCGAGCTGACCTTGCTGGACGTCCTTGATCGAGCCACTGAGGATGTTGAAGCCACGGGCCGACCGTTCGCCTTCGTCCAGGACCGCCTGGTTCATGGACCCTGGATTCTCCGCGTCCAGGTCGACGCCGTTCGCCACGATCCGGAGCGTCCCGTCCCAGAGAGGAACCGTCAGCGTGCCGTTCAGGACCGATCGGACGGCGGCACCATATGTGCTTCCATCGTCAGCGATCGGGTCACGGCGGAACCCGTCGTACTCCATGCGCGAAAAGCCCACCCGGTATCCGGCGTTCCCCGTAGTGCCGGTCGCGTTCCCCTGAAGGGTCCAGAGACCGTGTGTCCCCGAGGTCGATCGGACGCTCACCGATGCAGGCATCAGAGCCGGATCGATGGTGCGGAAGTGAAGAACGCCACCCGCGGCATTGCCGTACAGCGATGCGCTCGGTCCCCTGAGCGCCTCGACGCGTCCGAGCCCTGCGAGGTCCAGGTGATCGAGCGTAGCTTGCCCGTCGGGAAGCGTGGCGGGAATGCCGTCGACCAGCACCCGGACCCCCCGCACCCCGAATTGAGAGCGCGAGCCGAATCCTCGGACTGCGATCCGTTCCCCGACCGCGAGGTTGAAGCGGTTGTGAACCTGGACGCCGGGCACCGCCCGTAGCGCTTCCTCTATGAAGGCCGACGCGGTCCCGCGGGTGAGCGTTGGGCCGGCGATCACGGACACGGGCGTCGCCTCCCCGGTGCCGATTGTGCTCTTGAGGACACGAACCAGGATCGGTTCGATGCGCACGATCGAATCAGGGTCTTGGGCTATCGCCGTCAGCGGCGTCGTCGTCGCGGCGACGACCGCGGCGACGACCGCGAGTCCCGGCTTGCAGGATCGAATCACGTTCGTTGCACCCCCACTCCTTCGAACACGGCTCCAACTTGGTACGCATGATAGCGCCGGCCCGGCGAGTCGCCCATCCCCTTGTCCTCATCGTATCGCTAGCTTGCCCGTCATGATTTCGGACCCCAGTCAGAACGCTCCGACCGACCTCTTCGAGCGCCGCCGTCGCGCGGTATTCGAACGGCTGGGTGGTAGCGCCATGGTGTTGCCTGCGGCCCCCGTCCAATACGCCTCCCGCGACACGGAACGGACGTATTGGCCGGACCGCGAGCTGTACTATCTGACCGGCGTCGAGGAGCCCGAGGCCGTAGCGGTGCTCGTCGGTGGGCCGGATCCTTCCTTCGTCCTCTTCGTGCGTGAGCGAGAGGCGGAGGCCGAGCTTTGGGCCGGACCCCGACTCGGTCCGGAAGAGGCGGGGAGGCGCTACGGAGCGGACGAGGTCTACCCCTTGGCCGGGCTCGAGGAGCAGTTGCCGGCGCTACTGGCCGGTGCGGAGCGGGTTCACTACCGGATCGGACGGGGAGGGAACGTCGAGCGCCTCGTGGCCGGAGCACTCGAGCGGGCCCGGGCTCGCGGCCCGCGCACCGGAACCGGGCCTAGAGGGTTGCTCGACCCGGGCGAGGTTCTCGATGACCTCCGCATGATGAAGGACGAGCACGAGATCAGTGTCATTCGCCGCGCGTGTGCGGTCACCGTGGACGGACACCGAAGAGGGGCAGCGACGATCGCTCCAGGGGTGGGTGAGTGGGTGGTCGAGGCTGCGGTGGAGGGTGCGTTTCGGGCTGCCGGTGCCAGACGGGCGGGCTTCCCGACGATCGCGGGGAGCGGCCCCAACGCTTGTGTGCTCCACTACGTCGAAAACGAGAGGGTGATCGGAGACGCGGATCTCGTCCTCGTCGATGCCGGGGCGGAGTTCGGTCTGTACCACGGAGACGTCACCAGGACGTATCCCGCGTCCGGGTCGTTCACCGCTCGGCAGCGTGATGTGTATGACGTGGTGGAGGCCGCGCTTCACGCCGGTGTGGAGGCAGCACTGCCTGGCGCCACGATCCTCGCAGTGCATGACGCCGCCACACTCGTCCTGGTGCAAGGGCTCGTGGATCTCGGCGCGCTCGAGGGGCAAGTCGAAGATCTGATCGAAGAAGGGGCCCACAAGGCGTTCTTCCCGCATCAGACATCTCACTGGTTGGGACTCGACGTACACGATCCGGGGGATTACGCCCGGGGGGGCGCTCCGCGACGGCTCGAGGCCGGTATGGTCTTCACCGTCGAGCCGGGCTTGTACTTCAGAGCTGCAGACGGCGCGTCCAACGATTTCGACGGGATCGGAATCCGGGTGGAGGACGACGTCGTGATCACCGAATCGGGATGTGAGGTCCTCACGAACGCACTGCCGACCGCCGCAGGCGATGTCGAGGCCCTGGTCGGAGGTCTCGAGTGAGGGGCACTCCGTGACGACGCTCATGAAGGCGCTCTCTGCACCCGGGCCGATGGTGAGCGTCGAGCTGAGGCCGCCAAGATCCGATCTGGCCGCGGGAGACGGCATGGCGGCCTGGATCGATCTACACCACACCCTCGGACGGCTCACCCGGGACGACCTCTTCGTGTTCCTGACCGACAATGCGGTCGGGGCGGCCGAAGAGGAGAATCTGGCGCACGTCGGCGGAAACGTGGGTGATTCTGTCGACCTCGAACGCATCGTTCCGATTCTCACCTGCAAGCACACGTTGGACTACTGTGAGAACTTTGCCGTCAGAGCGGCCTCGGACGGATTCCGTGCACTGACGGTGCTCGGTGGAGACGTGTCCGTTCCGCCGCCGCGGTGCGTCCCACACGGCCGGGACCTGCGTGAGATCCTCTCTGGACGGGTGTCCGACCTGGCGCTGGGCGGTTGGGTGAACCCGCACCGAGAGGCAGTAGAGCAGGTCGACTACCTGATGGCTCAGGACGCGTACGCCGACTTCGCGCTCAGCCAGGTCGTCTCACACCACGCGGTCGCGAAGGTTGGAGGCTTCGTCGAGGAGATGGCTCGTCGCGCTGCCGCCAAGCCCGTCGTGTACGGGGTCTTCTTCTATCGGAGCGCCAATCCGAAGACGCTACGCACGCTATCCAACTTCTTCCCAGTGCCGACCGAGGAACTCACCGCAGACTTCGAGGCGGGCGCAACGGCAGAAGCCATCTGCGCACGGACGATCCGTGAGCTTCGCGCCGTGGGCGCCGAGAAGATCTACGTGAGCAACCTCGGAGAGCGGGGCGCGCTCAGGCGGCTACGTCGGATCATGGAGCAGGTCTAGCGGCGCGAGATCATGCCGTGGTACGAACGCCGCTCTCGCGAAGGACACGAAGGGGGACATCGACCCTCCGATGAGGTGCGGACAGGTGGAAGCCCTGCACCAGGGGACGGACGGCCTCGATCATCTCCAGGGCGATCGTAACTCCCTCCTCGACTGCCGCGTCGGGCCCCGACGCCTCCGCGGTACGCATCCGATCCACCGTCTCTGCGGGGACGTCCACACCGGGCATCTCGTTCGCGAGAAACTCTGCGTTTCGCAGACTCATGAAGGGCCAGATCCCGGCGATGACGGGGATGCCCGTCGGTGATGCTCCCTCGAGGAATCGTTCGAGCGCTCGGGGACTGAAGACGGGTTGCGTGATCGCGAAATCGGCGCCTGCTTCGACCTTGTACCCGAAACGGGTCGACTCTCGTGCCTGGTCGGCTGCACCCTGGTTCACGGCCACGCCCTGAACGAATTCGGTGGGCGCGCCGATCGAGTTGCCGCCCGGGTCAATGCCGCGATTGAGTCCCTGAACGACATTGGTCAGGCCGATCGAATCGATGTCGAATACGGCTGTGGAGTCGGGGTAGGGACCCATCGTCGGAGGGTCCCCGCTCACGACGAGGACATTTCGAATCCCAGCCGCGGCGGCCCCGAGCAGGTCCGAGATCATGCCGAGCATGTTCTTGTCCCTGCACGTGTAGTGGACGATCGCTTCGATCCCCACTTCTCGCTCGATGATGAGCGCTGCGGAGAGTGCTCCCATGCGGCTGCGCGCGCGTGGGCTCTCCACGATGCTCACGGCGTCGACGCCGGCGACCTTGAGCTTTCGGGCCGGCTCGGTGACGAGGCGGGCGTCCCAACTATGCGGAGGTAGCAACTCGACGGATGCCACCTGTTCGCCGCGGGCGAGCTTCCGTCCCCATGCGGATCGCATGTCGAGATCCACGGGCGCCGACGGCTCCACGCCTTCGACCAGGACGGCGCTGCCGTGCACCGCGTGACGCCGCGGCTGAAGCGGGGCGACCGTCTCACGCATCTGGCGCACGTGATCGGGGGTCGTACCGCAGCATCCGCCGACGAAGAGTGCTCCGACATCGACCATCCGCTGAGCGTACTGTGCCATGTACTCGGGGCTCGCCAGGTAGATCTTCCGGTCCCGGACCGTGCGGGGGAGCCCTGCGTTCGGCTGGGCCGAGAGCGGCAAATCGGTCACCTCGGCCATCTCTTCGATCGCGTCGAGCATGACGGCGGGTCCAACCGAACAGTTGAGCCCGATCACATCGACTCCCGTCTCGGTGAGCGAACGAGCGAGGTGTGCGGCGTCGGTCCCGTACGCCGTCTTTCCGTCCTGCCCCACGGTCATCTGAGCGAAGATCGTGAGATCGCACTCCGCCCGGACCGCACGGACTGCGCAAGAGATTTCACTCAGGTCAGCGAACGTCTCGAGCACGAAGCCGTCCACCCCGCCTTCGAGGAGGCCCACGACCTGTCGTCGGAAGAAGTCGACCGCTTCGTCGAGCGATGTCGGGCCCCAGGGCTCGATTCGAATGCCGAGTGGGCCGATGGCGCCGGCGACAGCGGCGTGATCTCCGGCCGCCGCCCTCGCGAGCCGGGCCGCGGCCTCGTTGATCTCTTCCGTCCGCTCCGTCAGGCCATACGAAGAGAGCTTCAGCGGGTTCGCGCCGAAGGTGTTGGTCTCGAGTACTTCGGCCCCGGCCTCGACATACTCCGCGTGGATTCCCTGGACCAGTTCGGGGCGACTGAGATTGAGTTCGTCATAGCAGACGTTTACGAAGACGCCCCGACTGTAGAGCAGGGTCCCCATCGCACCATCGAAGACGTGAACGCGGCCGTCCTCCAGGAGTTCCCTCATGGTTTCTCTCCGGGCACATATCCGAGATTCGGCGAGAGCCAGCGCTCCGCTTCCTCTACGCTCCAGCCTTTTCGTTCGGCATAGTCCACGACCTGATCACGACCGAGTCGCCCGACACCGAAATACGCCGACTCCGGATGAGAGAAGTACCAGCCGCTCACCGACGCGCCGGGTGTCATGGCACAGCTCTCGGTGAGCGATATGCCGATGGCTTCTTGCGCGCCGAGCAGGTCGAACAGCGTCGTCTTTTCCGTGTGATCGGGGCAGGCCGGGTAACCAGGAGCCGGTCGGATCCCCCGGTACGATTCGGCGATCAGGGCTTGGTTGTCCAACTGCTCGTCCTCTTGGTACGCCCAGAGCCGGGTCCGGACCCGCAGGTGCAGGAGTTCTGCGAAGGCCTCAGCGAGCCGGTCCGCGAGCGCTTTTACCATGATGGCGGAGTAGTCGTCGTGCGCGGCCTCGAACGCGGAGGCCATTACCTCGGGCCCGCGGCCCGCCGTCACTGCGAACGCCCCAATCCAGTCGGTCCGTCCAGAGTCGACCGGGGCGACGAAGTCGGCGAGGGCGAGGTTGCCTCGGTCGCCCTTCGAGAACTGCTGACGGAGGCCGTGGACGACGACGATCCCTTCGGAAGCTCCTTCCGGATCCTGGCCGCTTCGGAAGACGCGGATGTCGTCACCGTCGGCGTTGGCACGGAAGAATCCGACGATGCCCCGCGGGGCCACTTTGCCCTCCGATGACATGTCGTCGAGCATCGCCTCCGCGTCCCGGTAGAGCGATCGGGCGTGCTCGCCGACCGTGGAATCGTCGAGAATCGCCGGGTACGCGCCCTGCAACTCCCAGGCCTGGAAGAACGGCGTCCAGTCGATGAAGGGTCGGAGCTCCGCAACCGTCACGGAGTCGATCACCTGAATCCCTGGCTCCGCGGGCACCGGGGGCTCGTAGAGGGACCAGTCGATCGAGAGGCCACGGTCGCGTGCCTCTGCCAGCGAGAGCAGGGCCTTCTTGCCTCTCCCCGCGGCCCGGCGAGCCCGCTCCGATGCGTATTCGCCCCGCAGCTGCTCGACGAAAGGACCTCGCTTCTCCGGGTCGAGGAGGGTCCCGACCACACCCACGGCACGAGACGCGTCCAGGACATGTACGGTCGCGCCGGAATATCGCTCCTCGATTTTCACCGCGGTGTGCGCCTTGGACGTGGTCGCGCCTCCAATGAGGAGCGGAGTGTCGAGTCCGAGCCGCTCCATCTCGGAGGCCACGTTGACCATGTGGTCCAGGGAGGGGGTAATGAGCCCGGACAGTCCGATGACGTCGACGTTTTCCTCCCGCGCGGCATCCAGAATCCGATCGGAACCGACCATCACGCCGAGATCGACGACCTCGTAACCATTACACTGCAGAACCACCCCGACGATGTTTTTCCCGAGGCTTCCAGGTAGGGCACGAGCTGAGCGACGGCCTTCTTCATGACGCGAGCGCTCTTCACGACCTGGGGCAGGAACATTCTGCCGCTACCGAACCGGTCTCCGACGACGTTCATCCCGTCCATCAACGGACCCTCGATCACGTCGAGCGCGCGCGGCAGTGCCTGGCGGGCTTCCTCCGCATCGTCCTGGACGAACTGATCGATACCGTGCACCAGCGAATGGACCAGGCGCTCCTCGACAGGCAGTTCGCGCCATGAGAGGTCCTCGCTCACTCTGCGCTCGGTGGTGCCTGTGCGCTCTCCTGCGATTCTCGTGAGAGCATCGGTGGCTTCCGGGTCGCGGGCGAAGAGTACATCCTCGATCGGGTCCAGCAGATCGGCCGGGATCTCGTCGTAGACCGGCAGGGCTCCGGCGTTGACGATGCCCATGTCGAGGCCCGCGTCGATGGCATGATAGAGGAAGGCCGCGTGCATGGCCTCTCGCACCTCCGGGCTGCCCCTGAAGCTGAACGACACGTTGCTGATACCGCCGCTCGTCAGAACGTGAGGATGGTTCTCCTTGATC
>JBDGVT010000070.1:0-22327 GCA_039585495.1 Gemmatimonadota bacterium | reverse complement strand
GGCTGACATACCCGACGGGAGAATGCGACGTGGGCTGAGGCTGGCCGGAGTGGGAGCCATCTTGGCGGTTGCGGGAGGGAGCGCTGGTGCACGTCAGACCCCGACGGGCCTCGTACATGGACGGTCCCGAGGACGGATTCTACGTCGGCTGGCAGCTCTACATCGATGAGGACGGTCGATGGACCGGGTTCATCGTAGGGGACTGAGCCGACTACGGAAGCGCGCCACGAGCTGAAGCCCGACCGGCATTCCGCTCCCGTCGAGCCCGACTGGAATCGAAACGGCGCAGAGTTCGAGGAGGTTGACCGGACAGGTGGGCCGAAGCGTGGCCACGTTCACCCGGACGTACTGCTCCAGATCAGTGGCGACTTCGGCGACCGGGGGTGGCGTAATCAGATTGCCCGGCAACACCAGCACGTCGGCGTTGCCGAACAGAGACGTTGAGAAGGCAGCCATCCGGCGCTGTTTTCCCAGCGCTTTCCGGTACACGTCGCTATCGAGCTCCGCCGCACCCATGACGCGCTTCCCGACCGTCGGGTGGAGCAGGCCCAGCCATTCCGGAAGTTCGGTGTGGAGGTATGCGTACAACTCGGACTGGCCGATGCCACCCTGCAGGTAGAGGTCGACGGCATCGTCGAGGATGCGCCCGTCGACGTCGATCTTCTCTGCTCCCGCCTCGTACAGCTCATCGAGAGCGGTGTGGAGTACGTCGACGATATCGGATTGGCAATCGCTCCAGATGGCGCAGGCGGGCATCGCGAGTTTCAGTCCGGATACGGAGGTCGTCTCGAGCGAGTCGAGCAACGGCTCGGGATCCCCCCAGTCCGGATCGACACAGCCGAAGAAGTAGATGCTGTCCTCGACGGAGCGTGTCAGGGCGCCCACGGTATCAAAGGTGCTGCTCAGCTGCACGACACCATCGGTTGGCCATCGCCCCTTCGTGGTCTTGTGCCCGACGACGCCGGTGAAGGCCGCGGGTATTCGGATCGAGCCCCCGGTATCGGAGCCCAGGGCCAGCAAGGCGGACCCCTCCCAGAGGCTGACGCCCGCGCCGCAGGATGAGCCGCCCGGAATCCGTGCCACTTCAGGATCCCAGGGATTCCATGGCGTGCCCCAGTGTGGGTTCATGCCTACGCCACCGTACGCGAATTCGACCGTATGCGTCTTGCCGACGATGATCGAGCCGGCGGCTCGTAGCCGTTCCACGAGCCACGCGTCTCGTGACCAGGGCACTGCGGGGAGCTGCCGAGCCGAGCCAGCGAACGTCGGCATGTCAGTGACCCCGTAAAGGTCCTTCACCGAGATCGGCACGCCGCAGAGCGGTGGGGGGTCGGGCTGTGCGAGTCGGGCATCCGCTTCGCGAGCTGCATCCCGTGCCCCATCCGCGTCGAAGTGCTTGTAGGCGTGCAGCCGGGCCCCGTGTTCGGCGTGTCGCGCCAGGGCACGTTCGGTCAACTCGGTCGCCGAGATCTCCCTCGAGCGAAGCTGCCGGCCCACAGCGCGGAGGGACCCCTCAGGAAACGGTGGCGCCACGTGTCGCTACCGGGGTGCCGTTCAGCGAGTCCATCCTACCGGTAGTTCCCGAACATCAGTTCTACCCCGTAATCCCTCGGCTTCAGGAATGCCATGACCTCCTGAAGCTCGTCGCGGGAGGCCGACGTCACGCGTAGCTCATCACCCTGAATCTGCACCTGGACCTTCTTGAAACCGCCCTCCTTGATCTCCTTCACGATACGCTTCGCGGTCTCCTGGTCGATGCCGCTCTTGAGCCCGACGACCTGGCGCGCCCGCCCGAGAGAACCGACTTCGACCTTGCCCTCATCGATGTTCTTCAGCGGAACCTTCCTCCGACTCAGCTTCTCCCGGAGTACACTCATCAGCTGAGTGAGCCGGTACTCGTCGTCCGCTTCGAGGCGTACCACGCCCTCATCACGGTCGAGCTCCAGTTCGCAGTTCGTGCCCTTGAAGTCGTAACGCGTGTGCGTCTCCTTGGTCGCCTGGTTGACCGCATTGTCGACCTCCTGGAAGTCGACGCTGGTCGTGATGTCGAACGACTGTTTCTTGGCCATGGAATCTCTGATGTCATAGTGGGACTGGAGATGTGAAAAGTACGCCGGTGCTCGCTGATTCGTAACTCGACCCGTCTATTGTTCCCCATGACATCGACACGCAGAAGCTTCCTGATGAGTCTCACCGCTACCCTCGGTGCGGCCGCGCTCACCCATCCTCGACAGCTCGCAGCGCGCCTTTCGGTCGCGAGTAATCGCGCTGACCCCTATGCGCTCGTCCTCGGTATATCTCAGGACTCCGGAATGCCTCAGGTCGGCTGTTACGCGGAGCGTTGCGAACGAGCTCGAGCTCGAGAGAGACCCCGTTTCGCTGCGTCCCTCGCGCTGGTGGATGCCGATCGGGATCGATACTACCTGGTCGATGCCACGCCTGATATCACGCGACAGCTGGATCTGATCGACGAGCCGGGATTCAGAGCCCGCGCCGAAGCGCGCCGACCGTTCGACGGGATCTTTCTGACGCATGCTCACATCGGCCACTACTCCGGCCTGGCGGTCTTGGGCCGTGAAGGCCTCGGGATCGCGCCGACCCCGACGTACTGCACCGAACGGATGGCAGCCTATCTACGCAGTAACGGTCCGTGGGAGCTGATGGTTCGGGAGGGCCGTCTCGACTTGCGGCCGGTCGTGCCCGCGGCATGGACCCGGATTGACGACCGTCTGGAGGCGCGTGCTCTCCTCGTTCCGCACCGTCCTGAATACGCGGACACCGTAGGCTGGATCTTCCGCGGCCCGAGCCAGACGCTTCTCTATTTGCCAGACATCGACTCCTGGGAGCGTTGGGATCTGAGTGTCGCCGATGTCGTGGCGAGCGTGGACGTCGCGCTTCTGGACGCCTCCTTCTTTTCGGGTGAGGAGGTGCCCGGCCGGAACATCGAGGATATCCCCCATCCGTTGGTGCCACACTCGATGGATGTGCTCCAGGAGCGCGTCGATGCCGGAGATCGGGTCGTGTTCACCCATCTGAACAACACGAACCCGGCGATCTTCGAGGACAGCGACGAGGCTCGAGAGGTGTACCGGCGTGGCTTCGAAATTGCGACGGAGGGGCAGCGCATCCCTCTGTAGTCCCCCTATCTTGGAGGCTCGTCCCCTCCCCAGGGTGACCGACGCGAGGCAGGCAGGCTCTGGATCGCACCCTCATCGTGCCCGGTACGCAGGCGACGACGCTCAGGGACCTCACGGGAACCACGGTCTACAACGCCGTGCGTGTCAGCCTGGGGCTGCTGGGCAAGAGCCTGGACGGTCGACCGCCCGAGACCTGGCCCGACCTGCTCGGGGTCGAGTACGAGGCCGGCGCCTGGGCACCGGCTCGGACCTCACTGCTATCGGGAACCAAGATCGTGGCTGGGCCGGCCATCGAGACCCCGTACGATCGGCTGCCGAAACCGAACGACCTCTTCGGGTACGACTGGCGGCTCGACTGTCGCCACAACGCCGGGTTGCTCCTCGACCACTTGAAAGCCGAGCGGCCCAAGGGTGGTCGCTGGAACCTCGTCGGGCACTCGCAGGGCGGGCTGCTGATCGTGATCGCGAGCACACTTGCCCGGAACCCCGAAGAGTTCAGTCGCCTGGTTGCACGGGTCGTTCTGATCGGCTGTCCGCTTGCCGGAACGCTGCGAGCGGTCGAGGCGATGCTCGTGGGACGGACCGACCTCGGAGCCGATCCAGGTCGGGTCGAAGCCGCTCGTCGGATGGCGCGTAGCTGGCCTGCGCTGTATCAGATGCTCCCGCTTTGGGACGCGGTAGTTGGGCGAGATGGAGCGCCGCTTGGACCTGAGCGTCAGTTCACGCACCCAAGTGGATATCCGGGTGATTGGAATCGAGGGATCGACGCGGGTCACCTGAAACGTGCTCGCGAGACGGCCGCCCTGATCCGCTCGCCACTGTCACACTTCGGGCCGGACGTGCGCACGCTGATCATCCAGGGTGAAAAGCACGAGACGCCGGCTACCGTGACCCGGATTGGGTCGAAGCTGGACGAGAAGGATGCCGGTGAGCGGAGAGCGTTGGCCTTTGGCTCGTCAAAGGGAGACGGGCTCGTGCCGAGCGCCATCACGCTCGACTGGGCAGGGGAGCGCGTCCGGAAGCGCTGCCTGAGGCTCGCGGGCAAGGTCAAAGAGCACGCTCATATCTGCGATGGTGCTTTCGTAACCAAGAAGGTCGCCCGGTTTCTGGCGACGGCCGTCTTGTTCCAGTTTCTCATCGTGCCGAGTCGAGGTGACGCCCAGCAGCAGTATCGCGCCCAACTCGCCGCCTCGGGGACGTTCTCGGACGCGCACGCACTGGTGGGTGTGGACGTTGGCCACGCGCTCGGGGGAGGAGACTGCGTGCCGGGCGGATCCGTCTGCCGGGTTTCGGAGTGGCGATGGCTCATGGGCGCGTACGTCGGCCTGGTGACACAGAGCCTTCCCGTCGGAGCCTACCTGCACACGGGCGTAGAACGTGCGATCCACAGCGGCCTCGGCCTGGGCGTCTTGGGATTCGTGCTGGCCTCACCGACCCAATCAGGCCTGGCTGTCCGACTCGATGCACAGGACGTCGGGGCCGTCAGGGCCGGGTACGGGTGGGGTCACAGCGGCGGCTGGCTGTTCGCCATCGAAGTCGCGACAGGCTTTCTCCGCGACCTGAACCGCTAGTGGCCGATCCGCCCCACCGTGACGGCGATCGGGCCGAACCTCGGCTATGCGCAAGTGTAGAAAAGGGGGCTCAGGGCACGGGCCCAGGAAGGGAACCCGTACCGCGGAACAATCTTCTTGCATTCCCGCGGGAGAGCCCCATACTCTTGGGAAACATATGTTTCCCGTAGGAGGAAATGACCATGCGTCGTGTGTTACTAACGCTCAGCGCCGCGCTCGTATTAGCGGTGTTCGTGAACCCGGTAGATGCTCAGCTCAAGTTCGGTGCCCATGGTGCCGTGATCACGGGCGTCGACGACCTCATCGTCTCCGGGACCAACGTCAATGAAATCAATGGGACGTTTGGCCTCGGTGGCCGAGTCATGCTCGACCCGCCGCTCTTCCCGATCGCGCTGGTCGGCTCGTACACCAAGTACTTCCCCGAAGGGGATGGATCCCTCTGGAGCGGCACGGTCGCCGCGCAGCTGCGGCTGCCTCTTCCGATCGTCAAGCCGTACGTGACGGGTGGATATCAAATCCGTCCGAAGGATGAGGCGGACGAGAGCCAGAATGGATTCATGGTCGGAGCCGGACTGCAGCTCGACCTCGGGCTTTCGCTCTTCCTCGAGGGTTCCTTCGAGATGAGCGATGAAATCCCTGCGATCACGGGCGTGTCTGAGGCGTTCGACCCGAGCCGGATCGTGATCAAGGGCGGCGTGATGTTCGGTTAGGTCGTTGCGGATGTGACTCGTCTCTGACGGCGAGTGGCGGGGGGTCGCCTGGTGCGGCCCCCCGCTTTCGCATTCGTGGGTGTGAGCGCTACCGTCCCTGGAGAGGGAACCGATGAACGGCTGGTCGGGTCAGAGTCAGGCGACCCCGACGCCGGGGCAGAGAGAGGCCGACTCGGTTGGCCGCACCGATCCGGAGTACCGCCATGTATGCGTTTTCAGTGAAGAGAGCCCTGGCAATAGCCGCCGTCGCGATGATCGTGTCGGGGTGCGCGGGGGGCGGGCGGACGTTGCGAGCACCGGCTCCGTCGTTCGGCGGGTCATCCGATGCTCGCGGTCTGACGATTACCATCGAGAATCAGCAACTCAACGAGGCTCGGGTAACACTGTGGATCGACGGCAGCCGACGAAGGCTCGGGACCGTGCAGGGCCACTCGCAGGAGACGTATCAGGTGGAGATGTCTGGTGCGTCGAACGTCAAGGTCGAGTTCGATCTGACCCTTGGGGCGCATTGCGAAACTCGTCAGGTACCGCTGAGTCCTGGTGACGTCATTCGCATGGTCATTCCACCGAACCTGAACATGATGCAGGCCATCTGTCGGCGGTGATGCTGCTGCTGTCACGAGCGGATCTGGCGATGGTGCACGCCTGTCCCGAAGCGACCATGCGACTGGAGCAGCTGCTCTTGATCGCGCTGGAGAGCGCTACGTCCTACGAGCAGGATGGGGATGCGCTCGCGATCGTTTTCGGAGGCGGGACGCTTCTGTTCGAGAGGGGGGCGACGACGCCCTCCGTCTAGATTCTCGCCTGTACCGTGTACAGCTGATGGTAGCGACCCTCGAGCGCCATCAGATCGTTGTGCTTCCCGCGCTCTACAATCTTGCCGGACTCGATGACCAGAATGAGGTCCGCGCGCTGGATGGTCGTCAGTCGGTGTGCGATCACGATGGTCGTGCGCCCTCGTAGCAAGTCGTTCAGACTCCGCTGGATCAGGGCTTCACTTTCGGTATCGAGGCTAGACGTCGCTTCGTCCAGGAGGAGGATCCGCGGGTCGGCCAGGAGCGCGCGAGCGATCGTCACGCGCTGGCGCTGCCCGCCCGAGAGCTTGACACCGCGCTCCCCGATGATGGTCTCGAGACCGTCGGGGAAGCGCTCCGTGAACTCGGTCACGTAAGCCTTTTCGGCCGCCTCCTGGATTTCGTCGTCGGTCGCCGTCGGCCGTGCGAAGCGAAGATTCTCCCGGATGGTGCCGTCGAAGAGGAAGTCGTCCTGGAAGACGAGGCCGAGCTGCTCGCGATAGCTGGCGAGGAGCACGTTTCGAAGGTCGATGCCGTCCACGAGGACCTTACCCTGGTCGGGCTCCAGGAACGTCGCGGCCAGGCCGGCCATGGTCGACTTGCCGGACCCAGAGCTCCCGACCAGCGCGACGACCGTTCCGGGCGTGGCGTCGAATGAGACTCCCTGGAGAACCGGTTTGTCCTCCTCATAGGCGAAGTGGACGTCTTCGAAGCGGATGTGCCCCCCGATGTCGGGCATGGTGACCGTTCGCGCCGGATCGTCGTCCTCCTCCGGCCAGGAAAGCAATTCGGACGTGCGATCGAGTCCTGCGAACGCCTCGGTCATCTGCGTGCCGATGTTGGCCATCTGGAGGACGGGGGCGATCAGGAAGCCAAGGAACAGTGTGAACGAGAAGAGCTCTCCCACCGTCAGCTGGCCCTGGAGGATGAGCCATCCCCCGTATCCCATGATCAGGACACTCGCGAGACCCATGAAGAAGGAGCCGAGGCTCGTGACCAGACTCGACGTCGTCAGCGTCGTCTTCACGTTGTCGAAGATCCGCATGACGCCGGCATGGAAGATCTCGCTCTCCTTCTCGACGGCGTGAAAGCCCTTGATGACCCGGATGCCACCGAGTGCTTCCGTCAATCTGCCCGTGACTTCCGCACGGATCTGCCCGCGTTCCCGGAAGGCGGGGCGCAGCTTCTGAAACGCTTTGGTCGTGACGAACCCGAATGCTGCCAGCGGCACAAGAGCCAGCACCGTCATGATCGCGTTGATCTGAACGAGAAAGACGAATGCGACGATGGCCGTGACCGTGCCGCCGACGAGTTGCACCAGCCCGGTTCCTACGAGGTTTCTCACGCCCTCCACGTCGTCCATGATCCGTGAAACGAGCTCGCCGCTCTTCGTATTGTCGAAGACCCGGACCGGGAGCTGTAGAACGTGCTTCTGCACCTGGGCGCGGAGATTGGCGATGAGGTGCTGAGCCTCCACGCTGAGGAGCATCGTGAGCGCGTACGACGTCGACGCCTGGACGGCTACTGCGGCCCCGACGAGTCCCAGAATGCGATACAGGAGCGAGACGTCACCGTTCGCGATCACGTCGTCGATGAGGTACTTGGTCGAAGCCGGGAGAACGAGTCCCGAGAGCCGGTTCAGTAGGATGAGGACGAGGCCGAGCCCGATGAGGTTCTTCCGCGGCCAGATGATCTCTTCGAAGGCGTGTCGGAGACTGGCGCCGGAGATCTTCTTCTGAGGCTTCGACATGAGGGTGGGCGCGGGGGCGGATCGAGGGGTCAGGAAGGAAGCGTTGAAGATAAGCAGACCCGTCATTGGAGTCGCCCTTAGGGACAGCGACTGCCCCTTGGGAGGTCTTCCCGCCCCGTGTAGCTTTGCGATTCCCGTCGCATTCCGCTGACGGGAATCACGATGGACCCCGCCGAGTCATGGCAAACGAAGAGAAGGACGGATACACCCCGTCCGTGGTGGAAGAGAAGTGGCAGCGCCTCTGGGATGAGCGTGGTACGAACACGTTCACGCGTGAGGAGTTGGAGAACGCGGAAGATCCGTTCTACAACCTCATGATGTTTCCGTACCCGTCCGCAGAAGGACTTCACGTCGGAAACATCTACGCCTTCACGGGTGCCGACGTGCATGGCCGCTACCACCGACTCCTCGGCAAGACGGTCTTCGAGCCGATGGGCTTCGATGCGTTCGGGATCCACTCCGAGAACTTCGCACTGAAAATCGGTTCGCACCCGATGGATCTCATTCCGTCGAACGTGCAGAACTTCACGCGCCAGTTGCGCCGGATCGGCGGGATGTTCGACTGGGATCATTCGGTCGACACCACGGATCCGAGCTACTACAAGTGGACGCAGTGGGTCTTCCTGCAGTTCTTCAAGGCCGGGTTGGCCGAGCGTAAGGAAGCGCCGGTCAATTGGTGCCCTTCGTGCATGACGGTCCTTGCCAACGAACAGGTCGTCGGCGGTGAGTGCGAGCGGTGCGGAACGCCGGTCGAGCAGCGTCGAATCGCTCAGTGGTTCTTCAAGATCACCGATTACGCGCAGCGCCTGCTGGACAACCTCGAGGACATCGACTGGTCCCCCTCGACGCTCAAGGCCCAGGCGAACTGGATCGGCCGCAGCAAGGGCGCACAGCTGCACTTCCCGGTGGTCGATGCCGACGGGAACGAGACCGGCACGAAGATCGAGGTGTACACGACCCGACCCGACACGGTGTACGGGGCGACCTATATGGTTCTGTCCCCCGAGCATCCACTCGTGAGCGAGGTGACGGATCACGGCCTGATGGCTCCCGTCTTCGCGTACGTCGACAAGGCGGCGAAGAAGGACCTGGTTGCGCGCCAGAAGGTCGACAAGACGAAGACGGGTGTGCCGACTGGAGGTTCTTGCCGCAATCCCGCGACGGGTGAGCGGATTCCCATCTGGATCGCGGACTACGTCCTGATGGAGTACGGCACCGGCGCGATCATGGCGGTGCCGGGCCACGACACTCGAGACTTCGAGTTCGCAAAGCAGTTCGATTTGCCGATCGTCCGTGTCGTCGCTGGACCGGGCGATGATGCGCACACGCCTCTCGAAGAAGCGTATGTGGGTCCGGGCAGCCTGGTGAACTCGGGTACCTTCGATGGGACCGACGTTTCGGATTCGGTGGATGCCGTGACGGCATGGACCGCCGAGGGTGGCTGGGGTGAACCCCGAATCAACTTCCGTCTGCACGACTGGTGCATCTCGAGGCAGCGTTACTGGGGGCCACCGATCCCCATCGTCCACTGCGAGGCGTGTGGGCCGGTCGCGGTTCCGGAGGAAGATCTTCCCGTCATTCTGCCACGGGTGGAGGACTTCAAGCCGGATGACTCGGGCATCAGCCCGCTGGCGCGAGTGGAGGAGTGGTATCAGACGACGTGCCCCGAGTGCGGAGCAGAAGCTCGGCGTGAGACGGACGTCTCAGACACCTTCCTGGACTCGGGTTGGTACTTCCTTCGCTACCCGTCCACCGACTTCGATGACAGGCCGTTCGACCCCGCGATCACGAAGAAGTGGTTGCCGTTGAACACGTACATCGGAGGGAACGAGCACGCGGTTCTGCACCTGATGTACTCGCGCTTCATCACCATGGTGCTGAAGGACCTGGGCCACATCGACTTCGAGGAGCCGTACCAGGTCTTCCGCGCGCACGGGCTGATCATCGCGGACGGCGCCAAGATGTCGAAGAGTAAGGGGAACGTCATCGTCCCCGACCCGATCATCGACGAGCACGGCGCGGACACGTTCCGCACCTACCTGATGTTCTTGGGGCCGTTCGAAGAGGGTGGAGACTATCGGCCACAGGGCATCCAGGGGCCGTTGGGCTTCCTGCATCGACTCTGGGACACGGTTCTTTCGGCAACCGACGCCGAGGCTGACGCGAACGTCGAGCGAAAAGTCCATCAGACGATCCGTCAGGTTACGGCCCAGATCCCGTCTCTCCAATACAACACGGCGATCGCAGCGATGATGGAGTGCCTGAACGTGATCCGGGCGGGTGGCCGGACCGCCGCGCTGGCCGAGGTCGGGCCGCTCATCGTGATGGTCGCACCGTTCGCGCCACACATCGCCGAGGAGCTTTGGGAGCGCACGGGCCACGAAGGAAGCGTTTTCGACGGCCGCAACTGGCCGGAGTTCGACGCGGCCAAGGCGGTCGACGAATCGGTCGAAGTCGCGGTGCAGGTCAACGGCAAGCTGAGGGCTTCCATTACCGTCGGAAAAGACGCCCCGGAGGATGAGGTCGTGGCAGCGGCCCGGGCTGAGGAGAATGTCCTACGACACCTCGAGGGCCTGGCGGAGCGGCGCGTCATCCACGTGCCCGGAAGGCTGGTGAACTTTGTGGTAGGGTGAAGTCGAGCGGGGTGGGGGGGGAAGCGGAATACTCGAACAGACAAGCAAGGGTACATGAGCACAGTCGAGCAGCTGTCGATCGACGCGATCCGCGTCCTTTCCATGGACGCAGTGCAGAAGGCCAACTCTGGACACCCTGGCACGCCGATGGCCTTGGCGCCCGTGGGCTACGTCCTGTTCCACCGGCACCTGCAGCACAATCCGGGGGACCCTGCCTGGCTCGATCGTGACCGGTTCGTCCTCTCCGTCGGCCACGCTTCGATGCTCATCTACTCGCTTCTGCATCTGAGTGGGTATGACGTAAGTGAGGAGGATATTCGGAACTTCCGCCAGTGGGGTTCACCCACGGCTGGGCATCCCGAATATGGCCATATACCGGGCGTGGAAACCACGACGGGTCCGCTGGGCCAGGGCGTCGCGAACTCGGTGGGATTCGCGCTCGCAGAGCGTTGGCTCGCGACGCGATTCAATCGTCCCGGCCACGAGGTCGTCGGTCACTTCACGTATGCGCTCTGTTCCGACGGCGACGTCATGGAAGGGGTATCCCACGAGGCGGCTGCGATCGCCGGGCATCAGAAGCTCGGCAAGCTCATCTGGATCTTCGACGACAATCGAATCACGATCGAAGGCAGCACAGACCTCTCTACGTCGACGGATCAGGGCAAGCGCTTCGAGGGGTATGGCTGGCACGTCGTCCATGTCGAGGATGGTAACGACGTCGAAGAGATCGACGCCGCGATCAGGGCGGCCAAGGAAGAGACTGGACGGCCCACGCTCATTGTTCTGCGTACGACGATCGCTTTCGGGAGTCCCGGCAAGGCGGGGAGCAGTTCGTCCCACGGCTCGCCACTGGGGGCTGACGAAATCGAGGCGACCAAGCGCAACCTCGGCTACCCCTCGCTCGATCCCTTCCATGTCGATGACGGTGCCCGGGCGCACTGGAGCGAGTGCGTTACCAAGGGTGAGCGTGTCCAGGAGGCCTGGATGGCCCGGTTCGCCACCTACCGCGTCGAACACCCCGATCTTGCCGACGAGTACCAGCGTACCATGGCCGGCGGGCTTCCCGAAGATTGGGACGCCGACATTCCCGATTTGGGGGCATCGGAGTCCTCGGACGCCACACGCAACTGGTCGGGAAAGGTCATTCAGGGGCTGGCTTCGCGGATCCCGAACTTGATCGGAGGCTCGGCGGACCTGGCCGGCTCGAACAAGACGGACATCGCTGGCGCGAATAGCCTGCTGCCGGCCACACCGGACGGCCGCATCGTGCACTACGGCGTCCGCGAGCATGCGATGGGCTCGATTATGAACGGCATGTCCCTGCATGGTGGTGTGAGACCATACGCGGGCACGTTCCTCATCTTCTCGGACTACATGCGCCCGGCGATCCGCCTGGCAGGTCTCATGGGGCAGCCGACCATCTACGTCTTCTCGCACGACTCGATCGGACTCGGCGAGGACGGCCCGACCCATCAGCCGGTTGAGCAGATGGCCTCACTCCGGGCGATCCCGAACGTGATGGACCTCCGTCCGTGCGACGGTCCGGAGACCGAGATGGCGTGGCGTGTCGCCATGGAGCGTTCGGATGGCCCGGCGTTCATGGCGCTGAGCCGACAGAAAGTCCCCCTCCTGGCCAGGAGGGGGAGCGCTTTGGCCGCCGGGGATGGCTCGGACCTGGCGCCGGCCGACGGCCTGGCCCGTGGAGGCTACGTGCTTGCGGAGGCCTCGAGCGGTGAGCCGGAGGTGATTCTGGTCGCGAGCGGCACCGAAGTCGGGCTGGCGGTCGAGGCTCGGGCGAGCCTCGAGACAGAGGGCGTCTCGACGCGTGTGGTGAGTCTGCCGAGCTGGTTTCTGTTCAACCAACAGGACCAGGCGTACCGAGACGAGGTTCTTCCACCGTCCGTGCCTGCGAGGGTCTCCGTGGAGGCTGGTAGCACCTTCGGATGGGCCCGTTGGGTCGGAAGTGCCGGTGCGTCGATCGGACTCGATCGCTTCGGTGCCTCCGCGCCGGCGGAGGTGCTCTTCGAGAAGTTCGGATTCACTGCGGCCAACGTGCATGCGGTGGCCAAGGGACTCGTCACGACTGACGCGTAGCCGGAACTTGCCTCTGCCCTATCCGCACTCTAGGGTGCGGAGGTTGCGGTCCGTCTCCTGCTCAGAGGTTGGCCATGATTTCGGTTCCTGCGTTGTGGCTCCCGATCGTTCTCTCCGGAGTTCTCGTGTTCGCGGCGAGTTCGGTCATCCACATGTTCCTGTCGTATCACAAGAACGACTTCCGACAGGTACCGGACGAAGACGGAGTGATGGACGCGCTCCGCCCGTTCAACATCCCGGCAGGTGACTATTCGCTGCCGTACGCAGGCAGCTCGGAGGCCCTGAAGTCCGAGGCCTTCAGAGAGAAGACGGAGAAGGGGCCGGTTGCATTCATGACCGTCCTCGCTCCTGGGTCGCTCTTCAACATGGGGCCGCAGCTCGCCCAATGGTTCGGGTACTGCCTCGTGGTCGCGGTGGTCGCTGCCTACGTCGGCGGGCGGACGCTCGGTGCGGGGGCCGACTACCTCGCCGTCTTCCGGCTGACCGGGACGGTGGCTTTCGCGTGCTTCGCCATGGCGATGCCACAGCGCTCGATCTGGTACAAGCAAGGCTGGCCCTCGACCCTGAGGTCGATGTTCGACGGCCTGGTCTATTCGATGCTGGTCGCCGGGGCTTTTGGCTGGCTCTGGCCTGCCTGAGCCTGGGGAGGGGGAGACGCTCCTCCTATTGGGATGATCCTTGCCCTGCAATTTGCAGGAGTCGCTCGGAGTCCAGCTCCCCAACGAGAGCTTGCTCGACTCGAGGAGTCGCCCACGTGACTACGGGCATGTCACTCGGGTCGAGTTGTGTCCGGCCCGAGAGCGCCGGTACGCGCGCTTCTGCGTCTTCCCGGGGAATCAGGTAGTGAGCGACCTCGGTGCCATTCTGCTTGTATACGATCATCGCGCCGCGCCGCCCTTCTAGCAGGCAGATTTCCGCTCTTTGCAGGTCGAGGCCCGCGCTCCGTATCGGTTCGATGCGGAGACCCAACTCGCGCTGGAGAAACCGGACCACTTCCGCCGGGTCGCTCGTTTCGATGTGGTCCTGGCCGACAGCTCGCCGCAGGTAGTCTTCGACGAACATGTCCGGGTCGTACTCGGCCCCATCTCGTGTCGGTCCGAAGTCACCCACGAGCACCAGCGCCAACACGGCCGCCATTGCCATCGGAAGTGCGCCGAAACGAAGCAACCGATGTCGCACGGCTTCCGCAGTCGAGCGCAGTTGCGGGTTTGAACGCTGGGTGTGCTCGTCCCCCTGGGTCTCCCACCTGGCACGTGCCAGAGCGTCGAACACCCGCTCTCGTACGGTCAACGGAGCGGGTGCCCTTCGTGCCCGGTCGTAGAGATCGAGCAGGGCCCTATCCTGGGCGAAATACTCGTCACACTCGCGACAGTCTCGCACGTGCTTTCTTGCCGCGGCGACTTCGTCGCCTACCAGCCTCGGCCGCTCCGGCGGCCACAGTCCCGCACGGGCTTTCAAGCAATCCACTATGTCGCCCCCCATCCCATCCGCCCGTCCCGCGACGATGACAGCATCTCACGGAGCAGAGCGTCCCTGTAGCCCAGCAGTCCCTCCACCGACGCCTCGTCTAGCCCCATGACCGATGCGGCGTCCGCGTAACTCCATCTCCGTAGCAGTACGAGCCAGAGCGCGGCTCGCGGCCAGGCCGGCAAAGTAGCTGCGGCCGAGAAGAGCTCGTCGGGTCCGAGTGCCTCGAACGTGCCAGGGTCCGGCGTGACGCGTCGAGCGGTTTCCTCGGGCAGGTCCCGCGGTCCGTCCTGGACGTCTCGGAGGAACGACCTGACCAGTCGAGCCTCCAGCCACTTCTGCACGCCTTCGGGATCTCGGTCGCCGGTGTGGTCGCGAAAGGCCAGAGAGATCGACTCCACCAGGAGCCTCTCGGCGCCGTCCGGGTTGCCTCCAGAAAGGAACAGCGCCCCCTGGTACAGGGCGTCCAGTTCTCCTCCCGCAACTTCCTCGAACGTGCGTGTCATGCCGACCTCGATCGGTGTGCCGTATCGCTGCGTCGGTATCCCCGACACAGCACCAATACGGCGGGCCCGAAAAAGGTTCTAGAGGCCTCTCAGGGCCGTCGGGAGCGGCGGTACGCGGGTGACGCGATCGCTTCTCCGCGCACGATACCGAACCGGTCGGTCGTACAGGGTCGTAGGTCGGCATCCAATCCGGCGCGCCCATTCCTTCCACGACGCTCCGTGCCCGCGACCACCCGACTCGAGATAGTCGGCCACGTGTGCCATCTCGTGCAGAAGCGTGTCTACGCGTTCGGCACCGTTGCCAGGGAGCATGAGGTCGATGTTCAATGCGATCTCGACGACATACGACGTGCCGTCGGCCTTTTCACCCGGGAGCATGTGTCCCAGCGCTGACTTCATCCGCCCGCTCAGCCGAACGGGTATGTCATCTGGAAGGCGTCCCCGGAACCGAGTCTGGTTGAAGTAGTGGTACAACGCCCGGACGTAGGCACGCTGGTCGGCGGTGGCGCTGCAATGGGCGGCTCTACCTGCTTCGTCCCGATCGCGCACGGCTTGCCCCTCACGGGCCACTCGGATCGCCTCGGTCACGTCTGGCCAGGCCACGACCTCTCTGGCTGCACGCCGTGACGTGGCCGACCCGACACCGCCCTCGATGGCCAGGGTCGCGAACGCGTCGAGCAGCGGTGAGGAAGCCCCGCGGTAAGCCACGTGGACGTTGAGGACCGTTCCGCCCTGGGTAAGTGACCAGATCGTGCTGCGGTTGTCGCGGAAGCGTACGCGGCTTACGCGCGTCGCTCCGCGGCTTCGTATTTCTCGAAGAAAGTCGTCCGAGGTGAGCACGGTACGCCGGGTCGATTGGAGACGGACATCGACAACCTAGTGTACGAGATGTCGTACCTGGAAGTCCTTCGTACCACCGTATACGGTGCCGACTCGGTGGTCGCCTATTGCGCGACGAGGTGAATTCGTGCTACGTAAATCGATCCCCGGCGTAGCGCGCGTGGTAGACTCAGTCCTCGGAGGACATTCTCGTGGCGACGAAGAAGAAGAAACCTGCAGCCAAGAAGAAGGCTGCACCCAAGAAGAAGGCCGTAAAGAAGCCGGCCACGAAGAAGGCCTCTGGCGCGAAGAAGCGTCCGGCTCGCAAGACCGCACCAAAGGCGAAAACGGCTGTGAAGAAGACCGTGGCTAAGAAGACGGCCGCCGTGAAGAAGAGTGCGGCGAAGAAGAAGAAGGCCGTGAAGAAGACCGTGGCCAAGAAGACAGCCGCCGTGAAGAAGAGTGCGGCGAAGAAAAAGAAGGCCGTGAAGAAGACCGTGGCCAAGAAGACCAAGGCTGTGAAAAAGACCGTGGCCAAGAAGAAGGCTGCCGTGAAGAAGAGCGCGGCCAAGAAGACCAAGGCCGTGAAGAAGACCGTGGCCAAGAAGAAGGCGGCGGTGAAGAAGAAGGCTGCACCCAAGAAGAAGGCCGTAGCCAAGAAGAAGGCCGCGCCAAAGAAGAAAGCAGCGGTGAAGAAGAAGGCTGCACCCAAGAAGAAGGCTGCACCCAAGAAGAAGGCTGCACCCAAGAAGAAGGCCGTAGCCAAGAAGAAGGCTGCGCCAAAGAAGAAAGCAGCCGCCAAGAAGAAGGCTGCTCCCAAGAAGAAGGCCGCGCCAAAGAAGAAAGCAGCCGCCAAGAAGAAGGGCAGGAAGAAGTAGTCCTCTCTCTGCCCGAGAGGAACGGCGCCGACACCTTAGCGGGTGTCGGCGCCTTCTCGTTGTAGCTACGATGTTGCTCTCTTCGCCCCGCACCGCACGCGGCGCCTGCCGCATCACGTTTCCCTGGCTTGCCCTGTTCCCACATGGTTCGTCAACTGACCGCAATCATGTTCTCCGACATGGTCGGGTACACCGCGCTCATGCAGGAGGACGAAGCACGGGCGATGGTCGATCGAGACCGCCAGCGAGCGGTTCTCGACCGCTTGATCGCTGTGCATCACGGAGAGGTTCTTCAAGTCTACGGCGACGGTACTCTTTCGATCTTTCGTAGCGCCATCGAAGCGGTTCGTTGTGCCGTCGCTGTTCAGGCAGAGTTGCGTGACGGTGATCCCGTCGCCCTCCGTATCGGTGTGCACACGGGGGATATCGTGCACGATGATGATGGCGTCTTCGGCGATGGTGTGAACGTCGCGTCGCGCATCCAGGCGTTGTCCGTAGCCGGGGGCGTTCTGATCTCTGGGAAGGTGTTCGACGAGGTCAAGAATCAGCCCGATATCTCGGCCAAGACTCTTGGTCAGTTCAGTCTCAAGAACGTCAAGCGCCCCATGGCCGTATTTGCGATATCGAACGAAGGGCTGTCGATCCCGAAGGAGGAGGATCTCACCACGCACCGGGTCGCGAAGAGACGCAGCGTAGCCGTCCTGCCGTTCGTGAATATGAGCTCGGATCCGGAGAATGAGTTCTTCAGCGATGGGGTTACCGAGGAGATCATCAACGTCCTGACCCGGATCAACGGCCTCCAGGTTACGGCGCGTACGTCATCGTTCGAGTTCAAGGGGCACAACCAGGATGTACGGGAGATCGCTCGCCGGCTCGGTGTGACACATGTACTGGAGGGCTCGGTCAGGAGGATTGGGCCGCGAGCACGAGTGACCGCCCAGCTCATATGCGCCAAGGACGGGTACCACCTGTTCTCCAACAACTATGACCGAGATCTGGAGGACGTGTTCTCTGTACAGGACGAGATAGCGGGCAAGATCGTAGAGCAGCTCGCCGAGCACCTCGGGCCCGTCCCGACCTCCGATCCGGAGCGTCGCGTCTCCGCCTCGCACCGCCACGACACCGCCGCGCACGCAGAGTACCTCCGTGGCCGGTTCGAGTCGGCCCGCTTCTCCCCGGAAGGTTCTCGTCGGGCCATCGATCACTTCGAGCGTTCTCTCGAGATGGACCCGCAGTGCGCGCTTCCGCACACAGGACTCGCGACGGCCTTCGTGTTCCTTGGAGCCACGGGCCAAATGGACCCCCGAGAGGCGTTCCCCCGCGCAGAAGGGGCAGCCCTCGCCGCACTGACGCTCGAGCCGGACTCAGGTGAGACCCACCTCGCTCTGGCTAGCGTGAAGCTGTTCTACCACTGGGACTGGGAGGGCGCGTACCACTCGTTCCAGAAGGCGTTGTCGTTGACGCCAGGTAACGCCGACGCGCACCACATGTACAGCATGTTCCTTTCTTCGATCGGAGAGCATGAGGAGGCGATTGCCGAGGCACGGGTCGCCGTTCAATTGGATCCGCTCTCGATCCTCCACGCTCATGCGCTCGGTATGGCGCTCACGTGGGGAGGAGAACTGGACGAGGCGGAGGTGGAGCTGGAAACCACGCTCGCGATGGATCCTAGTTTCCGAGCGGCGATCGAGACCCTCGGGTGGGTCCACCTCGGCAGAGGGCACCTCGACGAGGCGATCGCCGTCTTCGAACGCTTGCCGGAGCAGGCGAGCAATAGGTATGCCGGTGCAGGGGGGCGGGGCTACGCGTACGGCGTCGCGGGCCGGGAGGACGATGCCCGGCGTATGCTGGCGCTGCTCGAGGAGAGGACGGAAGCTCAACCCGATGTCGTTCTGGACACCGATTATGCGATGGTCCACGCGGGTCTCGGCGAATTCGAGCGTACGCTCGAGTATCTTCGAGGGACCGTCGAGAAACGCATGGGCTCCGTGGTGTTCTTCGCCACGTTCCCACCGTGGGATCCGATCAGGAGTGAACCGGGCTTTACGCAGCTGCTCGATGAGGTGGGCTTCCCGGGGATCGGCCTGGCTGAACGGAGTTGGTAAGGCGGGATACGGAGACTTGAGCCATTTCCGGAGCACTCTAGGCACAGAGGCGGTTTCGTTGCGGGAAGCCGTCCTTCGTGGACTCGCTCCCGACGGCGGGCTCTATGTACCCACCGCGCTACCCACGCTGCCGGAGGGTCCTCCACCTCGTATCACGCTGGATTCCGAGGAGAGCGACGCGTTCTTCCGTGTGGCGCAGTGGGCGGCCCCTGCCTTCCTACCAGGCCTGGCAGCGGAGGCGGTCGCCCGCGTCGTCGAGCAGGCGTGCACCTTCCCGGTACCCCTCCGTGAGGTCGCCTCGGACCGGTTCGTTCTCGAGCTTTTCCACGGTCCGACGCATGCGTTCAAGGACGTCGGAGCCCGCTTCATGGCGTCGCTCATGGTGGAGATCGAGGCCCCTCCCACTGATCGCATCGTCCTCGTGGCGACCTCAGGTGATACCGGTGGGGCCGTAGCCGCGGCGTTTCACGGCAAGAGCGGATTTCGCGTCGTTGCTCTCTATCCCCAGGTCGGTGTCAGTGAGCTGCAGCGTCGACAAATGACGACGCTGGGCGACAACGTCCATGCCGTGGCAGTCCGGGGTACGTTCGACGACTGCCAGCGGCTCGTGAAGAGCGCGTTCCTCGATGAAGAGCTCCGATCCCGATACGAGTTGACGTCGGCGAACTCGATCAACGTGGGGCGTCTGCTGCCCCAGGCACTCTACTACGTGTACGCGGCTCTCATGCTCTCACAGAGGGGAGTCGGTTCGGATTCCGATGCCGGAGTGCTGCCCCGCTTCGTGGTTCCCTCCGGTAACCTCGGCAATCTCTGCGCCGGTCTCCTTGCTCAGAAGGCGGGGATGAGGGCATCCGGGTTCGTCGCAGCGACGAATACGAATCGGGGATTCGTGGACTTTCTGGGGGGCATGCCGTTCGAGGCGCGCCCGTCGGTTGAGACGACGTCCAACGCCATGGATGTGGGCGCGCCGAGTAATCTCGAGAGGCTCGTGTGGCTGTACGGAGGCGATATCGACGCCCTCCGGCGCGAAGTGGTCGGAGTCAGCGTGAGCGATCGCCAGGTGGGTCGATGTATCGCCGAGGTGTATTCCGAAACCGGGTACACTCTCGATCCTCACACCGCGGTGGCATTCGAGGCCGGGATGCGACATGATGCTGCCTTCACTGAGCCGATCGTCGTACTGGCTACCGCACACCCTGCAAAGTTCCCGGAGACCGTCGAGGCAATGACCGAGACCGAGGTTTCTGTCCCCCCCGCGCTGGCCCGAGCCCGGCACGAGCGTGAGCGCATTCACACCATGGATGCGACTCCTGAGGCACTTGCCGAATTGCTCGAGGATGTGTCGAAGTGACAGAGCTGACCCCTTGCCGAGTACGAGTTCCCTGCTCGTCCTCCAACATCGGTTCTGGATACGACACGATCGGGTTGGCGTTCAAACGATACCTCGACGTCGCGTTCGAACCCGACAACTCCGGGGCGCTCTCGGTCGAGCGTACGGGAACGGTGGAGCGACTGAACGCCACCGACGAACCCGACCTGGTTGCCAAGATCTTTTCGAAGGAGCTGGGTAGAGAGGGAATCGTGCCGTCGGGTTGCCTCAAGCTGCGCTCCAAGATCCCTGTCGCCCGCGGTCTGGGGTCGTCAGCGACCGCGGTGTTGGCGGGGTACGATCTTGCGCGGGCCGCCCGGGGACTGCCGCGCGACGACAATGCCGCTTTCGCGGGAGCGCTGAGCCACGAGGGACATGGCGACAACGTCGCTCCGAGCCTCTTTGGAGGCCTCCGGGCAGTTGCCAAGACCGCCGACGGACCGGTCTTGATCGGCCTTCAACTCGATGAGCGAGTCGGGTTCGCCTTCGCCGCGCCGGCCGCAGGAGTTGCCACGAAGGACGCGCGAGACATCCTTCCGAAGCAGGTGTCGCACAAGATTGCCGCGGCTGCGTTGGGGCGGGTGATCGCGCTGACACGCGGACTGGCCGAGGCGAACCCCGACCTCATCCGCATCGGCGTGAAGGATGAGCTGCACGTACCGCACCGGTTGTCACTCATACCGAGCGTGATGTCTGCGATGTCCGCGGGTACGGATGCCGGCGCCTGGGCTGTGACGATATCAGGAGCGGGGTCCGGCCTGATCGCGATGTGTGAGCCAGATCGGGCGGACGACGTCGCCGCGGCGATGCACCACGTCTTCGACGCAGGCACCGGTGATCCGGAGTGTGTTGGGTTCGCATTACGGCCGTGCGGAGACGGACTGATGAGAATGGAATCCTGAGGCCGTCGGGACCGCCGCCTCCCTCAGCTTCCTGAGTTACCTCTACTTCCTCCGACGAGGCCTCTGCACCCCCAGGCCAGGTAGAGGTTGCTCATCAGGCGACCCGCGAAGAACGCGGAGAACGCGGCCGTCGCCCCGACGAAGTCCAGCCCCCATCCGAGTGTCGTGAAGACGGCGGCCACGGTCATGACCTCGAGCGCTGATGCGACGGTGATGTGTTGTGTGCGTCGACTCTCGACGAGGATGGCGCGTTGAAGCGAGAGCATCACCGACAGAGCAGGTAGCAGGACGATGATCCGCGTCGGCGGGAGCGCGAAGCCTGCCAGTTCCTCGGTGAGGCCCGAGATCCCGACAAAGTAGACGTCGGACAGAGGCGTGAACGCGACCAGTGCGAGACCGGCGGTCGTGGCCGCTCCCAGGGATATCGCAAACTTCCGGAGTTCGGCGAAGTGCTCGAACCGAGATCCCATCAGGGCGATTGCGGTGTCCTGGTAGGCCAGCCCCATCGAACGGAAGAAGAACGAGAGCGAGTGGACCACGGGGAAGACCGCCAGCGATTCGACCGGTGCGATGCTGCGGCCCATGAAAAACGTCAGCATCGGCTGGACGGTCAGGCCGATCAGTGATGTGAGCGCGAGTGGGTAGTAGAACTTCGCAATCTCCATGTACGTGATGTCACGCACATCTTCCTGGTCGAGGTCTCCAGCCATGATCGAGCGAACGGTATCCGCTGCCATGAATCGTGCGGCGATCGCCTCGACCGTTACACCCGTGGCCAGAGACAGGGCACCGACCCAGGCCCCCGGAATGCCGAGGACGAAGAAGCCGATGAGTGCCGCGAACACCATCGCAAAAAGACGGATGACGGTTCCGTACGCTACGAGTCTGGTCTTGCCCGACCGAATGAGCACGCCCTGGAGGAACCGTCGATACCCGATCGCGCTGGGCCACGGAAGCATGAACCACAGAGCCCCGTACGTGAGGTCAGCGACCTGTGCCGGAACGCCCATGACCGAGAGGATCAGCGTGTCGTAGACCGGCGGTATCAGAAGAATCAGCAGGACGATCGTCGTGCCGATGCACAGCCCCCGCGAGAAGTTGCGGAGCTTGATGAAGCTGGCCCGATCCTTAACCACCGCCGTCGCCGCGCTCATCAACATGATGACCGGGGCTTCGATGAGTATCGCGAGTGCGAAGGCGACGCCGTGTGCGGCGAGGTTGAACGTCGGATCCGGTAGTCGCGCGATGATGGCCGCGAGGAAGGGACCTTCCGATGCCATCATCACCCAGGTGGCCGCGAGGGGCGCCCAGAAGAGCAGGATCGAACGCTGGGAGGTCTGGGTCACGTCGCGAGTGCCAACAAGGGGGCACGCCCAAGGAAGGGCGTGCGTCGGTGCATTCTCGCGACTTCAGCGGGTCAGGTGAAGGGGGTCGGTCAAGGTCGGCATACCCATGTTCCGCCTGGAACCGTGGCTGTCTCCTGCGGGTTTCATTTGTCCTCCCGCACACGTCCCGGCGCGGGCAGCCTTCCTATCGAAGGCATCCTCAGCCATGAGGTGGATTCTGGCCCCCTCTCTCCTGTTCATTCCCGA
>JBDGVT010000069.1:0-17376 GCA_039585495.1 Gemmatimonadota bacterium | reverse complement strand
CCAAGAAGCCTCGAGGTCGGAGGACTCGGACGCCTTTCCACCCCGAAGCATCGTGCAGGTGTGCGTCTCCCGACACGACGACGGCTCCGGAGTGAACCGCGCAGAGCATGAACTTGTCGTCGTCCGAATCCTCCGTGATGGGTTCGTCCGACGTTCCATCCGGGACGAGAGTACCGTGGCCGGCGAGTGTCGCTAGGATCTCCCGATACTCAAGCCCGGGCCGCGATGCGCTGAGTCGGTCGCAGGTTCGGAGGTACTCGTCGAAGATCAATGGGGAGAGCACCAGCTCGAATCGCGCCTCCCCCCATGCCTCCAGGACTCGGCGCGGAACGCCGCCGAAGAAGATCGCGGAAACCAAGACGTTGGTGTCTAGGACAGCCTTCACGTCTTGCTTCGGGCCTCGCGAATCGCGCTCTCCACATCCTCGGGGCTCAGCCCAGCTTCCTCGGCAGACGCACGGGCCTGGTCCAGAAGCGCCTTGAAGTCGGCCATCCGCGGCGGCTTGAGGGCCTTAAGTACGACTACGTCACCCTCTGCCACGACGACAAACTGAGCTCCGGGCTCAAGGCCGAGTCGGTTGCGGATCTCCTCGGGAATGACGACTTGTCCCCGGGAGGACAGTTTTGTGGTAGCTGGCTTCACCATGAGTAGCCCTTTGTAGCAGAATCTTATCAGTAAGATCGTGTAACCCCAGCTACCTAACAAGCGATTGCTACTGTCACGGGTTACCTGAGAGGTAGCGGGCTGGCCGTGCAGCAGAATCGCGAGACGTTAGAGCGCACGCGGGTAGGCCCGAGGTAACCGCCGCGTAGAGGAGCTCGAGTGTACAAGGAGAGGGCTGTTGTCACGGAATGCGATACGGGAGACGGTCGCTGCGCTTGGCGTCGTCGCGTCGATGGGATTCGTCGGGTTCCAAATCCAACAGAGCAATGTCCAGGCTCGCGCTGCGGCGTATCAGGAGATCGGACTCGCCACAGCAGATCTCACCTCGAGTTCGACGAATGGAGATCCCAACTCGAGGTCGACCAATTCGACCCATCTGCGTCCGCGCTATCGGAGTGGACGGCGCTCGACTGGAATCAGACGCTCCATACCTGGGTCGGTGTGCTCCGAGTCTGGGAGACTCTTCAGCTTCAAGTGGAGCAAGGAGTTCTTCCGCAGGAGTCACTGGAAACTCTTGGGTGGGGGAATTTTGCACCGATTCTGTGGTCCTCGGCTGCCTTTGTGTGCCTGTGGCCCACGATCCGGCTGAACACAAGCCAGTCACTCATTTCGATCATTGAAGACGCAGAGCCGCGGCCGCGGGACCGATCTCACGGAGTCGCTCGACCAACTGCGCGATCCCATCGGAAGTGTTAGAGACACTCCATGCCTCGAGCGCAGCAGTGGACGCCACATCGAGTCTCGCCTTCGAGACGTCGACGCCCGCGAAAACAGGGGCGCTTTGCATACGAACCTCCTCGCTGGTGGAGGCGACTCGTACACTCCCGGCCTTGCACGATGCGGGCTCGTGGAATCGCAGGCTACGGTGCGACGCCCTCGCTAACGTACGGTCTATCAGACCCTAGATGGGACGGGCTGTCGCACCCTATTCTGTCCCCGAATGTGTCGATTCGTCGACATACAAGATGGCCTGTAGTCTTTGGGGCTTCTAAGCTCGCCGAGGCGGCAGGGGCCGGAGATGTGGAGCAACGCTTGGAAGGTGCCTATCTTAAAGGCATGCTGTTAACCGCAAGGCCGAGGATGATCATGCAATGTGTCCACCGCACGCTCTCCGCTGGAGTCCTCGTCCCTCTCCTCGTGCTCAGCACGGCTCCCCTCGCTGCAGAGGCCCAAGGTCGAGGAAACCGAGGGCGCGGAGCTGAAACGACCACCGGCATTACCCTCTCGGTCGAGGTCAAGGCTCAGATCCAACAGTTCTACGAATCCCGCCCGCCCTCGGGCGTCGAAGGCCTTCCTCCCGGAATCAGGCGGAACTTGGAACGTGGCAAAGCGCTCCCTCCGGGAATTGCGAAGAAGGCGTCGCCTCCGGAACTCCAGTCGGCGCTGACACTAGCGGACGGCTACGAGCTCGTTGAGGTCGGGCTGGACGTGTTTCTGGTAGAGGTCGCTACGAACATTATCCATGATGTTCTCATGGACTTGATTCGCTAGGCGCACTCTAGAACCCTCGCGCTGAATTCCGAACTCTGCGCTACCTAAAAAGCGATTGCCATTGACGCGGGTTACCTGCAGGGTCGGCGGGTCGCCCGCGCAGCAGAATCGTGAGCCGTTAGGAGGCCTACGCTCCTGCCTCTGATACTTGGGCGATAGACCTGTTCACCAGCTGTCGCACCTCCGGGGGGAAGAACGACTCGGCTGTTCCCCAGAATTCCCGAGTGCCGGGGTGCCCGAGATACCCACCGGCGTTTCCTTCCAAGTTCGCGATAGCCCAGCTTCGGTATTCCTCGTCGATCGCTGTGTGGTGCACCTGGAAGTGGTGTGACTCGATGATGTTGAGCAGCTGAATGTGCACATGATCAAAACGGAGCCGCTGAGCATCGTTGAGCGCACCGTATGAGTCGCGTCCAAGCAGGATTATCGGAGCGAGATCCCCTGACTCGGACACCATCGCGCACCAGCCATTCAATGCATCAAAGGTGTTTTGAAACGACCCCAGAAGGACCTGCTTGTTTGACTGCCTGATCTGGCGCGCCAGATAGACGAGAGTGATCAGGACTGCGACCACGCCTGCGATTTCACCAGTCGCTCCAACCGCATCCCAGTTCATGGGCACACTCCTCTTGGGGTCCAGGCACGTCAGCTGTTGCCGCCAAACATCCGGGCGTGGGTCGACAGTGGCAACGGCCGCGTAGACCACCTAACAAGCGCGTTTTGAAGTGCGTTGACTCGTTGAGCGATGCGGAGCTTCTCGATGTCGGTGCCTTCCCCTGGGCAGGGAAATGGCCCGTCTCGCGTTGGATCTCGCTAAACACGGCGAGACAGTACACTACTGCGCGCAGCTTCATCCGCAGGGCGATGCGTGACCAGGAGCATGACGTGTCGGGCCCACCGCGGGCTGCGTCCTAACCGGCGACCGCTACTGGCCTCCGCCCAACAAGGATTTGCTACTGGCCCAGGACGCCTCTCGCTTCAGGTCGGTGGTCACCGACTGGCGTTCGCCAACGCCTCGTTCACCAGTGCCTGGAGCTGTTCCCAACCGAAGCTCGGCATGGGCTTGCCGTTGACGAAGTACTCGGGCGTCATCGTCACGTTCAGAGCAGCTGCGTCCGCGAGGTCCTGCTCACATCGGCACTCGCCATGTCGGCTGCGATCTGGCCGCCGTCCAGGTCGAGTCCCCCGAGCTGCAGCCAGGCCAGGTCCACGTCTGCGGAGTGATTGATCGCCCACGCGCTCTGTGTCGCCAGCAGCTGTTCCAGGGCGGGCCAGAACTTGCCCTGTTTGCGGGCGGCCTCAAGCATGGCCACGACGTTACGTGATCCGTCGTGGAACGGCGCCCACCTGATCACGAGCCGAATCTGGCCGGGATTGGCAGCCATCAGGTCCTTCACCGCCGGATAGAACAGCGCACAGGTCTCACAGGCGGGATCGAGGAACTCGGCGATGACCACTGGAGCATCCTCTGGCCCTATCGTCGCCGCATGGGCGCGATCGAGGGTGGCCATTCTCGCCCCGGAGCCCGACCCGCCGGACTGCGAGGCGTTGAACATCATCGTCGCCCCGGCAAAGATCACAACCAATGCCACCGCCGCACCGACGAACAGGGTCTGCTTCTTCATTCTGAACTCCGTACAATGGCGAGACTCAACAGGGCCACGATGGCCACGAACGCCACGAACGACAGCAGGGGAATCGTCACGAACCCGAGCCATTCGGCCACCGTCTCCGAGCAAGGCACGCCCTGCCGGCACGGTGCGACACGCTCCGGAATGATGCCCTCCACGATCAAAACGTGAAGGGCCGCCAGCAACCCGCCGAAGCCGGCGAGCGGCAGCACGGCCCGAATCACGTTTTTGTCGAAGGGGAAGAGCCCGAAGGGCAGAATCAGCATCATCGGAAACATGAAGATGCGCTGATACCAACACAGTGAGCAGGGAGGCAACTTCATGACCTCACCGAAGAACAGCGCGCCCAGGGTGGCGGCGCTGGCGATGAGCCAGGCGCCGAACGCGAAGACCCAGGCCGAATCCGCGCCGACTTGACCGTGCTCGTCGTGTATCTGCATGGAATAAATCTAGCGTGCCCGGGGGGCACATCAACGCAACGCGGCGAACGTGAATTGTAAGGAGCACCCACCCGGTCAGCGTGGAGGCGCCGACCGATAGATCAGGCCCGAACGTCCTCCGCGATCACGTATAGGCTCGGCACGATCAGGAGCGCGATTACCGTCACGAAGAGTGCTCCGAAACCGAGACTGATCGCCATCGGGACCAGGAACCGGGCCGCGGACGACTGTTCGAAGATCATCGGAGCCAGGCCGATGAAGGTCGTGAGGGAGGTCAGCACAATCGGCCGGAGGCGTCTCGCGCTCCCGGCGACCACCGCCTCGCGGAGCTCCATGCCCTCGGCCCGGTAGCGGTTCACGGAGTCCACGAGTACCAGCGAATCGTTCACCACGATCCCCGATAGCGCGATGATCCCGAAGGCGCTGACCATGCTCAATTCATAGCCCATGATCAGATGCCCGAGCACCGCACCGACGATCCCGAAGGGCACGGCGGACATCACAACGAGAGGCTGGATATAGCTCCGGAACGGAATGGCGATCATTGCGAACATCAGAAGCATCGCCACGAGATACATCGGGCCCAGCGTGCTCAGATTCTCATTGAACTCTTGCTGCTGACCGGAAAACTGCGTCTCCAACTCCGGAAACTGCGCCCGTAGTTCCGGAAGCACGGTCTGGGACAAAGCCGCGAGAGCGGGGCGAGACGAAGCCACGCCCGGGGCGAGCTCCGCAGACACGGTGACCGTGCGGCGCCCATCCTCTCGGTTGATCGTCGTGGGAGATCGACCTCGGCTCACATCGGCGACATACGCCAGGGGCACGGTCCCGCCTTGAGGCAGACCGACGAGCAGTCGCTCGACGTCGTTCTCCGAGGTGCGCTGATCTTCGGGAAGCCTGACCATGACCTTGACTTCATTTCGACCTCGCTGCTCCCGAAGCGCCTCGGCCCCGAAGAACGACGACCGGATTGCGCGAGCGACATCCGTACTCGTAAGCCCCCACGCGCGCGCCTCGTCGCGCAGCCTGAAATCGAGCTGCGGCTTCCCGTCGGTATAGCTGTTGTCGACGTTGACGAGCGAAGGAAAAGTACGCAGTCGGGTCGCGAGAAGCTGGGAAGCCGCCGCGAGTTCCTCGGTCCGCGGATGGCTCAGTTCGACGCCGATAGCCGAGCCCGCGCTCGGGCCCTGGGCGGAGGTACCGCTGATCTTGACGACCTCGACCCCGGGAAGCGGAGGCAGGGCTTCTCGCCACCACGATTCGAAGTCCACCGCGTCGAACTCCCGCTCGCTGGACGGCACCAGGCCCACTTCCACGGATACCAGGTGGCTCCCCTGAGAGCTCGTACTCCGCCCCCCCGAACCCGAACCCAACCGAGTCACCACTCCACGAATCACGTCGTCTCCGCCCGCTCGTTGCACCGCAGACCGCAGTCCCATCTCCAATTCGAGCTGGACGGCCCGCGTGTTGTCGAGGTTGGCACCGTACGGGAGGCGCGCGCTAGCGGTCACCACATCGCCCGGAATCGAAGGGAAGAAGTTGAACGGAAGCAACCCGGCGGCCACCGCACCGGTGGTCACGATCAACAGGGCGGTGGCCACGGCCACGCTGACATATCGAGCCTCGACCACCTTCCTCAACGCCGGTATGTAGCGGTCTTCCGTGAATCGAATGAGCCAGGTGCTCACACGGAGCTGCACCCGATCGATGGGTGCGAAGACCTTGTCCCAGCGGTTTCCCTCTCCGTCATGACCGTGTGCCAAGTGGGCAGGGAGAATGAAGAAGGACTCGATCAGCGAGAAGAAGAGGACCGCGATAACCACCAAGGGAATCAGACGGAAGATCTTTCCGGAGACTCCGGGCACGAAAAGAAGGGGGGAAAACGCGACCATCGTGGTCAGAACGGAGAACGTTACCGGCACCGCCATCTCACGAGCGCCGAGAATCGCCGCATCGATTCGATCCATGCCCAGGGATCGCTTCGTATAGATGTTCTCGCCGACCACGATGGCATCGTCGACGACGAGACCAAGCGTCACAATGAGCGCGAAGAGTGTGATCACGTTGACCGATAGATCGACCGGCACCATGGCCAAAAAGGCGCCCAGAAACGAGATCGGAATTCCGAGGGCTACCCACCCCGCCAAGCCGTGGTTCAGAAACAACCCGAGAAGGACCAAAACCAGAAGCAACCCCATCGCCGCATTGCTGAACAGGAGGTCGATGCGCTCTCGAAGGGTCTCGGAATCGTCGTTCCAAGTAGAGACCGAAATCGGCTCGGGGAGACGCAGGGCGAGCTCCGCCGCGTACGCCTTGACCGCGGTCGCGATCTCCGTGGGGGTCTGATTGCCCACCCGGAAGGCCACGAGTTGCACCGCGCGCTTGCCGTTGTAGAAGAGGGACTGGTCGGTGTCCTGGAGGCCGTCGCGTACGGTGGCCAGGTCGCCCACACGCAACTCACCGCCGTTGGGCCCGGCACGAATCACGATGTCCTCGAAGCCCTCGGCGCGGCGACGACGATCGACGACCCGGACCAGGACGTCACCGCTGGCTGTTTCGATCTCCCCGCCCGGAAGATCCACGGAGGCTTGCCGTACCTGCTGCGCGACGTCACTCAGAGTGAGCCCGTACGCCTCGAGCTCCTGGCGCCGCACCTCAATGCTGATTTCCAGCGGGCGTCCGCCCGTCAGATCGATCTGCGTGATATCGGTGGTGGTGAGTAGCTCGTCCCGAGCCGCCTCACCCAGGGCCTGGAGGGTCTCGATATCCTCTTCGCCCGAGAGCATGATTGAGATGACCGGCTGGCGCCGTCCGGCCGCCGCGATCGTGGGCCGCTCGACCTCACCGGGAAAAGACGTGATGCGATCCACCACATTGGTGACGTCCGCCAGAACCCGATCCGAGTCGGCTCCTACGAGGAGTTCGATCGACACCGACCCCGAACCCTCTCGGGAAACCGAGGTGATGCGCTTCACCCCCTCCACACTACGGACCGCCTCCTCGACCGCCAGGACGATCCCCTGCTCGACCTCCTCCGGGCTCGCCCCCGGGTACGGAACAGACACGGTGATGATGTCGAGGTCGAACGCCGGGAAGACTTCCTGCTTCAGTCCAACCGTGGCGAGCAGGCCTCCGAGGAGGATCACGAACATCAGGAGGTTGGCGGCGACCGGGTTCCTCGCCATCCAGGCGATGGGGCCGTGTTCGGTCTCCCGTGATGGGGCGGTCACGGCTCGTCCCGGACCACTTGGACTCGCGTGCCGACCACGGGGGCGCTGAGTGGACTCGTCACCAATGCCTCCCCGGCAACGAGGCCCTCCCGCACGTAGAGCGACGCATCATCTCCCCACACGGACTCGAGAACTCTCCTCTCCAGCGTACTATCCGGCGAAACGACCCAGACCGTGTTCCCGTCGTAGACGGCCCCGCGGGGAACACGGAAGACCGATTCCATCATTCGGCCCTCGATCTGCCCGTCGACGCTCGAGCCGGGGAGCAGCGGCAGCCCACTCGCCGACGAATCCAGTGGGTCATCGATCAGTACGAGGAGCTCGGCTCTGCGGGTCTGCGGGTCCAGGCGATCGACGAGACCGACCACTCTTCCCGCGCGCTCCACATGGTCTCCGGTTCGGAGCCTCTGGCGGATCGTCACCGGCCCTCCGTTGGCGCCCGCCGCCGGTAGCTCGATGAGCGCGAGGTCTTCAACACGAACAGAGAGCGAGACCCTTAATTGATCAGTCCCGACGAGTCGGGCGATCGTCGTCTGTTGGCCTACGACCTGCCCCACGTCGACGAACTCCTCGACCACAGATGCGTTGAAGGGGGCGCGGATCACCGTCCGCTCCAGGTCCAATTCGGCTCGCGCAAGCGCGCTCCGGCCAGATGTGAGGTTCATCTCGGCGGCTGCCCGCTGGCTCTCTCTGAGAACAAGCGGAGATGGCTCCCCCCCGTTGCCGAGGATCCTCCATTCTTCACGAGCAGTCTCCTGTCGAGCAGCCTCGAGTTCCAGCTCCAACTCGGCACTCCGGACCTGCCCGCGCTGCTGTTCCACCGCCAACTCGTAGTCCCGTGGCTCGATGCGCACCAAGACGTCTCCCGCCTGCACTCTGCCCCCAGGTACGAGCGCCTCGGAAACCCACACGACTCGGCCGTTGACCTCCGGTAGGACAGTGACCTCCCGGGCGGGGGAGGTGATCCCGCTGGCGAGCACGACGGCTCGAACGGCAGCGCCCTGGACGGCCTCCGTACGCACGGTGGGAACAGCCCGCTCGGGCACGAACACTTCCGATTCCGGGGCCAACGTCACGAGAATGACTGCGAACACGATCCCCACGCCCACGACGAGCAGGGGCAGAAGAACCTTCCTTCGACTCTCGCTCATCATGACTCCAGTAGGCTCCGGCGTAGCCCTTCGGTCCAGGGGCCGCCGACCGCCTGGCGGAGCTGGATCCATGATGCCAGCACCGTACGCTGCGTGCGAATCACTCCCAACTCGGCTTGCTGCATTCCATTCATCGCGTTCAGGACGTCGAGAACCGTCGCAAGCCCCGCCAGATAGCGCCGTCGCGACTCCTCGAATGCACGTTCCGAGGCCTCGAGTTGATCCCCGAGCGCCTCCAGTTGGTCCTGCTGACCCTCCTGCTGGATTCTCGCCGTGACCATTTCCGCCGCGACGGCCCGTCGAAGCTGCTCGTAAGAAGAGCGGGCGGCACGCGCATTGGCCGAAGCCCCGCGAACCCGACCGGAACGGTCGAAGCCGTCCAGCACGGGAAGCGAGACTGTGAGGGAAGCGCCCCACGTGGATTGCCTGTTGGTCCCCACGCTCCGGAAGAACTGGGAACCCGTGTTGGCGGACACCTCCACCGTTGGAAGGGCACTCCACTTCGCCTCGGACACTCGCGCGCCCGCGGCCTCCAATCGGTCTTCGGCACCGCGGACGTCGGGCCGACCTGAGGGATCCGCAGCGAGAGACGAACCGGTCTCCTCTGGCACTTCGGGGAGTCCAGGCCCGACGGACACCGACGTCGCCGAGGGGTCCCGACCCAATAGGGACTCGAGCCGCGCCTGCTCCAAGCGGAGTTCTGCCCGAGCCGGAGGAAGCGTTGCGCGAATGGTCGCCAACTGCTGGCGCTGTTGCAGGACCTCCAGCGCGGTCGCCTCCCCACGCTCATACCGGAATTGTGAGAGCTCGGCGAGTTGCGCCCCGACTTCCAACTGACGAGTGATGACCTCGATTTGGCTCGCGGCTGACACGGCGTTGTAATACGCCTCTGCAACGCGACCCACGAGGTCGAGCGCCACACCGTCCTCGTCACCACGGCTGGCCATCGCCTCCAACTGGCTCGCCTTGAGCGATCGGTACTCCGAGCCCCACGAACTCAGGCGATAGCGAGCCCGCACGTTGGCAGACCCCGTGTAATAGAGCGACGGGACGGCCGCGGTGCCGCCGTCTCCTCTTGGGATACCGCCGAACTGAAAGCCCAGCCCATCCAGGGGCCCCGTGCTGCCCTGGGCATCCAAAGAGAGCGTGGGAAGCATCGCGGAACGTGCCCGGACCGTCGCAGCCTCCGCCTGGAGGATTCGCTCGACGGCCGCCTGGAGGTCGCCGTTGGCCGCAGCGGCAGACTGCAGAAGCCCCGTCAGCGCCTCGTCCCCCAAATCCTCCCACCAGGGTGCTTCGAACGGGGCGACCCCGAGATCGCTCTCGACCTGTGCAAGCGCTGGAGTAGGCAGGAAGACCCCGCCGAGGACGACGAGGATTCGGGCGATCGCACCGGCTATGCTCAGACGCATGGAAATGACCTGTTCAGGGGACGCATACAATACATCATTTCCGAAATCGTTGGCTGAGCTTCGAGGACAGTCCGTCGGCAACCGAACGCATCCGCTCGAAGCTGGACGCGGGCGTGTCTTCGACCGGACGCATGTCCCCGAACTCGCAACATTCGACTTGTCGTATATGAATTGTACTACTTATTCTTAGACAAAGATAATACAAACGCTCGCTGGGTACAGGCTCATCGTGAGCGCACGAGTCGTCGCTTGGGCTGCCGTTGGTGGTGCTGTATGCGCTGGCTCGCCGCCGACCCTGGCCCAGCGCTGGTGTCGACGGCGGGCGACCTAAGACGCCTCATCTCAACACGTAGTGAGCCCCCCTTTTCAACGATGGATCGCCCAGCCCCCGCTGCAGGCGGACGTGACCCCGCTCCGATCCACTCCCTGAGTGGGATGGTACGTGGCACCGATCCAACTCAGCGCGGACCTGATGTCGCGTGAGGACGTGGCGTACCGGACCGACTTATCGGCCGGGGGGACCCCGAAAGGGTTGTTCCGTGATCAGCGGCGGCTTGCCGACCTTCGACTCGGCGACCATCCGCGCCACTTCCTCCATCAGGCGCGCGTTCTCGATGACCACGCCGTCCTTGATGGTGTGGACAATCCCGTTCGTCCGGTACATCTGGCCGGCCGGGTTCATCCGGATCGCGCCGAATGAATAGAGGTATCGGAAGTTCTCGGCCGGGTTGCCGTCCACCAGAACGAGATCGGCCAGAAACCCGGGCCGCACCAAGCCGAGATTCGGCTCTCGGAGTGCCTGCGCGCTGTTGTACGTCGCGGCCCTCAGCACCTCGAGCGAGTGCATGCCCGATTCCCGGACCAGCTGGAGTTCGCGGATGTTCGAGAATCCTGCCGTCGCCCAGATGTAGTTGTCGTCCGTGCCCATCGCCACGGTGCCGCCGCGCCGGTTGAACGCATAGATGAGGTCGCCCCACAGGTCGAACGCGTAGCGCCACGTCTCCTCGTCATCGTGGGTCCAGTCCCAATGAAAGGCGCCGTGGTTCTGCGGATTCGGGATGTTCAGTTCCAACAGGGTGCGGTGCGTGTACTTCTCGTGCCACGGCAGGCTCTGCGCGCGCAGGATGTCGCGGCTCGCTTCGTACACCACCATGGTCGGCAGCATCTTCACGCCGTAATGGACCAGCGAATCTGCGACATCCTCCAGCAGCTTCTTCCGGTTGTCCGGGTTCCAGCCCACTTCCTCCCACACCGCGCCCGCCTGTCGGAACCGCTGGTTCTCGTTGCTGCCGTTGTAGTCCCTCGGGAACGCCTGTGACCGGCGGGGCAGCGCGGACTCAGCCAGGCCGTAGTGGTGCTTGATGAACGTGACACCCATGCGGGCCGCGTCCACGGCGTGCACGAGCGACTGCGTGTTCGGGGACAAGTGCACCGTTGTCACTCCGCCCGCGGCCGTCACGGCGCGCGCGGCCGCCTCGAACATCGCCGGCTTCCACGTGAGTCCGTTGACGCCCACCGAGCGGCCGCCCGCCGCGATCATCTCGCGTGCTATGCGCGGCGCTTCCGTCGGGTCCTCGAGCTGCGCCCGCGTGGCGTTCGCGCCCTGACCCCAGTTCCAGAACGGGTGCTGCCGTGGCGCCAGCTTCTCGTACCGCTCGGCCGCCTGCTGATCCGCCCAGATCCGGTCGAACCGGCCGTCCGGCACGGTCACAGTGGTAGTGACGCCGTGCGCGAGCTTGAGGTAGTAGCTGTATTCCAGCGGGATCGGGTCGCCGCGCACGTGGTAGTGCAGATCGAACATTCCGGGCATCACGTACATGCCGTCGCCCTCGATCACGCGGTCAGCGGTCAGCTGCGCCGCCGGGTCGTGGCCCCGCACCGCCGTGATCACGTTGCCTTCGATCACGATGTCGCTCGGTCCGACCGGCGGGCCGCCGTGCCCCGGGATCACCATCACGTTCCGGATCACGAGCCGGTTGTAGGGCCCGGCGGCAAGTTCGCCGAAAAACTGGGTCTGCACGGGCGCCGGTTTCGGACCGAAGACCTGCGGCCCTGTCTGGCCCTGCCCCAGCACTGCCGCCGGGCCGGCGAGGAGGGTTCCGGCCATCGCGGCCGCTAAGACGAGCGATGCGCGCATGGGATGCCGTCCTTCTGAGGGTTGGCTGATCGAAGGGGCAGGTGGGCAAAGGCTACGGAGCAGACGGGATAACGGCAAGACGCGACTGGCCACGCGCCTGACGATCAACTTTCGGTCGACGACGACATCGGAGAGTCGGTGGACTAGAGGCGATTTCGGGACATCACACAAAACAGGTCAGGAGTTGGTCCATCTCCACCGTGGGGGTGCCGCCGGGAGGCTAAATCGTGTGGGGAGCTTTGCTATAGCAACACCAACGGTTCGGACCGCGCCTCGCGTACCGGGAGGTCAGCACCGAACTTTGCACCTCTTTTGACTCGAACTCGGAGGTGTCCGTTGGACTGGCAAGCTATCGGCGCAGTGGGCGAGATCCTCGGCGCTGTCGGTGTGATTATCACGCTGGGGTACCTCGCGTCCCAGATCAAACACGCACGAGAGTCGCAGGCGCAGCGGGCGGCTCAGCATGTATGGGACCTCAACGCTGGATTCGTGAAGAGCCTGTCGGAGGATACGGATGCCTGTCGGATCTTCAGGCTGGGGATGGCCGGTGACGCGAGCCTGACCTTGGACGAGTCGCTCAGATTTCGGGTCATGGTCTTGGACTTCACCTACGTCTGGCAGCGCATTTGGGAGTTCGATCAGGAGGGCATGATGACGCGCTCGTTGGTGGATTCCAACGTAAGGTCGCGGCGTGAACTGATGGCCGCGCCCGGCTGGTAGGCGTGGTTTCGGGATCGTGGGCACTTTCTCCGCACGGACTTTCGAGCGTTTCTCGAAGCCGAACTGGAGCACTTGGAGGGCGAATACCGTGCCGGCGGTATCGATGTAGCCTCCGACTGAGCGAGTCAGCGCTCAGCGGGGCGTCCGCTACGCACCGAGCAGGTCCGAATCCCCCTTCCAGCGCCGTGAGAATCTGAACGCAAGCGTGTGGGGAGCCTCGCTGCAACGACACCAACATCGGGCCTGGCCCTCCCTCCAGGTCTACCTCCAAGTACCCCCGTACCTGATGCAATCCGTGAGGGCACAGAGGCCAACGACAATAAGTGGCGGAAAGAGAATAGTCGCGGCAATCGTGCGCCCTACGGCGAAGCGCCTCTTTTCCATGCCGGTTACATCTGCCAGTGCCGTACGCAAGAGCATGGAAGTCACCCTTGATCCCTCAAGCCGCGCTTTCTCAAATGCCAGGATGGAGTCGCCTTCAATGCTCGGCTTCGTCAGCGTCTTCCAATCGCCATTCATGTCTTGAACCCGGACCGTACCGGGGGCCTCCACTTCAATGAACTCGCGAGGACTCACCTGTACCGGCTGCCACGTCGTACAGCCAACCAAGTGTAGACACAGCAGCAAGACCGCGACTGGACGAAGACGATGCACCTGCATGTCCTGACTCCCTTGGGCAGGGAGGTTGCGCTTCTAACCTGCGCCTCACCAAAGCGCCTCCGCTGTGGGAGGTTGTCAGCTCGGCCGTGTGGGGAGCCTCGCTACACAACACCAACGGCAGCCCTCGCGCGAGCAAGATGGAAGCCCGTCGTACGGCCTAGCGTGATGGCCATGAGCCTCTCAAGGCAATCGACCATCCCGAACCTGAGGTGGCAGGTGGTGACGAGACGGACACCCACTCGTATGAGGTGATGCGTCTTCCGATGAGTGCGCCCACTCCTGCCCCAATCAGCCCGAACACGGTCGCTCCCCACTTCCGTGCGTTCTCTTCCGCCGTTTCGGGGCTACAGAACAGATTGCCGAGAGGATTGAAGCCACCCGGGCATGTTTGTTCCGAGCCCCATCCTAACGATGGCCCGAGCGCGTAGCCGAGGCCCCCGAAGATCACGCCACCCAACGCAGTAAACACCGCCGTCTGGCGCCCGCCGCTAACAGTTCCGCGAAGAAGTTCTGGATGAGGGCGATTCTACTGCACGGCCAGCCCGCTGACGAGCACGAAGTGCCCTCGGCCTGTCCGTCACCTTCGTGACTAAGCCGTGTTGCACTTCAAACTAAATATCAAGTAGCTACACGGAGCGGATTCGGGAAGGTTGCCGGACCCCTTAGCGGTTCTCCGCAGCCAGCAACGCCCGCAGCTCGTTGAGCCAGTTCACCCAGACCACGATCTGACCGTTCGTCCCGGTCTCGTCGATCGCGAGCACGAAGCCCTCGGGGTGGACGTCATACGCCGCCTGCCGCGTCGCGACGTTACCGAAGAAGTCGAGATCGAAGAGGTGACTTCTCGAGGTCACACGGAGCAGGCCCTCAGTCATCTCCACCTCGGCGGAATTCAGCCCTTGCTCGTTGCGGTAGAAAAGCCGGTCTCCGGACGGATCCCAGACCGGCGATCCAGCTGGCTCCAGCGATACCTGCACCCGTGCTCCCGGGCCCGGGAAGGGCCGAACGTACACGTGAGGCCGCCCGGACTCTCCGGAGGTGTACGCCACCCAGCGCCCGTCGGGCGAGAAGCGCGCCGCGAATTCATCCTGAGTGGACGCCTCGAAATCGACGGCTACGCTGTCGCCGTCCAGTCGGGCATAGGAGAGATCGAGGCGGGTAATCGCGGGATTGGGATCGGTGTCGTCCAGAAAGAGAGCGTATCGACCGTCCGGCGAGATATCGAGCAAGCCGAGGGTCGCGTCATCGAACTCCGCGAGGGTCGAGTCCTGTTCGCTGAAGTCGACCGGACGGCTCACGACGCGTGAGACCGGAATCCGGCGGCCCGTGCTTCCTTGCGGTTGGCCGCGCCTCGTGTTCGAGACTGCCAGGCGACGACCCGCGTCATGCCAAACCGGGTATCGCGTAACCCCCAGCCCGGCCTGTCGAAGCGCCCCCGTTCCGAAGTCGTAGATCCGAACTCCGTCCGAGCCGAAGTCGTTCAACTGGGCGGCAAGCGAAGCGCCGCTCGATGCCATCCGGGGATAGAAGACTTCGACACCCTGATCCCAGAGTCTGCGGATGACCTGCCCCCGATCGTCGACCAGTACCGGGGTGAAGAACTCCGCTCGCAGCGACATCACGAGCGTCCCGTTGTCGGACATGGTGCCGTCGACGAGTCCGGTCGGCGCGCCCGGAACCAAGACTGGCTGACCGAGGCTTTCCAGTTGGTCCGGGTCCCATCCGATCGCCATCAGGCGATCTCCGCGATCGATGTAGAGGAGGACGTCGTCCGACACCCCCACGATCCCTTCGTGCATCCGGATCGCGGAGCCCCTCAGGTCGATGACGCGGAAGTCGCCGTCCGTAAGGGAAGCGAGCCCCAGCCCGCCCCCTTCAGCCCCGTATTGGAGGTAGAGAGCGTGCTCTCCGTCTGCCAGGGCGTGGGGCTCGTGTTGCATGCCAAAAAACGTGTCCTCTCCTTCGTTGTTCGGCTTCGTGCGCGGGCGCACGGTCGGGTCGTCAAACGACACCGTCGTCAAGCCAGAGACGTCGGAATACGCCAACATTCCCATCTCGATTTGCGTCGGGCTACTCCACGTAAGCCCGATCGGGGGCTCAGCGGCATTCGCCATCCTCGTGGGGACCCCGCCTTCGATCGGTACCCGTTTCAAGACGCGATCGTCACCGACGAAGGCGAGCCAGCGGCTGTCCGGAGAGATCGCGTGGAACTCGGGGTCCTCGGTCCCGGGGATCGGGGTCGCGCCGGTCCCCTCGAGCGAGCGATGGAAGAGCATCACGCGTCCCTCGCTGAGACCACGATAGACGATGCTACGGCCATCTGCGGAAATCTGTGCGTTGCGTGAGCCGCGCTCCGCCGTCATCTCGGTCCGAGCTTCGAGGACGAAGCGGATCGGCACCTGGTCGGACGGGTCGTCTCGCCCACCAACAGCTAGCGCCACGGCAGCCGTGATGCCGGCCACACCTGCGAAGACCCATGGGAGAACTGCGGCTACCCGAGCGTGCGACCTCGAGGCAGGCGCGCGTACGACACCCGTATTCGCCCGAGAGAAGGTGGTGTCCCGCAAGGCCTGAGCGAACTCGGCCGCACTCGCGAAGCGATCGGCTGGCAGCTTCTCGAGGGCGCGGTGAATCGCAGCGTCCACGTGCGCCGGCACCGTGCTCCGCTCGGCTGACGCCGAGGGGGCCGTCTGCGTCAGTACTCGACCCAGAACGGCCTGAGCGGTCGAGCCTGTAAACGGGGGCTCGCCCGCGAGCATCTCGTAGAGTACGCAGCCGAGCGAGTAGATATCGGCGCGCGCGTCCGGAGTCCGGTCGGCTGTCGCCTGCTCTGGGGACATGTAGAATGGGGTCCCCATCGAGAGGCCGGTCTCGGTCAGACGCCCTCCACCGGCCTCCTGCACCGCCAGCGCGATACCGAAGTCGGCCACAAGCGGCTCACCCTTCGCGAGCAGGATGTTCGCCGGCTTGATGTCGCGATGCACGACTCCGAGCTCGTGCGCTGCGGCGAGGGCGCCAGCCACCTTCGACGCGATCGCGATCGCCTCGTCGACCGGTAGCTGCTTCTCCCGATCGATTCGAGCCTGCAACGACTCACCGTCGATGAACGGCATCACATAGAAGAGGAACGTGTCCGCCTCGCCCGAATCGAAGAGCGGGAGGATGTGGGGGTGCTGCAGGTTCGCGGTGGTCTTGATCTCTGAGAGGAACCGATCCCCCCCGACGACCGCCGCGAGCTCAGGCTTGAGTACCTTGAGCGCCACCTTACGCTCGTGCTTCAGATCGTCCGCCAGATAGACCGTCGCCATCCCGCCCTCACCAAGCTCGGACTCGATGCGGTAGCGGCCTTCGAGGGCTGCGTTCAGTCGGGTGATGGGGTCGGACATGAAGCGCCCTCGGGCGGGGGAGGATCAAACCGGGCTCAACATCCTACTCGCCACTCGGACGAGCAAGCGAAACATGGTCGCGGAGTGATCGTGAAAAGACCTGAGCGCGTCCCTGTTCCCCTGAGTTCCCCCCACCTCCCCTGACCCAACCTGAGTTTTTGGGGCGTGTGTTGGGGCGTCACCGGCCACTTTTCGGTCGAAATGTCCGAGCACCAAAAAGCCGGAAGCCCAGACGACTACTGGACTTCCGGCCTATGACCCGGCTGGGGCTCGAACCCAGGACCTACTGATTAAAAGTCAGTTGCTCTTCCAGCTGAGCTACCGGGTCGTATTGTACTAACTCATTCCTGCTATTCATGTTACGGCGCTATAACCGAGTCACGAATAAGGTCGAAGAACACGAGATTGGCCTTCAGGTGTCATTTCCTGCACCGGAAGTCATTCCGTTGCTCGCTCTC
>JBDGVT010000068.1:0-17837 GCA_039585495.1 Gemmatimonadota bacterium | reverse complement strand
GGCGGTCCCGTTCGACCTGAAGACACACTCGGTGACGGGGACGCCCGCCACCGTCTTGCTCGACGTTCCGGTACGCTCTGGCGGCGCCACCCAGGTCGCGATCTCCGGGACGGGAACGATCTTCTACGGCAGCGGCGGAGCGGGCGCCGGCCCCACCCCAGGAGATGGCCTCGTTGTTCAGCGGCTCGACGGAACGGTGGAGGAGACGAATCTGGACCCGCGAGGATTCGAAGCGCCACGGTGGTCGCCGGACGGTGCCTCGGTCGTATATGAAGACGGAGACGCGGACGGCTCTCACATTTTCACCTACGACGTCACGTTACGGACAGCGCCCCGGCGACTAACCCACGTGGGAGACAACGAATCACCCGTATGGTCGCCGGACGGGACCGAGGTCGCCTTCGTATCGGAGCGTGAGGGCACCGCCAACCGCGACATCTTTGTAAAAAATGTCTACGACGACACCGCGCCTAGGCACATTCTGAGCATGGTTGGGTCCGAGACGCCGAGGCAATGGGTGTCCGACTCCGTCATCCTCTTCGAGTCGAGTACGTCGTTCGGGTCCGGGGGGGACCTCTGGATTGTGGACCCCCGAACCGACAGCGCGGTGGCGCGTCCGTACCTGGAGTCGGAAGCCGATCTCGACGACCCGAGGGTGTCTCCGGACGGTCGACTCGTAGCCTATGTGTCCGATGAATCCGGCGGCGACGAGGTCTACGTTCGTGCCTTCCCGGACGCGAGACAGCCGGAGACGCTCTCGCGGGGCGGCGGCTGGATGCCCATGTGGAGTCCGAATGGTGAGACTGTTTACTACTGGACGACGAGCAACTTTACCGGCATAGCCTTCTCCGGAGAGATGGTGGCCGCACGTATCGATCGGGGCCCACCGTTCGCGGTGATTGCCCGGGACACGGTACTCACGACGACGCTCCGATTCCGCTCCGGTGACCTGCACCCGGACGGGGATCGGATGATCCTCGTGCAGCCAGGCGGCGGGCCGGCCGGAGAGGCTGCCTCGGAGGAGCGGTTCATGATCGCGGTGAACTGGTTCGAAGAGCTGCGAGCGATCACCGGTGGCTGAGGGCGCCACGATTCCCTGTCCGTTCTGCCAGGCCGAGATCGGCGCCGAGGCACAGAAGTGCCGACATTGCGCAGAGTGGGTGGCCCGTACGTGCGAGGGGTGCCGGACTCCGCTGCGAGGAGAGTGGGCGGCGCGCGGTGTTCATCGCCGGCATGTTCGAGGGGATCAAGCTCGCCCTGATGGACGACGTGGAGTTCCACAACCGGTATCAGTGAGCGCCGAATTCCACTCCGGCCATGAGAGTTCGCCCGGCGCTGGGGAAGAAGTAGCTCACGCCTGAGCCACTCGGATCCGGAAAGCCGGTCGTGCTGTACGTTGCCCCTAGAGCATTTCTCATCTCGATGAAGGGCGACGTCCCCGCGACCGAAAAATCGATACGCACGTCGATTCGCGTCCAGGGTGGGATACCCATCGTGTTCTGATCGTCGAGCCAGGCACCCGACGCCCGCGTGAAGTCGGATCCAACCGTCACGCGCCGACCCACGTCCGCCGAAGCCCCTCCGGACCACGTGTGCCGTGGGATCGCCTTCAACGAGTTGCCTGAGTTCGCACCCGCCCGGGCCACGGCGGACTGGAGGGTGTAGTTCCCGTACGCCGACCACCTCCCGGCCGAAAGCCTGACCCCGCTCTCCACACCGCTGTGCCTGCTCTCGCCGATGTTCACGTACCGCAGCGTCGCGAGATCGAAATCGAGTTCGTCGATCATGTCCATCTGGTAGACCGCTACGGACACGTTTCCGGTCATGCGCCCACCGCCAAGCGCGAAGCCCTGGTAGGCACCGACCTCCAGGTTCGTACCCCGCTGTGGAATGAGAAGCGGGTTGGACGTCGTCGCAGAGAACGGCGGAAACGGAATCGGAATCGATCGTTGATCGTAGAGTTGATCCGGCGTGGCTGCCTTGAACGAGCGCCCCACCGACAGGTACACGTTGCCCGTAGTATTGGATGACTCGATCCATCTGAGATTCACGCCGACCTTGGGACTGACCGCACTATGTACTGCGCGGGACACCGGTCCCGGCGAGGCGAGGCCCGGCTCGAATTCGTCGCGCACGCCGTCGTAGCGTAGTCCCCCTGAAAACCGCAGCGCCGGTAAAGGGAAGAGTTCTACCTGAGCAAAGCCGGCTCCTGCTCGACGCCGTCCCGACCCGTTAGCATGGATGGCCCCAGCCTCGCCGTCCGAGGCGAGGTACGCGCTCCGATCCCCGAAGACCACGGATGCGTATTCCGAGTACGTCGAGCCAAGAGACCCTTCCAAGCCCAGGAGAAGCTTTCCGTCGAGCGGGATTCGACCCCGCCCGACCTCGATCTTGAGGATCAGACCCATTCGATCCGTGTCGAGCGTTCGTTCCTTGGTGTCCGCGATGGATGGGGCGAGCACCAAAGTCTCCTTCCCAGTCCCTCGACGCAGATCTCCAGAAAGAGCACCCGAAAGCTCCAGCCCGAGTCCGAGCTGATACACCCCGTCGAGCGAGGCCAGATGTGTCCAGCGCTCCGTGCGGTCGAACCGATGGAAGTCGTCAGATCGTTCTCGATCCACTTCGATGGCGCTCTCGGTCAACGGTCCGGGAAGCTGGTGCTCGCTCCACGAAGTCCGGAGAGCGAAGGTGAGCGTACCACCTTCCGAGCGCAGTACATCGAGCGACCCTCCGACGTTCGCAGCACTTCGCTCGCCATGATCTCGGTACCCGTCCGCGCTCAGGCCCGAAGCGGACAGGCGGAACCGGCGAGTTCCGACCTGTCCGCTCGTGACCACACCTGCGCGGTAGAGCCCGTCACCCGCCGCAAGCAGGCGAGCGCGAGGGCCACCCCCCGATCCGGCCCCGTCTGTGATCAGGTTGATCACTCCACCCAATGCCGCGTCTCCGTAGAGTGCGGACGACGCTCCCCGGACGACTTCTACGGCACGCACCGAGAGAGGCGATACCAGATCCCAAGACATCAGGCCCGACTCGAGAGCGTTCATCGGCTTGCCGTCCACCAAGACGACGACGTACTCGGCCTCTCCTCCCCCATAGAAGCCGCGCACGATGGGCTGAGGGTCCAGTCCACTACCGTCGCGATCGACCAAGGAGAAGCCGGGCAAGACTCCTAGTGCCTCTGCGAGACCCGCGTGCCTCGCCACCCGCAGGGCATCTCCTGCAAGACGGCTCACCGAGGAAATCGAGGCGGCCAAAGGTGAGGCGGTCCGGTCCGCGATCACGACAAGCGAATCCCTGAGCGACACCGTCGACGAATCGGGCCGCTGAGCCTCGAGACGACCCGTCGCCGTACTACTCAAGAGGCAGCAAGAGGCGGCCAATGTGAGCCGCCGAAGGGCAGCGGGCCTCGAAACGCGTCCGGCAATCATCGGTGTGATCTTTGGCGGAGCCGTGGCCTCAGCCCATCCGGAGGGACTTGAACCGACGCGCCTGATCTTCGATCGCAGGCTCCGTCGGCAATCTTTCGATGCTCGATGCGCCGAAGAATCCTGCGACGCCATCCGTCCGTTCGAGCACGTACTGCGCATCGTCGGGATGCGCGATCGGACCGCCGTGACACAGAACGAGCACCTGCTCATTGACGGACTTCGCGGCATCGTGCATCGCCTGGACCCTATCCACGGCTTCGTCCAGCGTCATTGCACCCTTCACTCCGATCGATCCCGCCACCGTAGTGTGCACGTGCGCGACCACCACGTCCGCACCGACCTCGGCGAATCGCCGGGCACCATCTTCGTCGAAGACGTAGGGGCATGTGAGCATGTCGAGGCCATGCGCCTCCGCAATCCAGTCGATTTCGTGCTGAACGCCCATGCCGGTCTCTTCGAGGGCCTGTCGAAACGCGCCGTCGATGAGACCGACGGTCGGGAAGTTCTGGACTCCGTCGAAGCCCATCGCCTTCAGCTCGGGCAGAAACACGCGCGGCATCCGGAAAGGATCCGTGCCACAAATGCCCGCCAGGACGGGCGTGTCCTTCACGACAGGGAGAACTTCTCGGGCCATGTCCACTACGATCGCGTTGGCGTCGCCATACGGCATGAGACCCGAGAGACTTCCCCGCCCCGCCATCCGGAATCGGCCCGAGTTGTAGATGATGATCAGGTCCACGCCACCCCGTTCCGCGAATTTCGCGGAAATGCCGGTCCCCGCTCCCGCCCCGATGATGGGACGCTCTGCCTCGACCTCCGCGCGCAAGCGTCGGAGGCACTCTTCGCGATCAATGAATGGCATGGCGTCCGGCCCGTTCGGAGGCTGAGAAGACGTGCAACATCAGGAGCCCGCCGACTCGGCAAGCGCGCCAATCATGCGCTCCGCAATCACCTCCGCAAAGGCCTCGTCGTTGATGTGAGCGTCGACCTCCACGATCTCGACGCCGTCACCGGTGCTGTTCCGCAAGGCATCGAACAGAGCCTGGTTCGCTTCCGGGTCATGAAACACCTCACCCTCCGCATCGATCATGCTGACCCCCCTCAGCGGGAGAACGAGTGACGTGGGGCCCTTCGCCTCGTTCAGCTTCCTGGCGATCCGCTCACCGATGTCTCGGCACTCGTCCGCACTCGTACGCATCAGGGTGACACTCGGATTGTGACGGTACAGCGTGCGATCCTGGAATCGGGCGGGAACCGTCTCGATCCCGCCGAAATTGACCATGTCGAGCGCTCCCAGGGAGACGACCTGGGGAATTCCCGCCAGCCCCGCAGCGGACAGTCGGTCCGGACCCGCAGAAAGCACCCCGCCGACGACCTCGTCGCACCACTCCGTCGTCGTCACGTCGGCGACTCCCACGAACCAGCCCTGTTCGATGAGTGCCTCCATCGCCCTCCCTCCGCTTCCGGTCGCATGAAAGACCATCACCCCGAACCCGGCGTCCTCGAGCCTGGCCCGGACGGCATCGACGCACGGCGTCGTGACTCCGAACATCGTGGCCGCAATCATCGGCCGGTCCTCCGCGGGAGGAGCCGAGTGCTCCACCATGCCACAGATCGCGTGCGCCCCGTTGGCCAACACGCGCCTCGAGAGCGAGTTCAGGCCGGCAATATCGACGACGGAATACATCATCGTGATATCAGTGACGCCGACGTAATCCCCAACATCTCCCGAAGCCATCGTCGATACCATCACCTTTGGGACACCCACCGGCAGAGCGCGCATCGCGGCGGTGGCGAGCGCCGTCCCTCCACCCCCACCGAGACCCATGACGCCAGCGAAGGCACCCTCGGCGAACAGGCGTGGAACGATCGACTCCAGTCCCGCCATCATCGCTTGGACGCTCGCGCCTCGGTCGCCCTCGGCCCGTAGTGACCCCAGAGAAGCCCCGCCCTCGGACGCAACCTCCGAGGCACCGATGTCCGGCTCGAACGGAGCATCCGACAGGACGCCGACATCAATGGTGAGCGTCTGGTGCCCCTGATCCTTGATCAGGTCGCGAACGTAGCGGTACTCCTCACCCTTGGTGTCGAGCGTACCGATCAGGAGAACCGTAGCCATGTGCGCGGTCGTCAGCTCGTCGCCGAGTTGGCGTCCCGCAAAGAGCACCAAGGCTCCTCCTCGGACACATCGACGAGGGCCGGTCCCTCGAACTCGGCGGGCGAGAGGATGGCAAGAAACACGAGCGTCTCATCGTCGGCGTTGTACGTGCCGTGCACTTCCCCCATCGGGATGTGCGCGACGTCGCCCGGCCCGAGCAGCTGAGACGCTTCACCAACCCACTGCTCCGCTCGGCCCGACACGACGTAGATGATCTCCTCCATAGCCGGGTGACGATGGAAAGCGTGCCCCGCTCCTGGAGGCATCCGGACCCGCACCAGCAGTAGGCCCTTGGCATCCGTGAGTCCCGGACGACAGAGCCACTCGTGAGGTCCCCACGGGAGCGTCTCGACTTCCATCTCGCCGTTCGTGACGAAACGGAGCATCGCTTCTTCGGCCATCGAGGTTCGATCCTGTCCTGGGAGACCAATGCGTGGGCCCTCGGCCGACAGTCGAGAGCAGGGTCGCTGACTGGCGGGCGGTCGACCGACCGGTACGTTATAGCCCGCAAAAACAAAAACGAGCAAGCCCGGCCTGATCGGGTACTCGAAACCGACCGCCGGTCTCCAGGAGTGCAGCATGGATTCGCCCAGCGCCGAAGGCCCCACGATTCATCGTGGCAGGTTGTTCACCGGGATCTGCCTCGCGTTGATCCCTACGGGTGCATCCTTCGCGATTGTCAGCAACATCCTCGTGCCGCTCAAGGGTGAGTTCATTCTCACGAACTACCAGGTGGGCCTGATCGGAGGAGCCGCGCTATGGGGAATGGCGATTTCCTTGCTCGTTCTCGGTCCGATGCTCGAGGTGTTCGGGCTGAAGAACGGAACCCGCTTCGCCTTTCTCGCGCACCTGACCGGAATCACGCTCATGATATCCGCGGTGGCGCGGGCCGGCGACCCGTCCGCGTTCTGGATCCTCATGATCGGGGCGGCGGTTCTCGCGGTCGGGAACGGAATGATCGAGGTGGCTGGCAATCCGCTCGTCGCCGCACTCTATCCAGAGGAGAAGACCACCCGCCTCAACTGGTTCCACGCCTTCTTCCCGATCGGCATGATCTTGGGCGGAATCGTCGGCTTCCTCCTGGCGAGCTACGGCGGAGGCTTCGGTCGCTGGCCCTTCCAGCTGGCGGTCATCTACATCCCGATTCTCGCCTACGGAGTCATGGTACTCCCCGAGGCCTTTCCGAAGACCGAGAACGCCGAAGCCGGGCTTCCGGTCGGCGAGATGTTCAGATACACGCTGACGAACCCACTCTTCCTGCTCATGCTGGCCATGATGGCGATCACCACGTCGGTTGAGTTGGGTCCCATGCGGTGGGTGCCGGCAATGCTCGAAGCGAGCGGCATGCACGGGATTCTCGTTCTGGTCTGGATCAGCGGCTGGATGGTGGTTCTTCGACTGCTCGCAACACACTTCGTCGAGCGACTAGCACCGACGGGAATGCTCCTGACCGCTGCGGTCCTGACCGGATCAGGGCTCTTCATGCTGAGCTTCGCGGATGGGTTTTGGTCAGCGCTGACGGCGGCCACGATCTTCGCCTGGGGGGTCGCGTTCTTTTTCCCGACCATGGTCGGATTCGTCAGTGAACGAATGCCGAAGACCGGTTCTCTCGGGATCGTCCTCACCGCCGGGGTGGGACTCGGCACGGCCGGAGCCGTAGGCGTGCCGACGATGGGCAAGATCGCGGACACCTATCTGGCCGAGGCCCTGGATCCGTCCGCGACGATCGCGCTTCTTGAGTCTGTGGAGTCGGGCTTCCCGAGCTACATGGATCGTGCTCAGGGGGCCGATCCATCGACGCTCGGCTACCGGGCGCGTGACATCCAGGAGGCGTTGGACGCGACGGTGGTTGCGCTGAGCGCCTACCGAACCGCTGGGGAGATCGCCGGTGATGACACGGCGAACGCGCTGCGCGCGATCGTGGGCACCGCTCTGCCCGACGAGCCGCTCGTAACCGAGGCCGGGGCCTTGCTCATGCCGGCGGAGGCCCACGGCGGACAGGCCTCATTCCGCTACACGGCGCCCCTTACGCTAATCCTGATTCTCGTCTTCGGAGCGATGTACCTGCACGACCGGAGAGCCGGAGGATACCGTGTCGTTCGCCTGGACGTGGGAGGCCCCGGTGCGGGCAAGGCCCTCCTGCTGGCCCTGATCATGACGAGTGGTTGCGCCCCACCGGATGGGGGGATGACGCGAGTCGCTGACACGGATCGCCTGAAGGTCCTCTTCCTCGGAGACGACGGACACCATCGGCCGGCGGCTCGAGCGAGGGGAGCGATGCCCGTGCTCGCCGCCAACGGTATCGACCTGTTCTACACCGAGAGTGCGGAGGACCTGAGCCCGAGTGTTCTCGAACGCTACGACGCGCTGATCCTCTACAACAACCAATCGACGGTTTCGACCTCGCAGTTGAACGCACTTCTCGACTTCGTGGACAGCGGCCATGGTCTCGTGGTCCTCCACAGTGCCTCGGCGTCCTTTCAGAACTCGGAGACGTTCATCCGGCTGGTCGGTGCGTCGTTCAAGAGCCATGGCTACGGGACCTTCCAGGCCGTGCGCGTCGCTGGGGATCACCCGGCCATCGCCGGTGTCCCGTCCTTCGAGTCGTGGGACGAGACCTATATCCACGCCAAACACAATCCGGTCGACCGCACCGTGCTCGAAGTCCGAAGAGAGGGTGATCATGACGAGCCGTGGACCTGGGTGCGAGAATACGGCGCTGGCCGGGTCTTCTACACCGCCTGGGGACACGACGAGCGTACCTGGGAGAACGAGGGCTTCCAGGAACTTCTGGGGAGAGGAATTCGGTGGGCCAGCGGTGACTGGGCGCTCGATCTTCGCCCCGCCGACCCCATCGTCGAAATGATGGCGCTGGAGATCCCGCTTCCCACGTACGAACGCCCGCCGGCAGCGTGGAATACGCTCTCGGACCCCGTCTTCGAAGCTCAGGCGGCGCTTCCCACCCGCGAATCGCTCAAGCTCGTGACCTTGCCGCCCGGATTCACAGTCGAGCCGTTCGCCTTCGAGCCGATGATCGGCAACGTCATCGACTTCACCTGGGACGCGTCGGGACGACTGTGGGTCGTCGAGACTCAGGACTATCCCAACAACGTTTTGCCGGACAGCGTGCCTGGGAACGACCGGATCCTGATACTCGAAGACACCGATCGAGACGGCGTGGCCGACGCCACGACCGTCTTCGCCGAAGGTCTGAATCTTGCGACCAGCCTCACCTTCGCCGGAGGTGGCCTGGTCGTTGCCCAGGCGCCACACATCTTCTTCTTCGAAGACACGGATGGTGACGACCGAGCCGACGTGAAGCGGGCGCTCATGACGGGCTGGCCACGAAGCGACACCCACGGCACGCCGAGCAACTTCCGATACGGCCTGGACAATCAGGTCCTCGCGTCTGTCGGGTACAACGGCTACCGAGGAACGGTCGGAGGGGAGACGTTCAGCCGGGGTGACCTCGGTGCGGGTTACTTCCGCTTCCCCGCCGACGGATCGAGCCTCGACTATCTGGCTCGCACCAGCAACAACACCTGGGGTGTCGCCCAATCCGAAGACGGCTACGTCTTCGGCTCGACCGCGAATCGTCGTCCCAGCAACTATGTCCACATTCCGGGTCGCTACTATCGGTCGATCGGGATGCGCGAGCCTGTCCTGCCGGGCATCGAGGACAGTCCCGCCATTTATCCTGTCCGCGAGATCCTGCAGGTCGACCAGTTCGACATGTACACCGCGGGATCGGCGCACGAGATCTACACTGCACGCGCATTCCCGCCAGAATACTGGAACAGCGCGGCATTCGTAGCGGAGCCAACGGGTCACCTCATCGGCATGTTCGACCTCCAACATCGCGGCAGCGGCTTCGAGGCGATCAACCGGTGGAGCTTCCTGGCCAGCCGTGACGAGTGGGCGGCCCCGGTCCAGGTGAAGGTCGGCCCCGACGGAGCCCTGTGGGTCTCGGATTTCTACACGCTAGTGGCGCAGCACAATCCGACCCCGGACTACGGGCCGGACTGCTGTGAACGCGGACCGGGCAACGCGTACGACACCCCCAATCGCGATCGACTCCACGGTCGCATCTACAGGGTCGTACACGAAGACGCTCCCCGCGCCACGTTCGACCTCCATGGAGCTGAGCCTGACGAGCTGGTTGATGCGCTCGCGAATGACAACATGTTCTGGCGTCTCACCGCTCAGCGGCTTCTCGTCGAACGAGGCGAACCCGACGTAGTGCCTGCCCTGGTTGAACTACTGTCCGGCCACAGAGTCGACGAACTCGGTCTGAATCCCGGAGCGCTTCACGCGCTTTGGACGCTGGACGGCTTGGACCAGTTCTCGTCGGAAGGCCCGGCACTCGACGCTGCTCGGGTAGCCCTGCACCACCCTGCGTCCGCTCTTCGCCGTTCCGCGCTCATGATTCTCCCGAAGGACGAGCGACTCGTCGACGACATCATCGCTGCGGGAATCCTACCCGATCGCTCGTCCCCCACGGCCGTCGACTACACCGTCCCGACCTCGGTACTGCAGGACGGTGACGCGAAGGTCCGACTCGAGGCACTGCTCACTCTATCGGAACTACCCGGATCCGAACGAATCGCGAGCATCCTCTCGGACGTTCTCGCTTCAACGTCCAACACGAGAGATCGTTGGCTACCCGATGCCGCCGCAATCGCCGGCGCGCGGCAAGGTCCAGGATTCGTTGCTGGTCTCGTCCGGACCGACTCCCCGACAGACTCGGCCTCCGTAATCGGCATGGCACGCGCCGTAGCGATGATGGCTGAGTTCCACGCCGCGTCCGTCTCGTCTGAGAGCCTGGTGGAGATGTTCGAGGCGTTACCCGACGCCTCTCCCCCGCTCGGAGCCGCAATGATCGCGGGGATCATCGAAGGTTGGCCGGAAGGACGGGCTCCTGTCCTGTCCGCACGTCAGCGTTCCAGCCTGACAACCGCCGCACGAGGCACGTCGGGGCTCACGTCACAGCTTCAGGCACTCGAGGCTCACTGGGGTCGCCCAGGCATAGTCGGGAGACCATGACCCGAGCGACCGCGGTACTCCTCTGGCTGGCGATCTGCGGGGGTTGTACCTCCGATCAAAGTGAAGGGCCGCCGGAGGCGGATGAGGGGGTGGAGACTCCGGCGCCGCCCGCACCCGTGCCCGCTTCAGAGGCCGACCCGATCGAGCAGCCTCCCGCTCTTCCCGCAATGGAAGTCACCGGCACGGCAACTGATACGATCGAGCTCCGCTCCGAAGGTCCGGCCCTTCAGTTCCTGCCGGACGAGGTGTCGGCGGAGAACGGCGCGCGCATTCTGATCCGATATCACAACGGCGGGGATCTTCCGCACAATTTCGCGCTCTTCATGCAGGAGGACGTAATCGACGAGATGGTAACTGCGGCCTACGAGGCCGCGGAGACCGGGTTTATCCCTCCGTCGGCGGGTGCCTACCTGATCGCGTACAGTCCACTCGTGTCTCCGGGGCAGACCATCGAGATGGAGTTCATCGTACCTCCGCCCGGAGAGTACACGTACATCTGTCTCTTTCCGGGTCACGCCCAGATGATGATCGGCACGTTTCGATCCCTGAACTGACCTGGGTCCTGCAGCCTCGGCGCTACGAGCTGGTGCTATCGGGGGCCGACCGAGAAAGGCGTGCCGCACGGACCGCGAGCACGACCATCCAGCCCGCGATGATGAGCAGCCCATACATCTCGCGGGACTCCTCGATCCCGACGTTCTTCATTTCGAACGCGCCGAACATCTCGATGAAGGGGACCCGGCCCAAGACGCGCAGCGAGATTACCGCTGCCCACACAACGGCCACGGCACCGACCACGGTCGGGAAAGGCCAGCCACCACGCCCTCTCAACTCGAGCAGGCAGGCTGCCGCTGCGAGCGCATAGATCGCGACCCAGGCATATGGATCGGGATCGTTGAGCTGCACGACGACGGAGAACGCGAAGGCCGCCAGCATCACCCCATTGAAGGTGGCCCAGGCACGAGACGGCTTTGTTCGATCGGCCACGGTAACGGCGGGTCGGATGGGAACGGACCTTGGGAGAATATCCAGCACCCGGGCTCTCGGCGAGGCCGTGACCACACCGCCAGGCCCCACCGCGGCGTCTCATTGCGGGCCCCTGATGTGGCCGCGACTTTGCCGCTTGCACCGCGACCCGGGCGAGACCCGAACAGCAAGCCCTCGGTCAAGACCTGCACCTCCGGAGGGACTGTGCGAGCCGACTCGAGCTTTCAAGTGATCTTTCTGACCCTGGCACTTCTCGCTCTACCGCAGCCAGGATCGGCGCAGGGCACGCTCGACGACTATCGTCGTGCGGCGACCGTTCAGGACCGAGTCGAGGGTCTGACCGTTGGCGTCGCAGATGCACCCCATTGGATCGGTGATACCCATCGCTTCTGGTACCGCATCTCCGTGGACGGTGGCGCGGAGTTCGTTGTGGTCGACGCGGAAACTCAGCAGAAGTCGCCCGCATTCGACCATGACCGTCTCGCCGCGGCGCTGAGCACCGCGACAGACGACACCTACTCGGCGTCGGCCCTTCCCTTCCGATCCTTCGAGTTCATCGACGACGGAGCTTCGCTCGAGACCGACATCGGCTCCTTCAAATGGCGGTGCTCGCTCACCGCGTATACCTGCCTCTCCGTCGGACCCGCGACTCAGGGAGGATTCGGATTCGGCCGCGGCGGCCAACCCGACCGCGAGCCACGCGTGTCCCCCGACGGACGCCTGGAGGCTTTCATTCAGAACTACAACGTCGCCGTCCGGCCGGCCGGAAGCGCTGAAGCAGGCGGTCGAGGGGGGAGCGGCGGCGGACGAGGCGGCGGTGCGCGGAACTACACGATGCTCAGCTACGACGGATCCGAGGGTGATGCCTACCAGTTGGGTTCAATCCAGTGGTCACCGGACTCAGAGAAGCTCGTAGCCTATCGGCAGCGCCCGGGCTACGACCGAACTGTCTACTTCGTCCTCTCTTCACCGGAAGATCAGCTCCAGCCGAAGCTCGATTCGATGTCGTACCGGAAGCCCGGCGACGTACTTGACCTGAACCGGCCGGTTCTCTTCGACGTCGAGAGTCGCACGAGCGTCGAGATCGACGATCGGCTCTTCCCGAACGCGTATCGCATCTCGTCCGTCGAATGGAGAGGCAACAGCGAGGCTTTCACCTTCGAGTACAACCAGCGCGGGCATCAGGTCTACCGCATCATCGAGGTCGATGCCGAGACGGGCGATGCCCGCGCGGTGATTTCCGAGGAAGTCGAGACGTTCTTCAACTACCGAAGAATCCGCGCCAACTCGAGGGATTCGGGCAAGCAGTTCCGATACGACATCGACGAGGGCCGCGAGGTCATCTGGATGTCCGAGCGCGACAACTGGAACCACCTCTACCTCTACGACGGCGTTACCGGTGAGGTGAAGAACCAGATCACTCGGGGCGAGTGGGTCGTCCGGGCGGTCGATAGCGTGGACGTCGCAGAGCGGCGCATCTGGTTCCAGGCCAGCGGCATGGTCCCCGACCAGGATCCGTACTTCGTGCATCACTACAGCATCGACTTCGATGGTTCGAACCTGGTCTCGTATACCGAGGCGAACGGGAATCACACCGTTCATTGGTCAGCCGACCGTCAGTACTACGTAGACCGATACTCCCGCGTCGATCTCCCGACCGTCCTGGAGCTCCGCCGGGGGAATGATCAGCGCCTGGTCGCCGAGCTGGAACGGGGGGACATGTCCCGCCAGCTCGCGACCGGATGGCAACCGCCGGAAGTTTTCGTCGCCAAGGGCCGCGACGGGGTCACGGACATCTGGGGGGTCATCGTACGCCCCACGAACTTCGATCCGAACCGCCAGTACGCCGTCATCGAGAACATCTACGCCGGCCCGCAGGGCGCCTTCGTCCAGAAGGACTGGCGACCGATTTCCAATTTGCAGTCGATGGCCGAACTCGGGTTCATCGTCGTGCAGATGGACGGCATGGGCACGAGCAACCGGTCCAAAGCGTTCCACGACGTCGCATGGAAGGACCTCGGCGATGCGGGATTCCCCGATCGTATCCTGTGGCACGAGGCCGTCGCGGCGCAGTACCCCTGGTATGACCTTGATCGTGTGGGGATCACGGGTGGTTCAGCAGGCGGTCAGAACTCGACGGGCGGCCTGCTCTTCCACGGGGACTTCTACAAGGTGGCGGTCTCGACGGCCGGCTGTCACGACAACCGCATGGACAAGATCTGGTGGAATGAGCACTGGATGGGCTGGCCGATCGGACCTCATTACGAGGCCTCCTCCAACGTCGTGAACGCGCATCGACTGACAGGTAAACTCCTGCTCGGCGTCGGCGAACACGACACGAACGTCGACCCGTCATCCACGATGCAGTTGGTCAACGCGCTCATCGACGCGGACAAGCAGTTCGACCTCTATGTGCGCCCCGGCGGTGGGCACGGAGTCGGAGGTCAGATTCGGCAGCGTCGCGACGACTTCTTCGTGAAATGGCTGCTCGACGTCGAGCCGCCCGACTGGAACAGCGGCGTGACGCTCGGCCTCGACGAAGAGACGGGCGAGCCCCTCGAGTTTCCGGACGACGACCTGGACGCGCCCAGCTTCTTCGAGCAGGACGACGAAGCTTCCCCCTACACCTGGTGGTAGGGCGATCGGTTGGCCGGTCAACCGAGCGCGCACCATCTCGACGGGCATCCGACCTCCGAGGAGGACCGCGTCGTGGTATTCGCGCGCGGTCATCTCACCGGAATCCACCAGTTCGCCGTACAGCGCCCTGAACTGGAGCGCGCCCATCATGTACCCGACCTGGTAGAGCGGCGAGTACGTGCTCTGGAACGAGCGTCGCACCTCGGCCTCGGCGTTGGCGTATTCGTGCCCGACTCGCTCCACGAGGAAGTCGATGGCCTCCTGGGGCGTCATCTGTTCGAGGTGGAATGACAGCGAAAAGATGATCCGGGCCGCCCGGTGCATCCGCCAGAAGAGCATGCCGATCTTGTCCTCCGGTCCACGCGGGAAGTCGGCGTCCCAGAGCAGCATCTCCCAGTAGACCGCCCAACCCTCGCCCCAGAAAGGAGTGCGAAACATGCTCCGGTGGCTGTTGAAGCGATCGGTCATGAAGCCCTGAAAGTGGTGCCCGGGAATCAGCTCGTGATGCACGGTCGCACGATTGAAGTGCGGGTTGTTGCCGCGCATGCTCATGAGCTTGAGATCGTGCTCCATCGTGTTCGTCGGATACGAAACACTGAGCACCTCACCACCCGTGAAGAACGGGTTAATGAGCTGCCGTTCAGGGCTCATCATCTGCATCCGCCATATCTCGGCGGCGAGCGGTGAAAGCGTGATCGATCCGGTCTCCTCGACGAACGCGAGCGACTGGTCCGCCAGCTGACGAATGACCTCCGGCTTCCCGCCCGGTGGCACCGCGAGCTCCTTCACCGCTTCCTGCGCGCCACGCCAGTCATCTCCATACCCCATCTCCCGGGAGGCGATGAGGAGCTGCTCCTCACACCATGCGAGCTCCGCGTAGCCGATCGCGATGAGCTCCTCCGCGGTGTAGGGAATCATCTCGTGGGCGAGATGCGCCCGAAGGCCCGCCACACCGATCGGGTCTCCGATGATCGGATCTTGAGCGGTGCCGCGAATGCCGGCCACGTCCTCACGGATCACGTCCACGTGCGCCCCGATCGCGGCGTCCGCACGTTCGTACGCGGTCTCCGCCCACCAGGTGAAGAGCGGATCGTATCCGGCGTAGTATCCGTCAGTGCTTCGACCTCGTTGGCAAGATCGTCCAACGTCTGGGCGGCGACCCGCCCAACGATCGGCTCCCGTTCGCGCCGACGTTCCTGTAAGTCGGTGATCACCGGGGCAAAGGGAACGAGAGGAGCCATCTCCGCCGTGAAACGCTCCTCGGCGTCCAGCATCTCCAACTCGAACACGAGCCGGTTGCTGAGCATGACGTAATCGAGCTGGCCCTCGTGATTCAGGTCGTCGAAGTCGAGCGCTCCGAGACGGGACTGCCAGTCACCGTAGAACCCTCGAAGCCGAGCCCTAAGCGTCGGCGAGAATTCGACGTCGTAGCGACGGTGGAGCGCCGCCCGATCCTCGTTGTAACGCTCCAGCGCCACGCGCAGATCACTCTGACCGTTCGCGAACGTGACGAGGGCGTCGAGCGAGGGCACATCCGCGAAGACGCCTTCACGAGGCGGGTCGTCGAGCGTCTGCCCGACGAGCGCGCTCGGACCCACGAAGATAGACAGAACGAATGTGAGCAGGGCGCTCGCGCGAGCGAGCGAGAAGTGTGCTGTCGCATCAAACATCGGGCTCTCATCCAGTCGATGGTTTTCGGTCGCACGAACGTACACAGGCTAGACTAGCTTCCCTGACTCCGGCTGCCCATTGTGGGGTCCGACCGAATCTCGTGGTCACGCGCACCAGCCCTTTCGCCTCCTTCCAGGAGTCGCCGTGAACTGGCAGGACGTCTGGATCCTGTACCGTCGCGAGCTTCGCTCCGCGTTTCGCGAGCGGACCATCGTGGTGAACAGCATCCTCATGCCGGTCTTCCTGTATCCCGTCATGCTCTGGGTGATGTTCACCGCCCTGATGTTCGTCCAGGGACTGGCTGACCGGGCCACGTCTCGCGTGGTGCTCCTCGACACACCGGATGACCATCCGGTGTTGATGGACACGCTGACGGGTCGAGAGAACCTCACGATTGAAGAGGAGATCACCTCGGATTCCGCGGTCGCGCTCATCCAGATCGGCGAGCTCGATGCCCTGGTGGAGTTTCGCCGTGCAGAGATGGGGGCCGACCTCCTCGCCGACAACTTCCAGGTGGTTGTCTCCTACGACCGAGCCGTCGAACGAAGTCGACGGGCGAGCGATCGGATCGAAGCGATTATCGACGCCTACCGAGAGGAGTGGGTCGACGCAGAAGCCGCCGACCTCGGCATCGCCGACGCCGATCGAGAGCAGTTCAGGATCGTTCAGGAAAACGTGTCGAGCGACCAACAGATGGGTGCGCTCCTGCTCGGGATGATGATCCCACTGTTCCTGGTCATCATGGTGGCGCTGGGGTGTTTCATCCCGTCCATCGACAGTACTGCGGGCGAACGCGAACGCTCGACGTGGGAGACGTTGATGACCGTGTCGGCGTCACGGCTGAGCGTCGTCACCGCCAAATACCTCTACGTGGCCACGCTCGGAATCATGGCCGGGGTGCTGAACGTGACGGCCATGTTCATCTCGCTGGGTGCGGTCATCGCGCCGCTCCTCGCGGAGGCCGGTGATCAGTTCCAGTTCACGCTGCCCTTACTCGCGCTCCCGGTGATGATCGTAGCAGCGATCTCGCTGGCGCTCTTCTTTGCGGCTGCGATGATGATCCTGGCTTCGTTCGCGCGGAGCTTCAAAGACGGTCAGGCCATGGTCACGCCGGTCTACTGGCTCGCCCTCCTGCCGATCGTGCTTGGACAACAGACGGATCAAACGCTGACTCCGATGATCGCTGCGATTCCCGTCGCCAACGCCGCGATGATGATCCGCGACGCGATCAACGGGGTCTTCCTCTGGCCACTCATCGCGGAAACGCTCGCCGTTCTTCTGGTGATGGTGGCCCTCTGCCTCGTACTCGCTCGCATGGTGCTGCAGTTCGAGGACCTGCTCATGGGCTCCTTCGACGGGAGCTTCTGGCGCTTCGCGAAGGAGCGCCTGTTGAACCGGAAGGGCAAAAGAGCCGCCGGAGCCGAAAAGGGAGTTGCCTGAAATGGAAGACACCATGGTCCTCGTCGAGGGGCTCCAGAAGTCCTTCTGGGACGATGCGAGGGGTGAAGTTCGCGCGGTCGATGGCATCGACTTCGAGCATCGACTTCGATTGCCGGCCAGGCGAGATCTTCGGCCTGCTCGGAGCCAACGGCGCCGGCAAAACGACGACCCTGCGCATGCTCGCGACGATTCTGAAGCCGACGGGTGGAAGGGCTTCGCTCAATGGTCACGATGTGATCGCATCGCCGGAGGCGGTCCGGCGCAGCCTCGGGTTCTTCTCCGCGTCCACGGCCCTCTATCCCCGTCTGACCGGTCGAGAGACGCTCGAGTTCTTCGCTCGGATCAACCAGTACCCGGCCGACCAGGTGGGAAGGCGGGTCGAGGCGTTGATCGAACGATTCGGCATCGCCGAATACGCCAACGCCCGGGTGGAGAAGCTGTCGAGCGGCATGAAGCAGAAGATCTCGATC
>JBDGVT010000067.1:0-14912 GCA_039585495.1 Gemmatimonadota bacterium | reverse complement strand
TGGATGTGTCCCCCAGTGAGCTCGGCCAACAGCAGGTCACGAACGATGTGAATGTCCTCCGCCGCGTTGGGCTTGCCCCCAAGGCCGAGTCGGGCCGAGATGATGCCCTCGTTCATGTGACCATGCCCGGAGAGACCCAGGTCCTCGGGGTGATCGGCGACCGGAATATTGAACGTCTTGGAATACTCGAGTGCCAGCCGCATGAGGCCGGAGTCCATGACAGGGCTCCCGTCATCCGTGATGGCAACTGCCCCGGCTTCGACCATTTCACCCACGAGGGCGAGACGCTCGCCGGCCCTGCCCGCGGAGATACAGCCAACCGGATAGACACGAGCAAACCCGGCCGCCCTGCCGGCCGCCACCACAAACCCCACGGTGGACGGCGGTAAAGCCACCCGCGGCCGCTGCTTCCGCACCCGTCGCGATCGTTTCCTTGTGCTCTTCACCCGGCTCGCGCAGGTGCACGTGCACGTCGATGAGGCCGGGCGTGACCACCAGGCCTGAGCAATCGATGGTGCGCGCGTCCTCGGGCGCCTCGACGTCGACGGAGACGGACGCGACCGCTCCGTCGACCAGCAGAACGTCTCGCGTGTCGTCGAGGCTCTGACTCGGGTCGACGACCCGCCCACCCTTCAGGACGATCTTCTCGCTCATGCGTCTGCTCCCTGCTTGGCCGCCTCTGCCTTTTCCGGCTGTCCGCCGGCAAGCAAGTACAGCACGGCCATTCGAACGGCGACGCCGTTCGTGACCTGGTTCAGAATGACGGAGTGTGGTCCATCGGCGACGGCAGAGTCGATCTCGACCCCGCGGTTCATCGGTCCCGGATGGAGAATCAGGAGCTCCTGGGGAGCTGCCTCGAGTCGCTTGGTCGAGATCCCCCAGATGCGGTTGTACTCACGAAGACTGGGCACGTACCCACCCTCCATCCGTTCGAGCTGGAGCCGGAGCACGTTGAGAACATCCGCCCACTCGATCGCCTCTTCGATGTGCGAAAACACGCGGCAGCCCATCTCATGAGGCGCCGGGGGGAGCAGTGTACCAGGGCCACAGATGCCAACCTCGGCACCGAGCGTGAGGAGCCCGTAGATGTTCGATCGCGCGACACGTGAATGAAGGACGTCCCCCACGATGCACACCTTGAGTCCGTCGAGACGTCCCGTGTGGTCCCGGATGGTGAGCAGATCGAGGAGTCCCTGCGTGGGGTGCTCGTGCCAACCGTCTCCGGCGTTGATGACGTTCGAAGGGATGCGGTCGGCGAGAAACTTGGCCGCGCCCGAGGCTCCGTGACGCATCACGACCATGTCGATTCGCATTGCTTCGAGATTGCGCGCGGTATCGACCAGTGTCTCGCCCTTGACCACCGACGATCCTGTCGATGAGATGTTGACCGTGTCGGCACTCAGGCGCTTTTCCGCAAACTCGAACGAAACGCGTGTCCGCGTGGACGCTTCGAAGAAGAGATTGACGATCGTCTTGCCCCGGAGGACCGGGACTTTCTTGATTCTGCGTTCGGAGATTTCCTTGAACGGCTCTGCGGTGTCGAGGATCATGAGAATCTGCTCGGCCGACAGATTCTCGAGCCCTGTAAGGTCCTTGCCCAGCGAGGACGCTTCGCTCACGACTCCTCCGGCTCGAGTTGGATGATCTCTACGGCAAGACGCCCGTCCAGCTCGGGCACGAGCACTTCGATCCGCTGATCGTCCATCACCTGAACCTCCCGGCCCGTGATGTCCGGCTGGATCGGCATCTCCCGACCTCCCCGATCGACCAGGACGCAGAGCAGGATCCGCTTTGGGCGACCCCAGTCACTCAGCTCATTGAGCGCAGCGCGGCCCGTTCGACCCGTGTAGGCGACGTCGTCGATGATCACGATGCAGCGGTCGTCGATTCCACCGGGCGGAAGTTCAGAGCCGCCGATGACCGGACGGGGCCCGATGACCCCGAAGTCGTCGCGGTACAGCGAGATGTCGATGGAGCCCGTGGCAAGGTCCACGCCCTCTGCCTGCTCGATCTCTGACTGGATCAGAGTCGCGATCTGGGTTCCTCTTCGATGGATCCCCATGAGGACGAGGCCGTCGGTCCCCCCATTCCGCTCAACGATCTCCCGAGCCATTCGAGCGACGGCACGCCGCACGTCCGACTCACTCATGACGTGGATGCGCTTGGGGTCGGGCATGTCGCCTTGTCCGAGGGCGAGTCGTCCGGCTTTGGCCGGACTGTCAGGGCGGCGGAAAGTTCGGGTTTCGAGGTCCTTGGGTCAACGACCCCCCGTCAGGTCTGTCATCTCCGAACGCCTTTCCCCATTCTTCCGCCCGTCCAGACCGCGCAACCATACCCTTTTCTCGAACCTTGCTGCCCATGCGCCTGCCTCGACTGGCCTGCCTTCTGCTCCTGTCCTTCCTGCCAGTTCAGGCGTTTGCACAGGAGGTCCATGAGCCGCCGTCGGTGATCCTCAAGGGGGTCCCGTTCGAGTTGTCCATCCGGGGCGGCACGGACGCTTCGACATGGTTCGAGGTGCGAAGCGCGACTGGATCGGTCTTGAGCGCCGGCACCGTTCAGGCGTACGACTCGATTTCGACGGCATCGATGACCGTGGCCTCGCGCGGAGATCTGCCACTTACGGTGCTCATCGGCGACACCTCCCACGAAATCGATGCAACGTTCACGTCGGGATGGTTCTCGATCCTGCCGCCCCTCCTGGCGATCGCTCTGGCACTCATCTTCCGCGAGGTCGTCACGGCGCTCTTCGCAGGTGTCTGGCTCGGTGCATTGGCGGTCGCGGGATTCAACCCGATCTCCGGCACCGGCCGCCTGATCGACCAGTTCGTCGTGCCAGCCGTTGCAAACCCGGACCACGCGAGCATCATGGTGTTCACGCTGCTGCTCGGAGCCATGGTCGGCCTCATCGCGCGCAACGGCGGAACGTTCGGGATCGTGGAGGCCGTCGCCCCTCTGGCCAGTACGCCCAGACGAGGGAAGCTCGCGACCTGGGCCGCCGGCATGGCGATTTTCTTCGACGACTACGCCAACACGCTGATCGTCGGAAACACGATGCGTCCGATCACCGATCGGTTGAAGATCTCGCGGGAGAAACTCGCTTACCTCGTGGACTCGACCGCCGCCCCCGTCGCTGCGCTCGTTCCGGTTTCGACCTGGGTCGGCTACGAGATCAGCCTCATCGGCGACGGTCTGGCGATCGCCGCAGAGCAGAACCCGGCGGGCGCGGAAGCACTCATGGCAATGAGCCCGTTCTCGATCTTCGTGGAAACGATCCCCTACCTGTTCTATCCACTGCTCGCCCTCGTCCTCGTGTTCATGACGTCGATCTCGGAGCGGGACTTCGGCCCGATGGCCAAAGCTGAACTCCGAGCAGCGAGGGGTGACGGCCTCTTCCGTAAGGGCGCGAATCTGGCCACGGACACGTCGGCTGAAGAGATGCAGCCGAAGGAGGGCGTGACCCATCATTGGTGGAACGCCGCCTTGCCCGTGATCACTGTGGTGGTCGTCGTTCTCGTCGGACTCTATACGTCCGGACGGGCCGTGGTCGGACCCGACGCCGAGCTCCGCGAAGTCTTCGGAGAGGCTTCCTCGTACAAGTCCCTGCTGTGGGGCTCACTCGGTGGCGTGCTCGTTGCGATCGGCCTGTCGCTGGGTCAGAAGCTCCTTACCCTCGAGGAGTGTGTCGAGTCCGCCGTTGGCGGCATGCGGGCCATGATGATCGCCATGATGATTCTGGTTCTGGCCTGGTCCCTTGGCTCGGTCACCGAAGCCATAGGAACGTCGAGCTTCCTGGCGATGCTTCTCTCCGACCGGGTCGCCATTGAACTCATCCCGGTCATCGTCTTCCTCACCTCTGCGGCGATGGCCTTCGCGACCGGTACGTCGTGGGGCACGATGGCCATCATGCTCCCGGTGGTGATACCGCTCACAGCCGCACTGGGCGGACCAGACGTCTATCCGGGCGCGCCGGGCGCGAGCATCATGTTGGGAGGCATCGCATCGGTGCTCGCCGGTGCGATCTTTGGCGACCACTGTTCGCCCATCTCCGACACGACGGTGCTGTCGTCCACCGCCTCCGCTTGTGACCACGTAGATCACGTCCGGACGCAGCTTCCCTACGCGCTCGTGGTCGCGTTGATCGGATGCGCAGCGAGCATCGCTGCCTCCTACGGACTCGCGCCCTGGATCGCATTGGTCATCGGCCTGGGTATCCTCGTGCTCATTCTGAGCCTCTTCGGGCGCTCGGTACACGAGACACTGATGGCGGCTTCGACGGACTGAGGACGCCCGTCGAGGCGGGTTACCGGCCGAACCGACTCCCGACTCGTGCCAGGAACGGGTTCGCCGGGTCTCCGCGACCGTCTCCGACCGCCCAGTCATAGGAGAAGAGGACGACCCCACCCGTGCCGTATGTGCGCGCGATGTCGATCATCTCCATGGCGCCCTCGGCGGTGGTCATGTACGCCCCGATTCCGGCCCAGACACGCCGGGGATCGGCGACCGATTCCCGTGCAACACGCACCAGATTTTCGAAGCGTGCCGAGTCCGGCGTGTAGGCCATCGGGACGGCGATATCCAACACCCCGTCACGCAGCCACCCGCGCCAGTCCTGGAATCGGTCCGCGAACGCCAGCTCAGCGTCCGCGATGACCGCCGCCGAAACGACCATCCGGGGGTTCCGCGCCTTCACGTCCCGGTAGATCCGCTCCACGAGACGAGTCACCTGGTCGCGGCGGAACGCAGCCCAGGCGTCGGCCTCCCCCTCCACGAACGCATAGAGGTCGGAGGAGTACGCAGCGTCGAGCGCCGCGAATCGCTCTGGCGACAGACTCGGTCGGACCCAGAGCCGGAAGCGTTCCAGGGCTCCGAGCGAGTAGTCGTAGTCACCGGACGGGAAGCGGATGTAGTCGAAATGGATCCCGTCCAGGTCGTAGCGCGCCGCCAGGTCCATCCAGACCGCATGGACGCGGTTCTGGACCTCCGGATGGGAGGGGCTGGAGTACACCCCCTCCACGGCCTGGGGCCGATCACGGGCGTACTGCACCAGGGTCTCGAGAAAGCCGGAACTGAACGGGTCCACGCCGGCCATCGACCGACCCAGATCGCGGGGTACCGCGAGCCAGTCGGGACGTGCGTTCGCGAGATGCTCGGGACTCCTCGGCGCGGCCGACACCCCCCAAACGAGGTGCGTGTTGACCCAGGCATGGACGGCTATCCCCCTTCGGTGCGCTTCGTCGATCGTCAACTGAAGAGGATCGAAATCGTCCCCTCCTCGCACCGACTCCCCGAGGGGCTCGATCGACGAGCGGTAGAACGCATCGGCTCTCCCCCGGACCTGCACGAGCAGCGTGTTGATGCCGGCCTTTTCCGCTTCGTCGATCATCGTGCGGATCGATTCTTCACTGGTCATCGTATACCGGACCACCCAGAGCGCCCGAACCTCATCGAAGTCGCGCACCGGATCGAGCGCCGCGTAATGCTCAGCGGTGGGCGTATCCGGCTCCGCTACCGGGGTCACCCGGATGCGCGGCTCAGCCCGAGTCGTCGTGGTACCCACGACCGTGCAACCGGACACGATGATGGCGGCCAACGCAGCGACCACACCGGCACGTCGTCCTCGGATCACCGGCGAGCCCGGAAGAAAGCCCGGATCATGTTTCCCGCCTCCTCGCCCATGACACCCCCCAGCACCTCACATCGATGGTTCAGCCGAGCGTCCTGGAGCAGGTTCTCGAGCGAGCCGGCCATGCCCGCCTTCGGATCCGGCGCGGCGAACACGACGCGCGGAATCCGGGCAAGAACGATTGCGCCTGCGCACATGGCGCACGGCTCCAGCGAAACGTAGAGCGTCGTCTCCAGGAGTCTCCATCCACCCAAGTGTTCGGCGGCTGCGCGGATCGCCACCACTTCGGCGTGGCCCGTGGGGTCAGCGTCGGACACGGTGCGGTTGTGCCCCTCCCCGATGGCCTGGCCGTTCAGGACGATCACCGCGCCTACCGGAACCTCACCCTCGGCCTCGGCCGTGCGCGCCAGTTCGAGGGCGTGCGCCATCCAGGTTTCGTCCTGGGACACTTCGGTGGGGGAGCGGTCGTCAGGCGGTGTCGACGGCGAAGGGGCCATCGGCGCCCGATGCGTCAGTGCTGCGTGAGGTTGATCGCCCCAGCTTCGTCCATCCGACGATAGAACCCGGTCACCCGCCCGATCAGGCGCAGCTTGGCGACATCTTCGACCAGAGTCGTGCCACCCCCGGGTTGCAGGGCCTCCAGATGGACACCCTTCCCGTTCCTCAACAGACGATGGAAGACCGAGGAGTCTCCGACCTCCGCAACAATGATCGATCCATCTTCGACGTCGTCGATCGCAGCCGGGGACACCAGCACGAAATCGCCTTCCGCCACACCCAGCACGGCGAGGTCACCCGAACCGGCTCGGACGATGAATGAACCGTTCTCGGAGCCGAGCTGTCGATCCATCGACACATACATCTCGGCCCCGTTCCCGGAAGGCCCTGAAGGCATCTCCGAGAAACAGGGTACCGCCACGGTGTCGGCGCTCAGATCCACACCGAGAATCCGGACACCGCGCGAACGCGATGGGTCGCGCTCCAGACAACCCTTGTGGGCCAGTGCCTGGAGGTGTTCGGAAACCGTCTTCGTGCTCTTGATCCCGAAGCGCTCACCGATCTCGCGGATCGATGGCTGATAGGTGTTTGCTCGGAGGTACTGAACCATGAAGTCCAGGATCTTCCGCTCGATCTCCGTGAGCGGCTCAACCTGACGACTGGTCGCTGGTACCTCTCGCTGGGGAATCGCGTCGGTTCTAGCCAACAATCAAACACCTTAAGGGGGGGCAATGAGCACCCGATACTTGGTCGGAGCTATCCTAATGTGCGTGTCGGAAAGGTGTCAAGAAAGGCTTTTCTTAAAGGCAGCGAATACGCTCCACGCCGTCCGACATTCGCTGGACCGAACGATCTCGCCCCAGCAGCACCAGGACGTCGAAGATGCCCGGACTGGCCATGTTGCCAGTGAGCGCCACCCGGAGCGGATGGATCAGCTTACCCGCACCCACCTCCATCTCCGTGGCGAGCCCTCGAAGGCCTGTCTCGAGACCTTCGTGCGTCCAATCCGCCTTCTCGAGGGAAGTCGACACTCGTTCGAGCCGGTCGATGGCCGCGCCCGGATCCTTCATCCAGTGCTTCGCCACCGCGGTATCGTCGAAGCGAAGCGTGTCGGAAACGAAAGGGCGTGCCTGATCCGCTAGTTCGTCCAGAGTGCGCGCCCTCACCTTGATGACCTCCATGAGACGCTCCGACCAATCCGCATCATCGAGGCGCTCAACCCCGGCATCACCCGTCCCGGTGAGTAGATCGCGCACATAGCCCACCAACTCATCGGTGGGCCGCCTCATGAGATGCTGTCCGTTCATCCAGGAGAGCTTCTCCGGGTCGAACACCGAGCCCGCCTTGAGCAGGCGATCGACACCGAATGCCTCCACGAGTTCGGCGGTCGTCATGACCTCCCGGTCGTCTCCTGGGCTCCAACCCAGCAAGGAAAGGAAGTTGACCATGGCCTCAGGGAGGATGCCTTCCGAGGCATAGTCCCCCACGGCGGTCACCCCGTGGCGCTTCGAGAGCTTCTTCCCGTCGAGACCCAAAATCATGGGCACATGACCAAAAACAGGCTCGGCGAGGCCAAGCGCGCGGTACAGAAGAACCTGTTTCGGCGTGTTCGAGAGGTGGTCGTCTCCGCGGATCACGTGCGTGATACCCATTTCGGCATCGTCCGACACGACCGCGAGGTTGTACACAGGCGTGCCGTCACTGCGAAGAATGATCAGGTCGTCGATGTCGTCGTTACCGAAGCGCATCTCGCCATGTACGAGGTCCGTGAAGAGCGTCTCCCCATCCGGGACCCGAAAACGCACCGCGAAGGCATCCCCTGATTCGGCCCTTCTGACGGCCTCATCGAGACCCAGCTCATCCGCCTTCTCTCTCGCCACTCGACTCGGGTGCATACCCCGCTCCTTGGCCTCGTCCCGTACGCTCTCGGGATCAGAGAAGTCTCGGTACGCTTTCCCTTCGGCGAGGAGGCGAAGGGCGTCGGCGCGGTGACGCTCGACGCCATCGGACTGAAAGACGGGCCCTTCCCAGTCGAGGCCGAGCCACGACATGCCGTCCAGGATGGCTCGTGTGTGCTCATCACTGGATCGCTGACGGTCCGTGTCTTCGATCCTGAGCAGGAAGACGCCCCCCTGCTGTTTCGCCCACAACCAATTGAAAATGGCCGTGCGCGCCCCGCCCACATGGAGGTATCCGGTCGGTGAGGGAGCAAATCGAAGCCGCATCGTCACGAGTCGAGCCTTTCGGTAAGCAGGGTTCGCGCCACCTGAGGGTCGGCGGCACCGTTCGTGGCCTTCATGACCTCACCGACGAACAGGCCGATGAGGTTCTTCTTTCCGTTTCGGTAGTCGTCGACCTTGTCCGGCCACGCCTCCAATACGGTGCTGATGATCGCGTCGAGGGTGCCTTCGTCGGACACCGCGGAGAGGCCCATCTCGTCGATGAGCGCGGAAGCCTCCCCACCCTGCTCCACCATTCGTGCCAACACGTCCTTGGCCGCGCGTCGCGAGACAGCACCTTCGGCGACGAGTCCCACGAGGCGTCCCAGTTCCCCGCCAACGAACGGAACGTCAGCCAGGGTCCTGGAGCCGAGCAGGCCCCTCAGATCGGTGACGATCCAACTCGCGACGGCGGGAGCGTCCTCATGAACCTCCAGCGCGGCCTCGAAGAAGTCAGCAGGACGAGCCGAGCCCGTCAGCAGATCCGCATGCTCCGGCGTGAGCCCGAGTTCGGTCTGGTACCGCTCGTAGCGCGCGGCAAGATCCGGGTCGGAAGCACGGGCCTCGGCCCGCTCATCGCTTACCTGAGGCTTGACGCTCGGGCCAGGAAGCACCGGCTCGGTCGGAGTCGCGTCTTCCGTCCGGTGGTCGCCCGATGGCTGCGCTTCCGCTCCCTTCGACGCCCGATACGTGCTCCTGAGCGCGACGATCCGGTTGAACACGAGATCGTCGCCCACGCCATCGACCGGATCACGCCAGAAGTAGCCGGTCCGTTCGAACTGATACCGCGTAGTCGGATCGTCTGACCCCACGGACGGCTCGACCTTGGCCGCCACCACCTGAATCGAATCCGGGTTCACCCGCTCCGTCACGTCGGCATCGGCGTCCTCGTCTTCGTGGTCGAGGAAGAGTGCGTCGAACAGCCTGACTTCTGCTTCGAGGGCGTGCTGGGCGGAAACCCACTGGATCGTACCCTGCACCTTACGCCCATCCGAGGTGGATCCACCTCGAGACTCGGGGTCATAGCTGCACCGGATCTCCAGGACGTTTCCTGCATCGTCCTCGACCACCTCGTCGCACCGAATGACGTAGGCGTACCGGAGGCGCACCTCCCCCCCGGGCACGAGGCGACGGAAGCCCTTCGGAGGATCTGCCGCGAAATCGCCACGTTCGATGTAGAGTTCGCCGGAGAACGGCACGGCGCGCGTACCCTCCTGCGGAACGTCGTGCGGATAGTACGGCGCGTCGAACTCCTCGGACTCGCCGTCCGGGTAATTCGTAAGCACGACCTTCAACGGGTCCAGGACGGCCATTACCCGGGGAGCAGAGGCGTTCAGGACCTCCCGGATGGCGTAGTCGAGCTTCGACACCTCCGTCTTCGCGTCAGCCTTTGAGACGCCCACCAGAGCGCTCAGGAGCCGTAACGCCTCGGCCGGCACGCCCCGACGCCTGTACGCCGCGATCGTCGCCAGACGCGGGTCGTCCCATCCGGAGACCAGGCCTGCATCGACCAGAGGTTTGATGGCGCGCTTCGAAAGCACGGCATCTTCCAGGTCGAGGCCTGCCCACTCGTACTGGTGTGGACGGGGCTCCTCGAACCCGACGCTGTCGAGCACCCAGTCGTAGAGCTCGCGATTGTTGTCGAACTCGAGGGTGCAGATCGAATGCGTGATGTCCTCGAAGGCGTCTTCGAGGCAGTGAGCGTAGTCATAGAGCGGGTAAATGCACCACTCCGTGCCCTGCCGATAATGCGGCGCGTGACGGATCCGGTAGAAAACCGGGTCCCGCATGAGCATGTTCGGCGCCGCCATGTCGATCTTCCCTCGAAGCACATGTGCACCGTCCTCGAACTCACCGGCGCGCATCCGACGGAAGAGATCGAGGTTCTCCTCGACGGATCGGTCTCGATACGGGCTCTCCACCCCGGGTTCGATCACCGAGCCCCTGCCCTCGCGAATCGCCTCCGTCGGCTGAGAATCCACGTATGCGAGGCCCTTCTCGATCAACGTGATCGCGCAGTCGTACATCCGCTCGAAGTAGTCCGACGCGAAGTAGAGATGCTCTCCCCAGTCGAAGCCGAGCCAGCGAATGTCGCTCTGCATGGAGCGCGCGTATTCCTCGTCCTCCTTCTCGGGATTCGTGTCGTCGTAGCGCAGATGACACTGGCCGCCGAACTCCTCGGCCACGCCGAAGTTCAGGCAGATCGCCATGGCGTGTCCGACGTGGAGGTACCCGTTCGGCTCAGGAGGAAAGCGGGTCGCTACGCGCCCACCGTACCTGTCGCTATCCAGGTCGGCCGCCACCTGACGGCGAATGAAGTCGGTCCCGGGGCTGCTGCCCTTCGTCTCGTCCATAGCGGGAGAAGGTAGCACAAGCGAGTGGCGCGCCACACCGACTTTTCCGAGGCATGATGCGACGTGAGGACAAAAAAAGAGGGGGCGGCGGGTAATCCCCGCCGCCCCCGTCCGTCACTGGGTCGTCACCGCCTGCGTCGCTTCGCGGTACGACCCGAGCCGGTGCTCCCCGAAGAGCTTCGCGCGCCACTGGCGGCCGCCCCCGTGCTTCCAGAGCCCGACGAACTTCCCGCGGTGCTTCCACGAGGGCGCGCCGTGCCTGATCCGCTGGACCCGCTACGTGTATACCCTCGGCCGTTGACCATCCGACCACCACTGTTCCGCGGCGCACGGTCGATGACGACGGTCGCGGGTGTGTAGCCGTAGTAGCCCCCATAATAGCCGCCGTAGTAGCCGCCGTACCCGGACCTTCCGTACCCATACCCGAAGGGTGAATACGCGAATCCGACGCCGTACGAGGGGCCCCAGAACGGGTTGTAGCCCATGTATCCGCGCGGCCCTCTATAGTCGGGACCCTGACCACCCTCGTAGGCCTCGACCGGACCCGAAGCGGCGACCCGGAAGCGTTCGGGGTGCGAGACCGCGACGACCACGTCGATCAGATGCTCCGGCATGCCACTGTCCGCGAGTCGAACGAGATCTCCTGCGTCGATCGTGAGGGGATCTCCCTTGGCCGCGACCCATGTCTCGACGGCCTTGGCGTCGAGCGTAGATGCGGCTTCCTCGACGTCTGCCAGCTCGATTGGCGCGGCCGCGGCCATGCGGGCTGCGAGAACCGCCATGTCACGGCCCAGGGCCTGGTCGAGCACGCCCTCTTCGGCCAAGCGTTCGCGGCTCGCTTGCCGATAAACCTGGACCCAGGCCACCGGTTCGACCTGGCCGCCCACGTTCAGTGACCGCACATCGGCCCAGCGGTTGGCTCCCGTAAAGGTCATGACGCCGGTGCCTGACCGCGCGGGTTCGTCACCACAAACGAACTCGGAACGGGTGAAGGCACGGAGGCCATCCTCGGAGAACTCCACGCTCTCCCAGGCATCGCAATCCTCGACGGTAACCGCGCGCGGCTGTCCGTCTGCCACCAGGAGCTCACTCGAGACGATTTCGGCGCTGACGACGTTGGTCATCTGCACTCCGCCGTCCGTCGCGTTGAAGCACAGTAATCCTGCGCCCTCCTCTACGTCGACGGGCTCCCAACAACCGATGAACGGGAGCCAACGATTGTCGGTGTCCTGGGCCTGGGCAGGGCCAGCCAGCGCGCTGAGCGCCACTGCCAGACCGAGAACCTGCGCCACGCATCTTGGTGTCGTCATCGTAGGCGTCCTTTGCACGTTAAAAACGAACGGCGAGTCCGCCGACCAGCTGCAGGCCGGCGAGATCCATCTTGTCGAAGCCACTGAAGTCGCCCGCCACGTCCCCGCTGGCATACCCGAAACGACCTTCGGCGGTGAAGAAGAACTGCTTACTGAGGGAAACATTCACCCCGGCGACGGCCCTGGCCAGAAAGGCGTCGCCGTCTGTGCGGAGATTATCGCGGAAGATGTCGAACGTCTGGTAGTCGACGAAGTCGCCGTCCTGTTCGAACCGATAGGACACCACCCCGACTCCGCCACCCACGAACGGGCTGATGGCGTTCGGGATCCAGGCGAACCGACCGATCGACCGGCCACGCTCGCGCAGGTAGTACTTGGCGCTGACCGTAAAGGGGACCTGCCGAAGAGACGTCACCTGCTCGATGGGACGGTCGTCCGCATCAACCCAATCGCGGTATTCGGATGCTACGGAGCTCTCCTGGTATCCGACCGCAATCGCCACGTCCCAGCGCTCGGCCACTCGGATGCCAATCTCGCCACCCACATAAGGGCTGTCGAAGTCGCGTCGACCCAGCGTGAGCGAGTCTGTGACGAAGTCGAAGAGATCGCTCCCGGCACGCTGAAAACCGTATCCAGACTCGAATTTGAACGTGACCTTGGGCTGCCGGAATAGAAACCCGTCTCCGCCCTGTGCGCTCGCCACTGTCGGGAATAGGAGCGCGACGGCGAAGAACGCCATGGTCGCCTGCTTCACGAACGTGCTACTGCTACGGGCCATTCCCCCCCAATCCTTTCCAGGCCGGAACGCCCGGACGTGAGACAATACGCTATGGAGCAAGCGATGTGCCAGCCTGGAACGTCTGAAACCCCTTGTTTTCCAAGGGCTCGTCGTTCCAAACGGCCCCACACATCCCGTGGTCAGGACAGAAGCGTCACCTCAGAGGGACAGGAACCGGCTCCGAGGGTGTGGCGGCCCTTCGGTGCCCCGGGCGCCTGCGCTCCAGCACGTGATAGGCCGCCGGAGTGATTGTCAGTACGAAAATCGTCGACGACAGCAGGCCACCGATCAGCACGAGCGCCAAAGCGTCCCAGATGTTGGTTCCCGCTGTGTCCCCGAACAGCACGAGGGGCATCAAGCCGAGGACCGTCGTGGCGGTGGTCATCAGAATCGGGCGGACCCGTTCCAGCGTCCCGGTCAGGATCGCTTCTTCGAGCGGCTTTTCCGGATCACGCCTGCGGATTCCGTTGATGTGATCCACGAGCAGGATCGCGTTATTCACCACGATTCCGAACATCATGATCACGCCGACGTACGCCTCACGGGTGAACGACGCCTCCGTGTAGAAGAAGATCAGATACACGCCGATCAAGGCCATCGGGACCGTGAGAATCACACAAAACGGCTGCAGAAGGGACTCGAACAGGGCCGCAGTGACCATGTAGACGAGCAGCAGCGCGATCGCGAGCACCATCCAGATCTGTTCCCGCTCCTCCTCGTTGATCGAGTAGCCCTGATCGCTCTTCTCGACCGTGTATCCAGGTGGCACTTCGCTGCTTTCGATGACGTTCTCGTGAATCAGATCACCGAGCCGCGTCGGGCCCCGGAACTCATAGGCGACGGTCCGCTCGTACTGCTGGTTCTCCCTTCGGATACGAGCCAGGACGTCCCGTTCTGTGATCGCCAGGACCTCGCCGAGCCGGATTCTGTGCCCTGTCGGCGTGTCGATCAACGTCTCGGTGAGGTCGAGGATGTCCATGTCCAGATTGTCCTCGAGCTTCACCTGATACTGAACCTCCTCTCCACCGAGCTTGAGGAAACCGATCCCGGCACTCCCCCCGACCGCGGCATTCAACCTACCGATGAGGTCTTGAACCGTAAGCTCATATCGGGCAAGACGTTCGCGGTCTACCGTCGCGGTGAATTCCCACGCCTTGTCACGCACGAAGTACCCGCCGGAAGCGTTGGTGTCTACGTCGACCACGCGACTCAGGCGTTCGAGCCTGCTACCCAGGCCCTCCGCGATGTCCCGCACGCGCTCGTAGTTGTAGCCGAGGACCTTGATGCCGTAGTTCGGGGCGCTCCCGCCGCCTCCGTAGAAGGAAGGGCCATATCCGTACACACGCACCTCCGCACCCGTGAAGGTGTGGCTGTACGCCATCATCTGTTCCTTGATCACCACGGGGATCTGGGTGTTCTCGATCTCCTCGGGGAAGGTGATCCGCATACTCCCGTACGTCTGCTGGACGTTGGCCGTGTAGCGCTCGACCTCCGGGATCTCCGCGACGCGCTCTTCGAAGTACTGCATGAGCTGGTCGGTGCGCTCCAGGTTGGAGCCGCGAGGCAGCTCGATCTGGACGGATATGTACGTGTCCTGGCCTCCGTATCCACCCCACATGGCCCACGTGCTCACGTACCGGTCGAACAGATAGTACGAGCCCCCGAAAACGATCGCGGTCGCCGTCATCGCCACCCAGGGAAACCGGATGGTGAAGGACACGATATCGGCGTAGAACCTTACGTAGAACGGCCGGGATGCCCCCGCATCGTGAGCTCCGGTCTGGACGTTCGCCCCGGACGCCAAGAATCGGGCGGACAGAGAGGGGATGAATGTGAAGGCGACGAACAACGACGCGATGAGCGTGAGCGCCACTACCATGGCCAACGGCACATAGAACACCCGCAGCTCACCCTGCAGGTAGACGAACGGGACGAATACGATCAGGGTCGTCGCCGTGGAGGCCAGGATTGGAAGCGCGACCTCCCGGGCCCCGGCCTCCGCCGCCTCTTCCACCCTCTCTCCGCCCTGCCATCGCCGGTGGATGTTCTCCAGCACGACGATGGAGTTGTCCACGATCAGCCCAAAGCCCATCGCCAGACCCATCAGCGTCAGCAGGTTCAGCGTGAGAC
>JBDGVT010000066.1:0-14614 GCA_039585495.1 Gemmatimonadota bacterium | reverse complement strand
GCGACCCCGGTCGATTACACCACGAGGGAGAACGACGACGGCAGCGTCAGCGTCTTCGTCGGTGCGATGGACCTCCCGTCCCGCACACAGTGGCGGGTCGAGGTGCGACTTCCCGCGGACAAGGCATACTTCGAGACCCGTGTGCATTGGTACAATCCGACGCCGCTCGCGCAGCCCTACTACAACTGGATGACGGCCGCGGCCTTCGCTCGAGACGATCTCGTGATGGCGATTCCTGGTGATCAGTATCTCAAGCACTCCGGCGAGGCCCTCACGTGGCCGATCGACTCTCTGGGGAGGGATCTGGCTCCGTACGACAACAATCGATTCGAAGGCAACAAGTCCTACCACGTAGTCGGCGAACTCAACGACTTCTTTGGCGGTTATTACGGGGACGACGACTACGGCTTCGGACACTGGTCACGCTACGAGGAGATGCCGGGGCAGAAGCTCTGGCTCTGGGCGCTGTCCCGGCAGGGAGGGATCTGGGAAGACCTCCTCACGGACACGGATGGCCAGTACGTCGAGTTCCAGGCTGGCCGCATGTTCGTGCAGTACCAACCTGGCGAGCACGTCAATCCGATCACGAAAGCCGTGTTCGACCCCATGTCGGCCTCTCGGTGGACCGAGACCTGGTTCCCGCTCGAGGGCACCGGAGGTCTTTCCGATGCGTCTCGGGACGGTGCTCTTCACGTCCAGCGCGGTGCGTCCCGCACGACGGTAACCGTGAGCGCATTCACCGCGGTCTCTGACACTCTGCGCATATGGTCCGGTGACGTACTCTTAGCTGCGGAGCCGGTCGCCCTTGCACCGCTCGGGATGTTTCGGACGTCCGTGGCGGTGCCGCCGGGAGGCCACATCAGGGCCACGCTGGCCGGCCTCCGACTCGACTACGACTCCGATCCGAGCGCACGGGAGCTCTCGCGATCGTTCAGGACCGATGCCGACGCGATGGCGTCTGTGCCGGTATCGGATCGTGCCGCCTTCGAAGCCCATGAGCTCATGAAGAGTCGCCGGTACGCGCCCGCAGCGAAGCTCTTCGCGGAAGCCCTCGAGGGCGAGCCGTGGCACAGAGGAGCGCGCATGGGCGCAGCGGAGCTCGCCTACCGCAGTGGTCGCTACCAGAATGCACTGGGTCACATCCATCGCGTTCTCGAAATCGACGCGTACGACGCGGAAGCCAATTTCCTCGCCGGGACGATCTATCGGGCTCTAGGTAGCCGAGCCGACGCCCGCGATGCGTTCGGTTGGGCCACTCGCTCGACCGGGACCAGGTCGGCGGCGTATGTCCAGCTCGCAGCGGAGATGCTCACCGAAGGAGACCTGGAGGAAGCGCGTCGCTATGCTCGACTGGCGATCGAGTTCGACCGGTACAGTGTCCCTGCCTGGCGCACTCTGGCCGTGCTCGGACGCAAAGCCGGCGATTTGTCACTAGCCGAAGCAGCAAGCCTGGAGTTGAGCACGCTCGATCCACTCGATCACTTCGTCCGTGCGGAACGGCACATCTCCGAACGGACGCCAGAGTCGGCCAACGCCCTGATCGATGCTCTCGGAGGGGAGTACCCGGAGCAAACCCTGCTCGAGATGGCCCTGACGTATATCTCGCTGGGCCAGGCAGAAGCGGCGCGCACGCTCCTGGCTCTCTCCACGGATCTCGTACAGGGCCCTGTCCTCGACGCGTGGCGCGCCTACCTGGCGGGCGACGCCGATCAGCTTGGGGTTCCGAGCACGCTCGCGTTCGTATTCCCGTTCCGTCGCGAAACACTCGACGTACTCGAGTGGGCATTCGAGCAGAACGCCCACTGGGGTTGGGCCTACCTCTACGGGCTCAACCTGTGGGCGGTGCATCGAAGTGATGAGGCCGCTGACCTCTTCGTAGCGCTGGGTGACGAGCCAGACTTCGCCCCCTTCTACGTCGCGCGTGGACGGCTGCTCAACGAGTTGAGAGGCGTGGACGGACTCCCGGACCATCGTCGCGCCGTGGCTCTGGCGCCGGACGATCGGCTCATGCATGTCGCACTCGCACAGGAACTCGAGGCACGGGGCGCGTCGGACACGTCGCTCCCGGCCCTGGCCGACGCCCGATCACGATTCCCGGATGACTTCAACCTCGCGCTGTTCGAGGCGCGGGCGCTCGTAAACGAGGGAAGACCCGCGGACGCGCTGGAGATCCTCGCCGACGTCCAGGTTCTGCCCTCGGAGCATGCACGCGGTAGCCGCCAGCTCTTTTCCGACGCGCACACCCTCATCGCACTCGACGCCATGGAGGCCGGTGGCTTTGCGTTGGCGCGGGGCCACCTGACGCAGGCGCTCGAATGGCCCGAATCGCTCGGCGAGGGACGCCCGTACGAACCGGAAGAGCGGCTGGTGCGATTCCTGTTGGGACTGGTCGAGGCCGAATCGGGGAACACGGCTTCGTCCGAAGCACACCTGAGAGCGGTCGTCGAGGCGACGGATGGCGGCGAGGGGTCCACCCGGCCCCTCGATCTGCTGGCTGTCGCCGCGCGCCGAGCGCTCGGGATGGAGGCCCCACCATCCGCGGGGCCTCCGCCAAGCGACCCGGGGACTCTTCAAGTCGACCTCGTCAGAAGGGCCCTGGCCCTTGGAGGCGCCCGATGACCCGATCCTGCGCAGTCAAGCGGATGCTCGCGGCTGCGCTCGTGCTGATCGTGTTCGGCGCTTGCACCGCCTCCGACTCCGAGACCGCCCTGCTCTACCGGGCAGCAGCCGTCCCGAACACCATCGACGGCGTCGTGTTCGAATCAGGGAACTGGGTACCCCATCTGGCCGCCGGCGATGAAGGCGTCTCGTGGGGGAATCACCGCGCCGTCGTCATGCTCGACGCCGAAGGTGAGACCAGGGATGTCGCCTCGGTGACGATCCCGTGGCGGCGCAGAGACCACGATCCCGAAGAGAAGTCGATCGTGGTCCTCGATGCCGAGACCGGTGCGCTGATCCAGAACGTGATCGCGATGCGCGTGGACAACGTGTCCGGAGAGATTCGCTTCCAACCTGTGCCGGGCTCCGCAGAATACCACGTCTACTATATGCCCTGGCAGTCGACAGGCGGTTACTACCCGACCATCACGTACCCGGACCTGGCTTCCACGCCGGACCCGGATTGGGCGGTGCGGGCCAGGACAGCCGGTAGCGCGGCACTGCAACAGGGACGAACCACCCGCATCCAGTCCGTCGACGACTTCCACTCGTTCTTCCCCATGGAGGTCATCGCGACACCTGAAGAGACCGCCGCGTTCATGAGTGGGGCGCCCGAAGGCTGGCGCGTCTTCGCAGAGCAGCGGGACCGCCCCGTTCGGATGAGGCACAGAATCCCGCAGCATTGGGCCGGCCAAGCCGCGTCACGTGCGTTCGAGAGTCGCGTCCTCCGAGACGAGTCATTCACCTTCCAGGTGGCCATCGTTTCGGGTGAAGCGTCGCTGAGCGATGTGCAGGTCGCGTTCGAAGACTTCCCGGATGAGTGGGCCGATCTCTGGACGTGCTACAACTGCACCGGGGTCGACGAAAACGGGCGGCGCTTCGAAAAGACCGTGAACGTAGCGGCCGGGGAGGTCCAGGCGCTGTGGCTCGGTATCCGGGTACCGGAGTCGGCGGAGTCCGGCCTGGTCCAGGGAGTCGTGCGTGTCACGTCGGCCGGGCGAGGGAGTCAGTCCGTGCCGGTGCGTCTGGAGGTGCGGGAAGCACGTGCTCGCAACGGCGGGGCGAACGAGCCGGACCTGATGACTCGTCTGGCCTGGCTCGATTCGGAGGTCGGCACGGACCCGGACTTCATCATCGATCCCTTCGAACCGGTTCGAGTCGATGATCGTGTCCTCTCGATCCTCGGGAGGCGTGTCGTCCTGGGTGACACCGGACTTCCCGATGCCATCGAGAGCTTCTTCACGCCTGCTGTCACCGACATCGCGGATGATGCTGCGCCGATCCTGGCTCGGCCGCTCTCCTTCGATGTCGAGGTGTCGGGTGAGCGACTCACCTTCGAGTCCGGGGACTTCACTGTGCGGCAAGACACGCCCGCGCGCGCCGAGTGGCAGACGGAGAGCGAATCGGGCGGGGTGTTTCTCACCGTTCAGGGCGCGCTCGAATACGACGGCATGCTCGAATACCGAGTCAGCCTGACGAGCGCTGACCGTATCTCCATCGGTGATATCTCGTTGCCGATTCGCCTCGTACCCGAGGCAGCCCAGTACATGCTCGGCCTTGGCCGGATGGGTGGCGCGCGCCCGGCTTCGATCGATTGGAAGTGGGCGGTGGAGAATCACCAGGAAGGCGTCTGGCTCGGTGGCGTAAACCGTGGCCTTCAGTACGTGCTGCGTGACGACGATTACGTGCGACCGCTCAATACGAACTTCTATCGCAATCAGCCACTGAGGATGCCCTCGTCCTGGTTCAACCGCGGACGGGGTGGGATCACGATCTCCGAGGAGGACGGTTCAGTGGTCGCGAGAAACTACTCGGGGCCTCTGACGCTTGCTGCGGGCGACTCACTCCACTTCAACGTCCGCTTCCTCATCACGCCCTTCAAGCCGATCGACACGGCCGAACATTTCGAAACCCGATTCGTGCATCAGTACGTCCCGGTCGACTCCGTCGTCGATTGGGGAGGCACGGTGGTGAACATCCACCACGCAAACGAGATCAACCCGTACATCAATTACCCCTTCTTCGCGCTCGACGAGCAGGCGGCATACATCGAGGAGGCCCACGCGAAGGGCATCAAGGTCAAGCTGTACAACACGATTCGGGAGCTCACGTACCGGGCCCACGAACTCTTCGCGTTGCGAAGCCTGGGTGACGAGGTCCTCAATGACGGGGAGGGCGGAGGACACTCCTGGATGCAGGAGCACCTCGAAGCGGACTATCACTCGGCCTGGCACGCATGGCGCGTGGACGACGCCGCGATGTTGAACAAGGGCACGTCGCGATGGACCAACTACTACATCGCTGGACTCGAGTGGCTTGCCGAGAATCAGCACATCGACGGTCTCTATCTCGACGACATCGCCTTCAGTCGCGCTACGGTGAAGCGGTTGGTCACCGTGCTTCATGAGCACCGCGAGGAGGTCGTGATCGATCTGCACTCGGCCAATCAGTTCAATGTGCGCGACGGATTCATCAACAGCTCCATGCTCTACATGGAGCATTTTCCGTTCATTTCTCGCCTCTGGTTCGGAGAGTACTTCGACTATGACCAGGGTCCCGATTACTGGATGACGGAAGTCGCGGGACTCCCCTTCGGGCTGATGGGGGAGATGCTTCAGGACGGGGGACACCCGTATCGCGGTATGCTGTACGGCATGACGGCGAGAAAGTACGGCAACGTCGATCCGAGGCCCGTGTGGGCGATGATGAACGACTTCCGGATCGCCGAGAGCGACATGCTCGGGTACTGGTTGGACGATGCCCCGGTCCGTACCGCGTCGGAGACCGTTCTCGCGACGACGTACTCTGGACCCGGACGCGCGCTGATCGCGCTGGCCTCGTGGTCCGACTCGGACGAGGTGCTCGAGCTGACCGTAAACTTCGAAGCGCTCGGTCTGTCGCCGGACGCATCGGCCCGCACACCTTTGGTCGACGGGCTGCAGGATGGAGGCGTCGTCGACTTGTCGGCGGTCCGGGTGCCAGCGGGTCGCGGGCTATGGGTACTGCTGGGCAACGACTGAATTGCCGGAGCCCGAGACACTGGCTCGGACGATATCAGCCCCTATACTGGGCTGCATGAACCGATTCGCACTGCCCCTCGGTATCGCTGCGCTCATGGCGATCGTCTCGGCCCCGAAGGCGGCTTCGGCCCAGGACGCCACGAGTGCCGATCGAATCGTGACGACCGCGGCGGGCGAGCGGTATCGCGCGGGCGTGCTTCATCGTTGGATTCTCGGACGACACTACCGCGATCTGTGGACGGAACCGGTCCAGGTCGAACTGCTGGACCTCGTGGGCACGGCGGGAGGTCTCACCCCCACAGGGACCGGTGGCGGGATGCAAACGCGGTCTCTCCGGTTCCTGGGCGCTGACGGACGGGAGTACGCATTTCGTTCGGTCGACAAGGACCCCTCGGCGGTCCTCGATTCGATTCTCCGTGAGACGATCGTCTCGGACCTCGTTCAGGATGGAATCAGCGCCGCGCACCCCTTCGGGGCGCTGGTCGCGGCGCCACTTCTCGACGCCGTCGGCTTGCTCAACGTCGATCCGCAGCTGCGCGTCATGCCGGACGATCCAGCACTCGGTGAGTACCGCGAGGAATTCGCGGGCATGCTCGGCCTCATGGAGGAACGCCCCGACGAGAACGACGGCGCCCGCACCTCATTCCGAGGCACCGAGCGGGTGATCGCCAGTGAGCGGTTGACCGAACGCCTGGACGATGGTCCTACAGACCGGGTCGACGCCCGGGAGTTCCTCAAAGCCCGACTCATGGATGTGTTTCTCGGGGATTGGGATCGACATCGCGGCCAGTGGCGGTGGGCGACCTACGATGACGAAACGCCTCGCGTGTGGCTTCCCGTCCCGAGAGATCGGGACCAGGCGTTCTCCAAGTTCGACGGGCTCGCGACCAGAATCGTCAGTCTCTATATGCCTCAATTCGTGCGCTTCGAGGAAGGCTATCCGTCGATCACACGGCTGCATTGGAACGCCCGCGCGCTCGACCGATGGCTGCTCGCCGAGCTCGACAGAGAGGCATGGGACTCGGTCGGAACAGCGGTCCAGTCGGCCCTCACGGACGCGGTCATCGAAGAGGCGGTGCTCCGTCTGCCACCGGAGATCCGGGCCCTCAACGGTGCTGAACTCGACCGGACGTTGAAAGCGAGGCGCGACAAGCTCCCGGAGGCGTGGGATGAGTTTTACCGGCTCGTGTCGGATCGAGTGGACGTTCAGGGAACGAACGAAGCCGAAGTCGTACGGGTCGACCGGTCCCAGGACGGTGCGGTGCATGTGACGGTCACCGCACCGAGCGACTCCGATGGACCCTACTTCTCCCGCCGCTTCCTGGCCGGGGAAACGAACGAGGTCCGGGTCTACCTGAAGGGCGGAGACGATGAGGTCACCGTGACGGGCAGCAGCGACTCCGCGATCCTCGTGCGTCTCATGGGCGGTCGCGGAGACGATGTGTTCACCTTCCCCGACGAAGGCGACCACGTGCGCCTTTACGACTCCCAAGGCGTCAACTCGGCCCGGGGGGCCAACGCACCGGACATCGACGACAAGGAGTGGGAGGAGTGGGAGTGGAGCGAGGACGATCGAGATCAGCCGCGTGACTGGGGTAAGCAGACGTTGCCGATTTTCTGGTCGTCTTACTCGACCGATCTCGGCTTCTTCGTTGGCGGGGGAGCCAGCTTCAAGGGATTCGGATTCCGTAAGCGCCCGTTCTCGTGGAGGCTCGACGCGCGCGGAGGGTGGTCACCACGACAACAGAAGGGTCGCGTTGAACTGGACGGTCGATTCAACCGCCAGAACTCACCGATCTTCTGGCCGTTCTCTGCTCGCGTCTCTCGGCTGGACGTCGTTCACTTCTACGGGCTCGGAAACGAGTCGACTTCGGGCGGGCAGGACTTCCACGAGGTCGATCTGACGATGGCGACGGCGAGCCTCGGGCTCGGCATGTCGTTCGAGTCAGGCGTCGAGCTCTCGGGAGGTGTTCGCGTGGAGCGGGCCAGCACCCAGGAGAATGCGGGGAGCTACTTCGACACGGTCCGGCCGGTCTACGGTGAAGGTGGCTTTACCTCACTCGCTCTCGTGAGTGACCTGGTCTTCGATCCTCTCGCCAACTCGGTGACGACCGGATCGCGTCTACGCGTTCGGGCCAGTGGAGCGTTCTTTCCGGGCGTGGTCGACGTCGAGGATTCGTTCGGCCGCATCGGAGCGGAGGTGTCGGGGCTGCTCGCTTCTTCACCCTGGCCGGCGGTAGCGCTCGCGGTGCGCGCAGGCGCCGAACAGGTGCGAGGTCGCTTCCCATGGCACAAGGCCGCCTTCCTGGGCGGAGTCGCCACGGTACGCGGCTACGATGAGCAACGCTTCGCAGGCGACGTAGCCGTCTACGCGAGCGCCGAGGGGCGGCTTCGCCTCCTCCGACCGCGGGTAATCGTCCCCGTTGCGATCGGAGTATTCGGCTTCGTCGACACTGGGCGCGTCTACCTGGACAACGATTCTCCCGGCGGCTGGCACACCGGCGTGGGCGGTGGGGTTTACTTTCAGCCGATTCAACAGCCCTTCCTGGTCCGCATCGGGGCAGGACAGGGCGAAGAAGCCACAAAGGTCTTTCTCGCCCTCGGGCTTCCCTACTGACTACTTCCGCACCGATGTCTTCATCTGGAGCTCACATAGGCCGCCTCGCCACCGCCCTGGGCATCGTTGTCCTATTCGGGTGCTCGACCTCGATGATTCGGTACGAGCCGATGGCGCAGAATCCCGCGCCAGCCACGCAACTCGAGGCAGCGGTCTATCTGCTCGGGGACGGTGGAGAGGATTCTCCGGGTCGTGCAGTGGTGCTCGGGCACGCCCGAGCCGATATCGAGCGCCTCGCCGCGGCAAACCCGGGCCTACCGATCGTGGTCGTCTACCTCGGTGACAACATCTACGAGATCGGAGCGCGTGAGGAGTTCAAGGTCGAGGACGCCGGTCACCTCGCTGCGCAGGCAGACGTGATCGGGCAGTTGCCTGGGGCGACGGTCGTGTTCCTGCCGGGCAACCACGATTGGGCCAAGGGAGCGGCCAATGAGCGGGCGAGGGAGTCCATCCGCATGCAAGAGCGATGGCTGTACGAAGTAGCCGGGAACGACCGCGCGCGGTTCCTTCCGGCCGATGGATGTCCAGGCCCATCGACGCTCGACGTCGGTGCGGACGTGCACCTCGTCTTTCTCGACACCGAATGGCTCCTGAGGCGTCCGAATGACGATTGCGGAAGTGTGGAGGACTTCTACGAGCGCCTCCGCGACGATCTCGCGGCCAATCGCGACAAGCGGGTCATTCTCGCGGCCCATCACCCGATGGCGACGGGAGGCCCCCACGGTGGCAACATCGGTCTGTTTCATCGCGGCCCGATCGTCTACTACCTGGCCGTGAAGAGTGGCCTGAGTGTTCAGGACCTGGCTTCGGGACGGTACTCGGACATGCTCGCCGGAGTCCGGTCCGCCATCTACGAGAGCGGCTCGATTCCGTTGGCCGCCGCCGCCGGTCACGACCATTCACTTCAGGTCATCCGAATGCACGAACCGGGTGATCCCTCCTTTCAACTGGTGAGCGGGAGCGCATCGCGGATTACTCCGGCCGGCAGAACCGACGGGACCCGGTACGCGGCGAGTCGTCACGGCTACATGCGCCTGGACTTCGGACCGACCGAGACGCGTCTCTCGGTGTTCGCGCAAAGCGCAGACGAAGGTCCGGTTCAGGCGGTGTTTCACTGCAAGCTCACCGAGGCCGGATTACTGGCCGAATGCCCCGAGGCCACTGTAGCCGACGGAGGGGCCTGATGCGGAGATCTCGATCGAAGTCACCGAGCCTGGCGGTTGGCGTAGTCGCGATCGTGATGTGGGTGGCAGTCCCTGGCCAAGCGTCCGCGCAATTCAGCGATCCCTGTTCGGTCCAATGCGGGCTCGTACTCGGAGCGACGAGCTTCGCCGTCGCCTCCGGGACGGCCGCAGCGGTTGGGCGACTCAAAGGAGGCTTCACCACCTCGCGCCAGGGGATCGTCGCCTGGGGCACCGGTTTTCTGTTTTCAGCGGGCGCTGGAATGGTGCTATCCGGTAACGGCGAGCGACAAGAACATGCGATCTACGTCGCGGGCCTCGGCGCCCTCGGTGGTTCCCTCGTGGCGCTTGCGTCGGAGGCGCTCATCGGAGACAGCACGCCGGAGCAACGGCTGGCCGCCACTCTCGTGGGCGCAGCGGTTGGTGCGCTCGTCGGGGGAGCGTATGGTGCGATTACGTGGGATGACTCGGCGGATCCGGGTGTGCCCGCCAACGCCTACGTGGCGCCCGTATTCTCGTTCGCGGTCGGTTTCTGAGGCTCCATTCGAAGCAGGCTGACACGACCTCCGACTTGAACCATCATTAGGGGCTGAGGGTGCTCTGCACCCGTACGTCGACGACCAGCCTGGAGTAATTGTGGCGGACCTCAGACACGACCCCTTCGGTGCCCGCACAACCCTCGACCTACCGGAAGGCCCGACCTCGTTTTACAGGCTCGCACGCCTGGAAGAAGACGGGGTGATCGACCGACTCGATCGGCTCCCCTTCTCCATCCGCGTCCTCCTCGAAAACGCGCTCCGGCATGCCGGCGGTGGGTATGTGACCGAAGATCACGTTCGGGCCATTACCGAATGGAGTCCCACCAACGCCGGGGCGGACGTTCCGTTCATGCCGACACGCGTCGTCTTGCAGGACTTCACCGGCGTTCCGGCCGTGGTGGACCTCGCAGCCATGCGGGACGGCCTCAAGGCTCTCGGGGGCGACCCGTCCCGGATCAACCCGGTCGTGCCCGCCGATCTGGTGATCGATCACTCGGTTCAGGTGGACTTCGCGGGCTTCGCCGACGCGTTCCGGCTCAACGTCGAGAAGGAATTCGAGCGAAACCGTGAGCGATACGCTTTGCTCCGCTGGGCCCAGGAGGCATTCGACAACTTCTCGGTCGTGCCGCCCGGAACCGGAATCGTGCACCAGGTGAATCTGGAGTATCTCGCGTCCGTGATTCACCGGCGCGAGCACGATGGCAGCTTCCTCGCATATCCTGATACGCTGGTTGGGACGGACTCCCACACCACCATGGTCAATGGGCTCGGTGTGGTCGGATGGGGCGTCGGAGGAATCGAGGCCGAGGCAGTCGTTCTGGGGCAACCCTACTACATGCTCCTTCCGGAGGTCGTAGGCGTGAAGCTCACCGGTGTGCTGCCGGAGGGAGCGACCGCTACGGATCTGGTGCTCCGTGTGACGGAAATACTCCGCAAGCACGGAGTGGTCGGCAGGTTCGTAGAGTACTACGGGGCCGGACTCAGCAACCTGACGCTCCCCGACAAGGCGACGCTCGCCAACATGTCACCGGAATACGGAGCGACGATCGGGTTCTTTCCGGTGGACGACTCGACCCTCACGTATCTCCGGGGAACAGGCCGCGACGAACAGATGGTGGCACGTGTCGACCGGATCTCCCGGGAGTTGGGCCTCTTCAGAACCGACGAGACCCCCGATCCGGAGTTTACATCGAGCCTGGAACTCGACCTGTCGACGGTCGAGCCGAGCCTCGCCGGCCCGAAACGGCCGCAGGACCGGATCCGGATGGCCGACATGCGCACGCAATTCGAGAAGGACCTTCCCGCCCTCGTACCGACGGGATTCGACCTGCCGACAGGCCAAGCGGAAGGTGAAGGGGAACCACGCAGTGGAGAGAGCTGGGGCGGCGAAGGCGGAAGCGAGGCGGTTCAGGTGGCCGCTTCGGAAAGCCGCTGCGTAACGGTCGACTGTGATGGAGAGGAGGTCGAGATCACCGATGGAACCGTGGTCATCGCCTCGATCACGAGTTGCACCAACACGTCGAACCCGTCGGTCATGGTCGGTGCCGGTCTCCTCGCCAAGCGGGCCGTCGAGAGGGGACTCATGGTGAAGCCGTGGGTCAAGACCGCCATGGCCCCGGGCAGTCAGGTCGTCACGGATTACCTGACCCAGGCGGGACTTCTGCCCTACCTGGAGCAGTTGCGCTTCCACGTCGTGGGTTATGGATGCATGACGTGCATCGGCAACAGCGGACCGTTACCCGAGCATATCCACAAGGCAATCGACGAGCACGGCCTGGTGGTCTCATCGGTCCTTTCGGGCAACAGGAACTTCGAAGCTCGAATCCACCCGTTGGTTCGTGCCAACTACCTGGCATCTCCCGGGCTCGTCGTCGCGTTCGCGTTGGCCGGACGGATGGACATCGATCTGTACAACGAGCCGCTCGGTCACGGCAGCGACGGAGAACCCGTCTTTCTGGCCGACATCTGGCCCTCCCCCGAGGAAGTCCGCGAAACCGTCGCTTCGGCGCTAGAGCCGGAGATGTTCACGAAGCGCTATGCCTCGGTCACCACGGGAGACGAGAACTGGCAGGCGCTGCCGCTCCCCGAAGAGAGCAGCCTGTACGAATGGGCCGACGACTCGACCTACGTTCGAAACCCCCCGTTCTTTGAAGGAATGGATCTGGACGTTCCGGCGGCTTCCGACATTCACGGCGCCCGAATCCTGGCGCTCATGGGCCAGTCCGTTACGACCGATCACATCTCGCCGGCCGGAGCGATTCCGAAGATGGAGCCGGCCGGGCTGTATCTGCGCGAACACGGCGTCGACGTGAAGGACTTCAACACGTTCGGATCGAGACGCGGCAATCACGAGGTCATGATGCGGGGCACGTTCGGGAATGTGCGCATCAAGAATCTGTTGCTCGATGGCGTGGAAGGCGGCCACACGGTGTACTTCCCAACGGGCGATCAGATGCCGATCTACGACGCCTCGATGCGATACCAGGCCGACGGCACACCTCTCGTCGTCATCGCGGGGAAGGAGTACGGCACGGGGAGCTCACGAGACTGGGCCGCGAAGGGCACGATCCTGCTCGGAGTTCGCGCGGTCATCGCCGAGAGCTTCGAGCGCATTCACCGAAGCAATCTGGTCGGTATGGGCGTGCTACCGCTCGAATTCCAGGACGGTCAGACTCCTGAGACTCTAGGACTCACGGGACGAGAGACGTTCGACATCACGGGGATGGCAGCGGGCCTCGAGCCTGGCTGTACTGTCGACGTGACTGCAACGGCCGAGGACGGATCGACGGTGAGCTTCAAGGCGGACGCGCGGCTCGACTCTGACGTCGACGTCGAGTACTACCTGAACGGAGGCATTCTACAGACGGTCCTCCGGAAGATGGCCCGCGGCGAGATGTAGTCGATGCAGGGGGCCGATCGGTTGGCCGGGCCCCTGCTCTACTCGTCCCTGAGCGCCACGGGTTTTCCCAGGACCTCCTGGAGAATGATCGCCTGACGAAGCTCAGGACCCGTGTGACTGAGAAGCTGAGTGCGAATCGCCCTGGCATCCTGGCCGAGAGACTGTGCCAGTGGGTCCAGTCCGTCCTGTTCCGAGGGTGCCCGTGAGGATGGGTCGGTTCCGTACCCGGCGTGAGCCTGATGCACGATGTGCCGCTCTGACCCTGCGCTACGCTGTCGCCCAGCAGGGACCAGGCTGCGGGCCGGTTCAGGTCGTCGCGATCGGTCGGGCGCGTGGTGCACCCGCTCCGGCTCCGGCAGGGGTACTGGGGGAGACTGTTTTGGAAGATCCAGCGTACGCGCCTTCACATGCTCCTGCTCGAGCCGGCCCGCCAGGCCGGCCAGCTCCTCGAAGAGATCACTCGGGAGCAGGGTTTGCGACGCGGTGCGCTGCTTCTCGGTCCTGTAGGCGGCTCGGGCTCGTTCACGCTCCTCTATCGCCGCTGGTTCTTCGTAGGACGGCTCGTCGTCGTACGCAGGGAGGTCCGTCGTCGGAAAGTCCTCCCGCCACTCCTCGGGGGACGGAAGCTCCGACGACTCTCCGGGTTGCCCCTGCTGCCTGGCTTTGCGGCTGCGCGATATCGACTCGATGATCGAGAAGAAGATGATGACCGCAAAAAAGATGAACTCTTCGGGCATGGTTCGAACTACTCCGCACCCGTGGTGCCATCCGGATCATCCGGTCCGGCGATCGCAGCACGCATGCTCGTGTCCGCCTCGATGTTACGGTACTTCATGAGGTCCATCACACCGAAGTTCCCCGACCGGAGTGCCTCGGCGATCGCGAGCGGGACCTGAGCCTCGGCCTTCACGACTTCTGCCCTCATTTCTCCGACCAGAGCCTTCATCTCCTGCTCCTGCGCGACGGCCATCGCCCTGCGCTCCTCGGCTCGAGCCTGCGCCACTCGCTTGTCCGCCTCGGCCTGATCGGTCTGGAGTTCGGCTCCGATGTTCTTTCCGACGTCGACGTCCGCGATGTCGATCGAGAGAATCTCGAATGCGGTCCCCGAGTCGAGTCCCTTGCCGAGAACAGTCTTCGAGATGCCGTCCGGATTCTCGAGGACGTCCTTGTGCGAGTTGGCCGAACCGATCGTCGATACGATGCCCTCACCCACCCGCGCGAGAATGGTATCCTCTCCCGCACCACCGACCAGTCGGTTGATGTTGGCCCGGACGGTAACCCTCGCCACCGCGATCAACTGAATTCCGTCCTTCGCCATCGCAGCGACCTTGGGCGTATTGATGACCTTGGGGTTGACCGAGACCTGTACCGCCTCGAAGACGTCTCGACCAGCCAGGTCGATGGCAGCCGCCTGATTGAACGCCAGATCGATGCTCGCTTTGTCGGCCGAGATCAACGCGCCTACCACACGGTCCACGCGACCGCCCGCCAGGTAGTGTGCCTCCAGAAAGTTGATATCCAGATCCAGCCCGGCCTTCGTCGCGTTGATGAGCGGACGCACGATGGCAGCGGGCGACACTTTCCTCAGCCTCATCCCGACGAGTGTCCCGATCGTGACCTTCACGCCGGCGGACCATGCTTCGATCCAGAGGCGGACCGGGATCGCCCAGACGATGATGAAGATGGCCATTACGCCAACG
>JBDGVT010000065.1:0-14680 GCA_039585495.1 Gemmatimonadota bacterium | reverse complement strand
CGGCATGTCGAGATCGTCCAGCGCCTGATCCATGCACCAGACCCACGCATCGCGCTCTGCGATGCCGATCGGGAAGGGGAGGTGCCGCCGCCTGAGCATCGGGTGGCCGAAGCGTTCCACGTAGGCCGGAGGCCCACCCATCCAACCCGTCAGAAAGAGCCGGAGCTTCTCGCGGGAGGAATCGAGGCTCTTCGCATGGAGGCGCCGGATGCCGGCCGCCTCCGGAGCGGTGTCCATGATATCGTAGAAGCGGTCGACGAGGCGCCGTATCGCATCTTCACCGCCGAGGAGCTCGAAGTGACTTGGCAGGGGGTCAGTCATAATCGATTTGTAGGCGGTTTCTTGCGTGTCCGACCGTCGTAAAGGAGCTTTGAAGGTAGCACTCCCCCTTACGACAGATCTCAATGCCCCCCCTTTCGACCTCCTCTCCGGGCCGCATCGTGGCCCTTTGTCTGACGGTCGGACTGCTGACGTTCCGTGACGGGGCTCGTGTGGACGGCCCCGTAACAGAAATCAGGGAGTAAGGGTCACGGTCACCGTGGCGGTCCCATCCGTGCGGTCGGTCGTTGCCGTGATTGTCACGTTGCCCGGTCCGGCTGCAGTGACGAGTCCCTCAGACGAGACCGTTGCGACGTTCGTGTCCGACGATGACCACGTGAAGGTCTTGTGGCCCATGACAGTGCCCGCGGTGGTCAAGGCGGTCGCCGAGAGTTGAACGGATTCGCCCAGGGCGGTCAGCACGGCGCTCGTCGGAGCTACCTCCACCCGGTCCACGGTGAACGCGGCGCTGCCAGGAGCGGTCGTTGGGCTTCCGCACGCACCAAGAAGGAGCACTCCCAAGAACGCCCAGCGACGGAGGGGTGTCGCGCGATAGGAACTGGTCCCGCACTTCATCAGCGCACCGTGAACGTTTCGAGGTGGACCGGCGGTATCACCGTCGTGCCCGGCGAGAGCATCCCTACGGTTTCAATGAACGGAAGCAGGTTCCGCTCGATATTGGGCTGCTGGGAGAAGCCGTACGGGAGCCTGAAGTTGTCCCAGTGCGTCGGGATCACTACCGGAGGGAAGCCGGTCGTCTCGAGGAGGCGTCGGTCGAAGTCGTAGAGGCCGAGCCGCGATCCGTTGATGCCAGCCAGCAGAATGTCGGGTTCGAGGCCCTCGAACTCGCGTTCGATGAAGTTCATCGATCCCATCGTCAGCACGGTGTGCCGATCGAAGCGCGCGAAGAAGCTGAGAGAGCCTCCTTCGATGAACTGCTCGATACGCAGCGGCGCTTCCAAAGGGGTTTCCTCATCGTACCGCCGTGAGTCGTGGTAGTGCTTCTCGTTCAGGGCCGAGTGGATTCCCGGCACCACACGAACGCTGAAGTTGTCGAACTGATAGTCCTCGCCTCCGCCGACGGCGTATAGCTGCTCATCGGGAATACCGTACGCTCGCAGGATCATCACGGTCGTCTCAGTGCCGATCACCTTCGCGCCGGTCTTTCGAGCGATGTAGGGAACGTCACCCAGGTGATCGAAGTGACCGTGGTGCACCAGGATGAAGTCCGCCTCCGTGATGAGCGAATCGATGAGCGTGGTATCGGACCAGGCAAGGTCAGTCCGGCTAAAATCCGGACGGTCGTCGTCGGGATGGCCGCCTCCACCGTACTTGAGGCGTGAGGGCCAGGGATCGATCAGCACCACGACATTTCCGTCCGAGAGTCTCCACCCCGCAGCCCCGAAATAGGTCAATTCGAGGGGCTCGGCGGCAAGGAGCACCTCGCCCTCCCTGTCCGGACTGGCGCTTGGACCCACCTGCCCCCATGCCGGGCCAGGTGAGCCAAGAAGGACGGCTAGAAATGTCGAGATGAAGCCGCCAAGCGCTCGGCTGCGACTCATGAGGTTACTCCACTAACGAAGACCGGGGACGTCAGGATCCGAAGATCCTGAGGGGGGTTGGCCAAACTCCCCATCTGACCGATGCAACGCAAGCACCGGGTTCCGCGCCGGAGAGTGCGAGCGATCGTCAATGGCGACCGAAGACCCCAGATTCGTATCCTGACCTAGGCAGCGGAATCGGCCGACCGGAGTGGATGAGTTGGCCCGACTCGCCGAGAGCTCGGAGCGATGAGCGCGCAGTTCAGCCTTCAGCGCCTCCATCGGCTGGAGGCTCAACCCCGGCGTCAGGGGGCTCCGCGGACCGCCCGCTTCACGAGGTTCTCCACCAGCGGGACCTTGAATGCGTTGAAGTCAAGCGGCTCCGCGCCGTCCGACGCGATCGCACCGGCGGTGTTGGCCGTCTCGTCACTGCGGGTCTCCCCGCGCAGCACACGCTCTACCGACCGCAGTCGTCGCGGGACGCACTGGACCGCACCACACACCACGCGGGCATCCTCTACCGTAGCCCCGTTGTGACGGAAGACCGCCGCAACGCTGGCGAGCGCGAAGTCCCAGCTCTTCCGGTCTGCGACCTTCTCGAAATAGTGGTCGGCGTTTGCCCAGGTTTCCGGTATGCGGATCGAGACGAGCAGGTCACCTGGGCCCAGGACGGTCATGCGTGTGATGTCGATCGCAGGCTCCATGAAGAAATCCTCCGCGTCGATCACCCGTTCGCCGTCCAGGCTCCGTACCACCATCTGTGCCTCGAGCGCGACGAGGGCAGGCGCAGTGTCGGACGGAGACACAGCGACACATCGGTTTGCTCCGAAGATCGCGTGCTCCCGGTTCATCGCTCCGGGGGCGGCTGCATAACACGTGTTGCCACCGGCACGGTAGCACTTCACACCATATCGATAGTACCAGCAGCGAGTGTCCTGGCAGACGTTCCCGCCGATGGTACCCGCGTTTCGGATCTGGGGGCTCGCCACCTTCCCAGCGGCCTCTGCCAGTAGCGGGAAGCGTCCTCGTACGAGTGGGTCGGCCTCGACATCGGCGAGCGTCGTCATCGCCCCGATCTCGATCCCGTCTGTGGTCTCGGTAACGCCACGTAGCTCGGGAATCCGTTCGAGGTCGATCACCGCTTCCGGACTCTGGGTCCGATCCTTCAGCCAGTCGAGTGTGTCATATCCGCCGGCCAGCACCCACCCCCGCTCTCCGAATCTCCCGAGCAGCATGAGTGCCGAGTCGACATCGGTAGGGTGGAAGAGCTCGAAGCCCGCCATCACGTCCTTCAGCACGGGCTCCTCCTCATTGGGTGTTGACCGCGAGAGGGCGGTGGGACGGCGAGCGCCTCTCAGCCGCGTTGATGATCATGTCGGCAACGACGGGCGTGCGGTTGAAATAGTGGCCGCCCAACGCGTCGGAGATTGCGCAGAGAACCGCGGCAGCCGCACAGCCCATGAGTGGCTCGCCGATCCCCTTCGCCCCGACCGGATTCTGCGGATCGGCGATGTCCACTGCTGCCCAGTCGATCTCGCTCGGTACGTCGAGGTAAGTCGGCGGACGGGCCTGGTGGAAGCCGACTCCACCTGGGAGCCCCCAGCGCTGGTCATAGATGTGGCGTTCCGTCATCGCCATTCCGAAGCCCATGACCCCACCTCCCTTCACCTGAGCGGCCAGGCTCTGCGGATGGAGGACTGTCCCACAGTCGGCGACCCCGAGGTATTCGAGGATCTCGACGGAGCCGGTCTCGAGGTCGACTTCGATCTCCACGAAGCCTGCGGCGAGGGCCGGGACGGTGCCCTGATGCCGATCGGCATCTCTGGCCACGCCGAGAAGGCCTGTGCCCGCGAGCCCTTCGGCGGATCGTCGGGTCATGTCGTTGAGGTCGTCGGGGAGATTCTCGCCGCTGTACACCCCCCCCATGCGGACCGCCCATCGAGCCGCGCTTGCGTAGCTCAGGCGGGCGCCGGGGTTTTCACGGTGGAAGACCGTCTCATCTGCGACGTCGTAGTCGGCCGCGCGGCCACCCAACCGCATCGCGGCGATCTGCTTCAGTTTGTCGAGCGCGTCCATGGCCGCGACGTAGTTCGTGCGTGACATCGTGAACGAGGTATTGCTACCGAACTGACCGTTGTTCCAGGGGAGGTGCCGACTGGAGTCGCCACGCACGATGACGCAGTTGTCCCAGTCGTAGCCGAGGACCTCGGCCGCGACGCGCGACGTCGCGGCGTACGAGTAGGTACCGAGATTCCCTATCCCTGTGTGGATATGGAGCTTGCCTTCCGTATCGATGCGCACAAGCCCGTCGAAGCCACTCGAGCCGGCGGAATGGAAGGCCTGACCCACGCCCACGCCCGTCACCTTGGATCCTGAACGCTGGCCACTCCGCGCCCTTCGTGCAGCCCAGCCGAAGCGCTCGGCCCCGAGGTCGAGGGCCTCTGCCAGGTAGGCGCTCGTGACGGGGCCCTGCGCACCGCTGTAGCGGGCTTCGTTGTCCGGCGCGTTGATGCGACGAATCGCCACGGGGTCCAACCCGAGTTCACGAGCGGCTTTGTCGAGCAGGGGCTCGATCGCCGTCGCGATCTGGTTCTGGCCCGGCCCGCGTTGTGCCCCACGAGGAGGGGTGTTCGTCAGCACGGACATCCCCCTATACCGCATCGCCTCGGGAGTGTAGACGAGTGACACGGCCCCGGCCGCGCTGCCCATGTCCCCGAAGCCGGTGTTGGGCCCGTTCTCCTGGACGATGTAGAGGTCACACGCGGCCAGGCGCCCGTCGGGACGGAAGCCGAGCCGCACCCGCCCCTGAAAGCCCAGGCGTGCCGAGCCCAGGAAATACTCCTCGGCGCGACTGATTCGCATCATGACCGGTCGACCGACCTTCTTCGACATGTGAGCCGGGATCGACATGAGGGGGTACCCCCCGCCCTTGGAGCCGAAGCCTCCCCCGCAGAACTCGGCGATGAAGACGAGCTCTTCCGGCGGAATTCCGATGTAGTTGGCGAGCCCTGGAAGAACGATGGCCTGACTCTGTGCCGAGCCGTGGACGTAGCACTTCCCGTTCTGCCAGTACGCCATGGCCGAACGCGGCTCCATCGAGTGATGTGCGTGGCTGGCCGTTACGAAGCTCTCGTCGAGCACGAGTGACGCGCTGGCGAACCCTGCCTCGAGGTCTCCGTACGCCCACTCGGCACCCGGCTCACCCATCGGCATCTGGCCCTCCGCGGCCGCAGCGAAGTCCTCTGCGGTCCACTTGTGCTCGAACACCCCGTCCTGGCGCGAGAACGTGTTGCCATCCGTGCGCGCGTTGGCACCCCCCGGGCGCAGGCTTTCCAGAGGGTCCGTGCAGAACGGCAGGGGCTCGAGGTCCAGCTCGATGGCGTCGATCGCATTCTGCGCGGTCACCTCATCGACCGCTGCGACAGCGAGGATCGGCTCCCCGACAAAGTGCGGTTCGTTCGTGAGGATGTTGTTGCCCGGTGCTGTCTGTGCGGGCACCTCGTCCGCAGTGAGAATCGCGAAGACGCCTTCCATCTCGAGGGCTCGCCGTGCGTCGATGGAGCGTACTATGGCGTGCGGCATCGGGCTCTTGAGTAGCCGGCAGAAGACCATACCGTCCATTCGGAAGTCTTCGGCGTACTTCGCCGCGCCGGTCACCTTCGCGCGGATGTCGGGTGGCGTGAAGTCCCTGCCAATCAACTCAGCCATCCTGAGCCTCCGTCGCGGCACGCATGACGCCGTTCAGGTAGTGGTCGTAGGCGCCGCAGCGGCAGAGGTTGCCCGACATCGCCGTCCGGGCCTCCTCCCGCGTCGGGTTCGGGTTCCGCTCGAGCAGTGCTACGGCGGACATGACCTGACCCGGTGTACAGAACCCACACTGTGGGGCCAACTCGTCGATAAACGCTTGCTGGACCGGGTGCAGTTCGCCGGATTCACGTTCCAGGCCCTCGACGGTCGTGATCGCGCGGCCATGGACTCGGGCGGTGAGCGTGGAACAGGAGTAGTGGGTCGTGCCATCGATGAGGACGGTGCACGCTCCGCACTCGGCTCGGTCGCACCCCAGCTTGGTTCCCGTGAGCCCGAGCTTGTAGCGGAGGGTCATCGCCAGTGTCTCGCTGGGAAGCACGTCGACTCGGCGAACCTGGCCGTTCACGGTGAGGGACAGGAGCTGAGCACCGCGAATTTGGGCAGCGAGGGGCGTCGCGTACCCGGCCCCGAAATACGAGATGCCCGACACGGTCACTCCGGACGCGATTACGCCCTTGATGAAGTCGCGGCGGGACCAGTTGGGTCGCGATTCAGGAAGGAGGACGGTCGTTGTGGGAAGGTCCGGGTGGGGCACGAATCCCGCTCCTGTGGGCAGATGCTCGTTCGATGGTAGGGCGGCGTATCGGGGCCGGCAATGCGCCGGTCATATATGTTGAGCATGGCCGTCACTCATGAATGAGCGAGGAACGCCAGCCGGCGCCTGCATGATCGAATCTGGACGCATTAGCGACGAGTTGGAACGACAGCTCGCTGACCTGCACGCAGCCAGCTTCGGCTGGGCGTGCTCCTGCTGTGACTGGAATGAGACGGACGCCGAAGACGTGCTTCAGAACGCATATGTGAAGGTGATCGCGGGCCAGGCTCGCTACGAAGGCCATTCCACCTTTCGGACGTGGTTCTTCGGTGTGATCCGGAACACCGCCCGGGAACACCGTCGGCGCACCGCGTCGCATCACGCGAAGGCCGAGCGCTTGAATGTCGAGCTCGAGGCTTCGCAGCAAGCGGCTCATGAGCAGATCGATCAGGTCGAGGTATCTGAGAGGGCAGGCCTGCTCCGGAAGACGCTCGAAGCCCTTCCGGGCCGGCAGCGGGAGGTGCTTCATCTGGTCTTCTATCAGGACATGACCATCCAGGAAGCCGCGGACGTGCTGGAGGTATCAATCGGCTCGGCCCGGGTACATTATGACCGAGGAAAGAAGAAGCTCCGCGCTCTTCTTTCGAGCATGGAATCGGGGGGAATCCTGTGACACACGAGAAAGACGACGATCGCATCCGCGACGACTTCCTCGAACTGAGGGCACACGTCGAACGGCCCGAGGCGATACCGGACTTCGAGACGATGATGGCCCGTGCGCACGCCGAGGTCGGGGCCCGCCCCGCTCTGGCCGTGGTCGATGGGGGTGCGAGTGGTTCGAGGAGCGAGCGGGATGCGCGCCGACAGCTCACACGGATCGGCGGATGGATGTCGTTGGCGGCCGCGGCCGCGGCGGCAGGCCTGCTTCTCGTCGAGCCTCCATCGGCCGACGCGGACGCCGAGTTCCAGAGCCTCGTGATAGCCTTCGCCGCGGATGGGGCGGCGGGCGCTTGGCGATCGCCTACGTCTTCGCTGTTGAGCCTCCCAGGACTCGATCTCGGGAGCGTGCCCTCGGTCGGTGAGTTGATGCCGAGAGGTGATGCGATCCGATCTGCTGACGGGACTGGGACGGAAGGAAGGGACTCATGAGACTTCGTGTGACACATCTATTCGGGGCGTTCGTTCTCGCCGCGCTCCTGTCGGGCTTCGGCCAGGCACCGCTGTCAGGACAGGAGGCGACCGCGCTTCCTGACGACCCGCTTTTCGCGACGCTCTTCCCACCGGAATTGATCATGCAGCACCGCCGGGCCATCGGCCTCGACGATGAGCAGCGTGACGCGATCAGCCGGATGATCCAGGATCTCCAAGGCCGGGTCGTTCGGCTTCAATGGGAGCTACTCGACGAGGTCCAGGAGTTGACGGCCATCACCGGGGACACCCGCGTTGACCTGGATCGCGCGCTGGATCAGATGGACTCCGTGCTCGATACCGAGAAGCAGATCAAGCAAGCACACCTCGAGATGCTCGTTCGCATCAAGAATCGCCTGTCTGCGGAACAGCAGGCGACCCTCGAACGGTTACGCGGCTAAGCCACTCCAGGGCGGCTTAGCGCCACCACGACATGCCGAGGTTGAAGCGGCTTGACGTGGCCTCGATATCGAGGCCGCCGAGGGTGACGTTCCCAATCTGGGTGTCGGTGAATCTGCCGCCGGAGAAGAGGAGTCCCAGGTCGAACGCGAGGTGTTGATTCGCGTAGAGCATGACACCTCCCCCGAACGTGACAGCTCCGCCCGAGAACTTCACCACCCCGTCCACAGGACTCGCAGTCAGAACCTCCTCGACGCTCACAAAACGGCTGCCGAATCCACCCTGCAGGTACGGCACCCAACTCCGAAGCGAGTTCGCGAAATTGAAGCGAAGCGCCACGTCGAGGTGGGAAATCGCCCATGTCCCGTCCACGTCGGGTTGATCCCGCACGTCGATGCTCGAGTGATCGCCCTGCACCAGAATCGTGAAGTTGCGGTTGAAGCCGTAGCCGAGGGCAATTCCAGCGCCAGCTCCGCTGCTGCGCTCACTGTTTTCGATCGCGAGGGACGCTCCTCCGAGGTGAAGCCCAAGCAGGAGTCCGCGCGTCGTGGACACCTGTGACGCTGCCGGCAGTACCGCGATGAACAAGCCGGTCATCGTCAGGAGGATCGGTTTCAGGATCCAGCGTCGCATAGAAGCCTCACAATTGGGAACTCGGACCCGACCCATCGCTCGGATCACCGGAAGTGCCGCTTCACGGTCTTCCTAACGTAACGAGTACGCCGATGGGCCGGGATCTTTTCGATTCGTCAGAGAATGATGCCGAGAATGATGAGTTCATCGACTGGATCCACCAGATCCTCGACGAAGTCGAAGACGTCCTCGACGGTGTCGAAGATCTGTCGCAGGACCAGGAACTCGCCCCATGTCAGGGCCTGGCCCGCGGCGCCGACGAAGGTCGGGTCATCTGCGGGTCCGCTGACCGTCGCGAAGATCGCTTCGTTCACGTAGATGGTTCCCTCGAGCGTCCCACTTACGCCGTGGACGTCGACACGGATCGAGTCCGCCCGATGACGGACGGTGATGTCGATCTCGCCCTCACCTTCATCGCCTTCCTCGATGCCCTGAACTGCCCCGGCAATGCTGAAGTCTCGGGCGTCGACGCGAAGGTCGAAGGTGATGTCGAGCAGGGTGCTCTCGCCCGACTCCCTCGCGGCCAGTTCGAGATCGAAGTCGAGGCGCACACCGTCCCCGAACAGGAAGCCTCCGACGGTGAGCGCACCACCACCCACATCCACATCAAGCGTCGTACGGTAGTCCAGCACCGTGTCTTCCATGTGGACGACCGTGAGGTGAAGCACGATGTCCTCGGCGCTGCCGTCTCCCTCGTCGACCAGGTCTGCATATCCCGTCTCTTCCGCCAGGATTGGTGTGCCGGCTTCGTCGACCGCGTAGATGATGAAACGCACCCCCGTGGCGGGAGCGCCCGCCCGGTCGGGGTCCACTCGATAGTCGTCGGACGCCGGATCGAAGACGAAGGTCGAGCCACGATGGAATCTGGAGATGATCGGGGTAGCGGCCGGGCCGCCGGCTTCGACCTCGGCTACCGCATTCCGTAGGCCTTCAGCCAACCGGAGCGCGAAGCGCCGCCCGTCGTCTCCGGGTTCAGCGGTTGTGAGCCCCTCTACCGCCGCGAGCGCTGTCGCGGCGCTCGAAAGGGACGTCCGGCCTCCGAGCGCCTGAAATCCGGCCAGGTCGGACGAGCCGAGTGCGGTCGAAAGCGCCTCGTAGTCAGCGAGGGCGGCCTCGGTGTCGAACGGGGCATCGGCCTCGGGGCTCGTCCCGGTCTCGCAACCCGCCGCCGCGAGGGTGAACGAACAGAGCAGTGCCGCTCTATACGGACGACTCGTGAACATGATGGACCTCTCCTCTCGACAACGATTGCATGGTTGGTTCGAGAGTGAGTGATCCGGCGTCGCGCTCCATATGACAGGCTACCAGAACGAAACGCCTGCCGTGAGGGAGAACACGACCCATGTGTAGGTCATGTCGAGAACCACGGGCCCTGCCTGGATCAATGCTACGGGTTGTCCGTACGGCAGGACCGGTGTGTGCTTCGCGAGTTCGAAGAGCCTCTCGTCGTAGCCATACACCAGTCCCGCGCGGAAGCCCAGCATCGTTCGGGTCGGGCCCCACGTCCCTTCCCACCACGATCGCTCGAATGCGGTGACGAATCCTCGCGGTCCGTGTGTCGTGATAAAGGTGGCCGCCAGGACGCCGTGACGGATGATCCCGAACGCCCAGTTGTTCGTGGGTGGATCTTCCAACTCGTAGACGTGCATCGTGAACATGCCCACCAGGGCCCGATCGTGCGGCGTCCTGCGTGACCACAGAGTCCACCACGGACCGGCCCCGCCTCTATCATGTCCTGCCTGCTGCGCGCTCCCGGGCCATAAGCCCACGTCGATCGCGCAGCCGTTGCACCCGAGGTCCTGGGCTACGGCAGGGTCCGGGCGGCACGCTGCCGAGAGGGCGAGTGTCGCGACCAGTATCGAGTGATGGAATCGGAGAAGGGACACGGAGTCCGGGTTGGCGGATCGGGCCATGGGTTGGGGAGCGCGCGGGCAAAGTCAGACATGGGCGCGGCATCTCGCAACCCCGGTCCCGAGGTGGTGAAATCCGACGCGCGGAGCCACTTTTTTGGGCGCCCTTCTTCGGGAGGCTCGTTCGCACCTTCGCCGCGGAGCATTGAACGTGGACCATGAGATGATGGCTGGGCCCTCGGGTACCTTCATCGGACATCTGATGCCTGGCATCGTATTCACGATCTGGGGACTCTGGTGGCTGTGGGAACTCGTCGGGTCAGGTCGACCACGTGAGGTCGGGGAGCCGGTGGAGCGCACTCTGATTCCGACTGGGCTCAAGCTCCTTGCCGTTGCGGTCGCGTTGCCGCTCGAGATGCCGAATGCGGGGTGGAGGCCCATGGATTGGGTCATGGGATGGCACCACATCACCGGGTACATCGGGTTCGGTCTATCGGCGCTCGTCGATCTCGCAGCGCGTCGAGGGTTGCTCAGCGCGCGGGCCACGTACATCGCCCTGGCGGGGGCAGCGATCAACGGGGCCATTCTCTTTTTTGGCCACGGCAACGCTCCCGGCGTCGAGGGAACGGCGCACAACATCCTCATGATGATGTTCTTCGCGGTTGCGTTCTTCTGCCTGCTGGAAACCGCGGCTCCTTCGTGGAGGCTCGAGTGGTTCCGGATCGGTTCCATGATCGGTCTCGGTGCGTGGCTCAGTATGAGCGCCTGGATCCTCTTCAAGTCAGGCTGGGACATGCAGGACCACGTCCGGGTGGGTCATGTCTGGCTCCGATTCTCCTGGATGATCATGGCGGTCGCGACGGTAACCACCCTCTCCAGCATTCGAGTGCACCGTAGGAGCTGAGCCGGTGAGTGGCCTCATCGAGACCATGGTGCCGATCTTCGGCCTCATGGCTCTCGGGTTCGTCGCCGCACGAACCACGCTCATCGCGACTGAGGGTGTGCGCGGACTCGTTCTGTTCGTCTTCAATTTCTCGATTCCGGCGCTCCTGCTGCGGAGCCTCGCGCAGATGGAGTTCCCCGCGGATATCCAGTGGGGATTCCTGATCGCCTTCTATGCGTCGTCGTTCGTGTGCTACGGTCTCGGCATCGCCGTGGCGCGTTTCGGCTTCGGTAGGGGCGTCGCGGATCAAGCGATCTTCGGCATGGGAGCGGCGTTCTCGAACGTGGTTCTGATGGGGATCCCCATCGTTCTGACTGCGTTGGGTCCGGATGCCGCGCTACCGGTGTTCCTCATCATCGGATTCCACTCGGCGACCTTCATGCCGCTCACCGTCGCACTCATCCAGGGAGGGAAGGGGTCGGAAGCCTCTCCGGCGCGACAGGCCGCGCTTCTGTTCCTCGAGATGGTGAAGAACCCGATCATCCTCGGCATTCTCTCGGGGCTTCTGCTGAACCTCTCGGGGCTCACGATCTGGATCGGCGCTGATCGCACGCTGGAGTTCCTCGGAGGTGCGGCTGTGCCGTGCGCCCTGTTCGCGATGGGCGCCTCACTCGCGACCTACCCGCTCGGCGGGGACGTCCAGCCGGCGGTAGCTCTCTCGATCGTCAAGCTGGCGGTGCACCCACTGCTGGTCTGGGTCTTTGCTGTGCCGATCCTGGGTCTCGACGGGCTGTGGGTCGACGTCGCGGTCGTGATGGCGGCGATGCCGAGTGGGGTGAACGTCTACCTGTTCGGTGCACGGTACGATGCGGCACCGGGTGTCGCAGCCCGGACGGTGCTCGTCACCTCGGTGTGTTCCATGGTGACGATTGCGGTCGTGCTGACGATCCTCGGCTCTTAGGAGGGCGGGCGCGCTCCTGGGCCGCCCGGCTACCGCCTCGGAGTGGTCCCGTCACCTCGACCGATGATCTTGCGAGCCTTCATGTCGAAGGAGTCGCCGGGGTTGAGCACGAAGTAGGGCTTTTCCCAGGGCTGGTAGTGCCTCGTGTTGTCGTGGACTGCGACTTTCCACTTTCCGGTGACTTCGAACGTGTCGCCGGTCACGATGATCGCGGTGCCTTCGGAAAGGCCGATGCCGAGCAGGTGCGGCTGTTCTTCGATGACCGGGATGATGTCGTCCCAGCGGCCGCGCGCATTGATGTGCTGATCGATCGCGCTACGACGTAGAAACTCGAACCCCAGTTCATGATGAGGTTCGTCCGTCATCACCACATTCGAACCCTCCGTATCGCCACGAACGAGGTATTCACCCTGGATCGTGGCGCCGGCCGAACTACCACCAATCACGCCACCCCGGTCCAGGACGGCATGGAATTCGTCATACGTCTGCGTGCCTGCATACGAGTCGACGATGTTCCATTGACGCCCCCCGTTGAACCAGACCGCGGTGGCCTCCTTCAGGTCGGCGACGAATTCGTCGGTGTCCGCAATCTCAGGATCGTGAGTGTGAAGCATGCTCACGTTCAAGACGCCGCGCTCTCTCCAGCCTCGGAGCACCTGCTCCTCATCGAAGACGCGGAGATTCCCCTCCTGGTCGCGGTTTCCGCCCGCCGTAGGCACGACGATGAAACGCCCCTCTTCGAGTCCACCGCCAAGTTCGATGAAGCGCTCTATGATCCCGGTTCCGGCGGTTGATCCACCCCCGACGATGACGAGGGTCCCGCTGCTCGGACCGTACTCCGTGTCCTCTTGGGCTTCGAGAGGTGCAGCCGGGACGATCGCGATCGCCGCGACCAGAGTGAGTGCGGGCAGTAGGTGCCTCATCGATGACTCCATTGGGTGGGGTAATCGGCCCCCGTCGATACCTGCTTACGAAGCGCCCAGCGTATCGGCGCCCCGTGGCACGGGCAAGGGAAAAGGTGACGCCGCGCACCGCCCAGGGGTCCGGTGGAACGGTGGCCCGGTGTGGCCCGCGCCCGTACAATCAACGCCTAGTTCCAAGTCCTGCGCACCCCCCGACATGAGCACCAGAATCGTGAACGCACGCGCCGCTCGACCCATCGCCTTTTTCGCTCTTCTCACCGTCGCCGCTTGCTCTTCGGAGCCAGGCGCAGAAAGTGAAGCCGACCTCATAAACCGCGCCCGAGGGATCCACGAGCGGGTCATCACGCTCGATACGCACAACGACATCAACGCGTCGAACTTCACCGCCGAGCGCAACTACACGCAGGACCTCGGGAACCAGGTCAATTTGCCGAATATGGAGGCCGGTGGTCTCGATGTCTCCTGGATGATCGTGTACGTGGGACAGGGACCCCTCACGGAGGAGGGGTATGCGAACGCGAATGCGCAGGCGATCCAGAAGTTCGAGGCGATCCACCGACTCACCGAGGAGATCGCTCCCGACCGGATCGAGCTCGCTCTGACATCGGATGACGTGCGCCGGATCGACGCGTCCGGAAAGAAGGTCGCGATGATCGGGATCGAGAACGCGTACCAGGTCGGAACGGACCTGGACAACATCCGCGACTTCGCCGAACGCGGCGGCCGCTACATGTCGCTTTCCCACAACGGGCACAGCCAGTTCTCGGATTCCAACACCGGTGAGCGTGATGACGTCTGGCTCTACAACGGTCTCAGCGAACTCGGAAGGCAGGCCGTGGCCGAGATGAATCGTTGGGGCATCATGATCGACATCTCGCATCCATCGAAGCTGTCGAACCTGCAGGCCATGGAGTTGAGCCAGGCTCCGGTCATCGCGTCGCACTCGAGCGCGCGCTCGATGAACGATCACAGCCGAAATCTCGACGACGAGCAGCTCCTGGCGCTCAAAGAGAACGGTGGGGTCGTGCAGACGGTGGCGTTTCGGAGCTATGTGAACGGACCGAAGAACACCGCATACAACGAGGCATCACAGGCGGTGACGGCTGAGGTCGCGGCCGAAATGGACTTCGAGATCATCGGGGGGCGCGGTGGCCGAGGCGCGTTACAGGCCATGAGCCCCGGAGAGCGTGAGGAATACCAGCAGGGTCTCGCCCGTGTGCGCGAGGCTGCGGCCGCCCGGATCGAGACCGAGGTCATGCCTGTCGCTCCCCCGGTCGATGTTGCGGACTTCGTCGATCACATCGACTACCTCGTCGATTTCATCGGCATCGAGCACGTCGGAATCAGCTCGGACTTCGATGGCGGCGGCGGGGTGACGGGTTGGGACGACGCTTCCGAGACCTTCAACGTGACGCTCGAGCTCGTGCGCCGAGGCTACTCCGAAGAAGAGATCGGGATGATGTGGAGCGGAAACCTCCTTCGCGTTCTCGATGAGGTGCAGCGGGTCGCGGCCGAGATACAGGCGGGAGGCTGACATACCCGACGGGAGAATGCGACGTGGGCTGAGGCTGGCCGGAGTGGGAGCCATCTTGGCGGTTGCGGGAGGGAGCGCTGGTGCACGTCAGACCCCGACGGGCCTCGT
>JBDGVT010000064.1:0-18235 GCA_039585495.1 Gemmatimonadota bacterium | reverse complement strand
AACATCCTCCGACCCCTCCGCATGTCTTCGACGGTCCCCGAGATCGGTCACACCTGGGGGTCGGGTGCGATCGCGACCGGATACAGCGCTCCCCGACGCGGGGGCCACCGGCTGGAGACGGAGCCCTTTGAAGCCCGCGGCATGGTTCCGGCCCTCGGCTTCGCCTCGACGGTGGAGGATCTGATCGAGTTCGCCCGCTGGCAGTTCCGTGTGCTCGCCGGTGACGACGACGGAGTGCTGTCGGAGACCACGCTTCGCGAGATGTACCGCGTTCACCAGATCGACGACGGCTGGGAGGCGCCGATGGGCCTGGGGTTCATCCTGATCCGGGATCGCGGGAGGAGGTTCGTGGGACACGCCGGCTTCTGCGCGGGCTTTCAGTCGAACTTCGCGCTGCAGCCGGAGGACAGGATCGCGGCGATCGCGATATCGAACTCGATGATTCCCATCTGGACGTACACGAGCGTGGCCTACGATCTCTTCGCTCCGGCGATACGGGCCGAGCGAGATGATCCAGGCGGCGGGAACGCCACTCCCGAGCAGTTCGAGCGCTTCGTCGGCAGTTACGATCTCTTTCCCTGGAGCGGGGAGTACGGCGTCGTGCCGTGGAACGGCGGTCTCGCTGCTCTGCGGCTTCCTGCGGCGGATCCTCGAGCCGCCCTGCGCCCGCTGACGTACGTCGGAGAGACTCGCTTTCAGGCCTTGGACGAGGGCGGTTGGCCGATCGGAGAGTTTGTCTTCGAGGTCGACGAGGGGGGCGATGTCGTCGGTGTGGTAGCCGACGGGACTTTGCTACCGCGGATTCGATGAGTCGCGCGGTCGATGCCGTGACCTTCACCCGCGCCGGCTCGATCCCGATCCGGCTCACGGCTCGTGACTGACCGTGCCGACCCTCCCGGCCCCGCTCTGAGGCCCGTCTCGGCGAGCGAGCGTATCGAGGTCATCGACGTCCTGCGTGGCCTCTCGATCCTTGGCATGTTCGTCGTCAACATGTCCCACGACCTGCCATGGGGCTGGCGCTTCATCGACAACCGTCTCGGCGCCCCCGTGCTTCCGGAGGTGCTCGTGCTGGAGACGCTGGGTAAGGGCAAGTTCTTCGCTCTCTTCGCCTTCCTCTTTGGGCTGGGCTTTGCGATCCAGGCCGACCGGGCCCGAGCGCGCGGTATCTCAGCGACGCTCCTGCACGTGAGGAGGATGCTTGCTCTGCTCGTCATCGGTGTGGCGTTTGCACCATCCCACCCCTCGCTTGCGCCCTCCTGAAACGCCTCACCACCTTGCCTTCGTAAACCGCCCCACCCCGGTTGGATTTCCTACCCATGACCGATTCTCCGGCGGCCATCAACGCGATGATGGTCGTCGTGCGGCGGAGCGTGGAGTGTTCGGAGTCGGTCAGGGCCAAGGTCGCTCGGGTGTCGGGGGCGGGCGTGACCAGGGCAGGGGGGTGACGTCGGGATGCATGACGAGCCGCTCTTCCCAGGGGATCCCGTACATGGCCCGGTTCACTGCACGTGAACTCCGGCCCCGCCGCGAAGGACGAACTTCTGGATCTTCCCGGTCGCGGTCTTCGGAAGCTCCTCGACGGCGGTCATCCCCTTCGGAACCTTGAACCCGGCCAGTCGCTCCTTCGCAAAGGCTCGTAGCTCCTCGAAGTCGAGGGTTGCGCCCTGGTGCAGGAGACAAAAGGCGTGGGGTGCCTCACCCCATTTCTCGTGTGGTAGCCCGACGACTGCGACCTCCTGGATTGCGGGATGCTCGAGAAGGACACTCTCCACCTCGACGGACGAAATGTTCTCACCTCCGCTGATGATCACGTCTTTGATTCGATCCTGGATCAGCATATAGCCGTCCGGTTCGACGACTGCCGCGTCCCCTGTGTGGAAGAAGCCTCCCTCGAAGGCTTTGGCGGTCGCCTCGGGATCCCTGTAGTAGCCCTTCATCACGACGTTTCCACGAACCACGATCTCGCCGACCGTCTCCCCATCCCAGGGCACGTCATCGCCCGCCTCGTCGACGACGCGCAACTCTCCGGACGTCGCCATCTCGACACCCTGACGCGCCTTGTGCCGGGCGCGCTCCTCGAGGGACAGTGAGGCGTGCTCCGGGCGCATCTCGCAGATGCTGATCAGGGGCGACGTCTCCGTAAGCCCGTAGACGTGCGTCACAGTCCACCCGAGATCGTCTTCGACGCGCCCGATCGTATGAGCGGCAGGTGCGGCGCCCGCGGTGAGGACCCGGACGCCTGTCGGGGCGGTTGCTCTCAGCTCCTCCGGGGCGTTCGCGATCATGATGAGCACGGTCGGAGCCGCACACAGCATGGTAATGCCCTCTTGTGTCGCGAGCCCGAATACGGTCTCCGGCGCCACGTTCGGCGCGCATATGTGACGGCCCCCGACCGCCGTGACGATCCAGACGAAGGTCCACCCGTTCGCGTGAAACATCGGAAGCGTCCAGAGATACCGATCCGCCGGTGTCATCGGGTGATGCAGCAGCGTGCCCACGATGTTCACCCACGCGTTGCGGTGCGTGACCATCACGCCCTTCGGGTCGGACGTGGTCCCGCTCGTGTAGTTGATCGCCAGGAGATCATCCTCCGCGATCTCCACCGATGGAACGTCGGGTTGTGTCGCCGTCAGGAGTTCCTCGTAGCTCAGCCAGCCGTCTCTCGGCCCATCGAGCGAGATGAATGCTTCCACTCCTGGCAGCTGATCCCGAACACCCTCGACCTGCTCTACGTAGTCTTCATGAACGCAGACGACCTTCGTTCCCGAGTGGTTCAGCATGTACACCCAGTCGGATGGGAGCAGCCGGTAGTTCAGTGGCACGATGACCGCGCCGAGCTGTGGGACGGCGTAGTACCCCTCCAGGTGCCGATGCGTGTTCGGCGCGATGTAGGCGACCCGGTCCCCTTGCTCCACACCCAATCCGGCCAGCGCGGTCGACCAGCGATCGCACCGGTCGAAGAATTCGGAGAACGTCCACCGGCCGTTCCCATCGACGACCGCTTCCTGCGATCCGTACAGGGTGCGCGCTCGGCGTGCGAATTCCATCGGGGTCTGTGGTGTGTTCATGGTTAATCCGATGTGTTCGCGGTGACGTGAGGTACTGTGATCACGGCGAACATGGGGAACGATTCAATGCGCCGCGAGAGAGCACGCCGGATGCGCACCAGGCAGACGGCTAGAGCGCCCATCACCGTGCCCGGGCCAACCCGCGAGTCACGGATAGGGAATCCAACAGGCCTTCGGGTACGAAGGGCCAATGGGTACGGGGCAGGGGGGTGGAGGTACGAGGCGGGGGTGCGAGTGGCCGTCAGGCGAGAGGGGCGGCAGGGATCGCGGAAGGGGCGGTGAGACGCTGGTATGCTCGGGTGGGCGCAGCTGGCTGGCCGAATGGCGTCGGGCCTTGAGGGGAGTCCGGCATTAGTCGTCGCACCCCGCGGGACCGGACGGTGGACTCGAACGCACTTAAAATCCCCCGGGCTTCGGCCCTTGCGGGTTCAATTCCACTTGATGTAGATCGGCTCCCGTACCATCTCCGCGCGAACACCATGAGCGTGGCGCCGGCCGCGGTCAGCAGCAAGTAGAGCGCGAGGGACACCCCCGAGGCGGTCTTCGCCATCCCCACGTATACGACTTCCATCTGCTCCGTGCAGACGATCATCGAGTCCAAGGCAGCCACGCGGACCTCGAATCCATCCGTCGCCTTCGAGGTCGTGCCGGGTTCGTTGCTGCAGACCTGCACGAAGTCGACGGGCTCAGCCCAAGCCTCGATCCGGGCCGAACCGTAGACGGCCAGAACACCAAGCGCGGCCACGGCCGCCGAGAGCCCCAGGAGCTGCTGACCGTCGAGGGTTCTCAGTGCCATCAGCAGTCGTGCAGCTTTTCCGTCGCAGCCAAATCAGCCGACGGCTCCACGAGGAGCAGCTCCCATCCGATGGTCACGCCTGGGTCTCCGATTTTTCGGAGGCTCAATTCGACTTGAACGAACGTCGACGGCGTGAGATCCTCGGTCAGCGTCGTGCGCCATTGTAGGGCGGACCCGCCCATGAGAAAGCCTGGTCAGGCAGGGTCCGGATCGATCTCGAGCCGGTACGTTGAGTGGAGGAAGTACGGAGTTCGGCCCGACTCCGACTGGACGGACACGAAGCCTTCGTCCCGGGTCGGCAGCGCGACGATAATCGCGCAGTTGGACCCTCCGATCCCTCCCGTGCACACGATGTCCGGGCGCGAGATGTCACGAACGGAGAGAATGAGAAGCTTACCAGCCGTCGGGCCCACATCAGGGGGCAGGGTGCCTCCACTGCTGTACTGGTCGACGGTGAAGTTCGTCTGTGTCGCGGGCACGAAGAACGAGTCGACGGCGAGAACCGTCCCGGTCAGAACGGGTGGTGCCGGGGCCGTGACGAGAGGGGGCTCCATCGGCATCTCCGATGAGCCGCAGCCCGCCGCGACAATGAGCAGCATGGTCCAGTGGCCGACGAAAGGCCGTGCCTTGATCTGCAGTCCCATGCTTCGATCCAGGTGGGCAGGTGAACGACTTCGATCCAGAACGCAGCCAGTTTATCCATCGAAAGATGACCGGTCAAAGATGTCTCCGCGCGGCACCGGACATTGAGTCCCTGCACAGCGGGTCGTACAATCGGGCACGCGAGATCGTCGGTCGCGTTTCCCCGTGAGCCTCGGACGGAAGACTTGCCTCAGAACCGCACGACAGATTCCGGGGTCGGCTTCGGCGTCGCCTCGGAGGTGGGCCGGTTGCGCAAGGTGCTCATGCACCGACCCGACCTGAGCCTCAAGCGGCTCACGCCCACGAACGCCGCAGATCTTCTGTTCGACGACGTCCTCTGGGTCAGACGGGCGGGAGAACAGCACGACGCGTTCGTGGACCTGTTGAGAGACCGAGGCGTGGAGGTATTCCTCCTTGGGCCGTTGCTCGCCGAGACGCTGGAACAGCGGCCCGACATGAAGAAGCAGATCCTGGACGTCGTGGTACACGAACTGACCGTCGGCGTGGGGTTGGCGGATGAGCTCAAATCCTACCTGTCGGGCCTTGGGTCGGAGGTCCTCGCCGAACATCTCATCGGCGGGCTCGCGAAGAGCGAGATGCCCGACCTGGATTTCACCTCATCGCTGACCGGACAGATGTATTCGGACCAGGACTTTGTGCTGCCCCCGCTTCCGAATTCGCTGTTCACGCGGGATTCGTCGTGCTGGATCTACGGCGGCGTATCGCTCAATCCGATGTACTCGAAAGTCCGTCAACTCGAAGTGGTGAACGTGGGCGCCGTATATCACCACCATCCGATGTTCGAGGAAGCCGACTTCGACTATTGGTATCCGCCAGAAGGGCGAACCGCAGACTTCGATCTCGACGACTTCGGGCACGCATCGCTCGAGGGCGGCGACGTCATGCCGATCGGACAGGGCACGGTCCTCATCGGCTGCAGCGAACGCACCACGCCCCTCATGGTGGAGCAGCTCGCCCGGGCCCTGTTTGCAAAGGGAGCTGCAGAACGTGTGATCGCCTGCCAGATGACGAAGGATCGCGCCCACATGCATCTCGACACGGTCTTCACCTTCCTCGACCGTGACGCCGTGACGGTGTACCCGCCCGTCGTCGACCGAATCGTTGCGTTCAGCCTGCGGCCCGGAGACCGCGAGGGTACGGTCGAGGTCACCCGCGAGAGGAGTTTCCTCGATGCGGTCACGGACGCGCTCTCACTGAGGAGGTTGCGAATCGTCACCACCGGCGGGGACGATTATCAGGCCGAGCGAGAGCAATGGGATGACGGGAACAACCTCGTCGCGCTCGAGCCCGGGGTGGTTGTCGGGTATTCGAAAAACGAGTACACGAATCAGAAGCTCCGCAACGCCGGGATCGAGGTCCTCGAGATCGACGGCTCAGAGCTTGGCCGCGGGCGCGGGGGAGGTCATTGTATGACGTGCCCGTTGCTCCGTGATCCCGTCTAGGAGTGCACACGCCGGCTGAGCGCCGGTTCTCGCACGTCGACCACCCAGCACAGGAACACGAACAATGAGTTTCGACCTCCGTGGTCGCAGCTTCCTCAAGCTGTTGGACTTCACGCCCGCCGAAGCCCTCCACCTTCTCGATCTCGCCTCTTCGCTGAAGGAGGAGAAGCGTGCCGGCGCCGAGGTCCCACGCCTGACGGGGAAGAACCTCGCGCTGATCTTCGAGAAGGGCTCCACCCGAACCCGATGTGCGTTCGAGGTCGCCGCACTCGATCAGGGGGCTCACAGCGTCTACCTGGGTCCGACGGGAACGCAGATCGGGACGAAGGAGACGATGAAGGATACGGCCCGCGTCCTGGGGCGAATGTTCGACGGAATCCAATACCGGGGCTTCGCTCAGTCCACGGTCCAGGAGTTGGCCGACTTCTCAGGTGTGCCGGTGTGGAACGGACTCACCAACGAATTCCATCCGACACAGATCCTCGCCGACGTTCTCACCATGCGAGAACATGGCGACCGTCCGCTCCCCGAGCTTTCGTACTGCTACGTGGGTGATGCCCGCTACAACATGGGCAACTCGCTCATGGTCGGAGGCGCACTTTTCGGGATGGATGTGCGGATCGTGGCGCCACGTGCACTTTGGCCGGGCGAGGAGCTGATCGAACGCGCTCGGAGTCTGGCCGCAGAGACCGGAGCCCGGGTCACCGTGACGGAGAGCGTAGAGGAAGGCATCGCCGGTGCCGACTTCGTGCATACCGACGTATGGGTTTCGATGGGTGAAGCCGAGTCCGTGTGGGCAGAGCGGATCGAAATGCTCGGCCCCTACCAGGTGAACGCTCAGGTCATGGCTGCGACCGGCAAGGCGGACGCGAAGTTCATGCACTGTCTTCCGGCCTTCCACAACCGGGACACACAGGTCGGCGAAGAGGTCTTCCAGAAGTTCGGCCTCGATGGCATCGAGGTAACGGAGGACGTATTCGAATCGGAGCAATCGATCGTCTTCGATCAGGCCGAGAACAGGCTGCACACGATTAAAGCCGTCATCGTCGCGACGCTGGCGTGAGAGTCGTCGTCGCACTCGGTGGGAACGCTCTTCTTCGACGCGGCGAACCGATGACGGCAAGTGCGCAGCGGGAGAACATCCGTCGGGCCGCGCATGCCCTGGCGCCCGTCGCTGAGGAGCACGAACTGGTGGTGACCCACGGGAACGGGCCTCAGGTCGGGCTGCTGGCGCTCCAGGCTGACGCTCATCGCCGGAATCGGGTTGCCGCCGAGGGCCCGACGACACAGGCTGAGCCCATGCCTCTCGACGTTCTCGGCGCCGAGAGCGAGGGAATGATCGGGTACGTGATCGAACAGGAACTCGGAAACGTCCTTCCCTTCGAACACCCGATCGCCACGATCCTGACCATGGTCGAGGTCGATCCCGAGGATCCCGCGTTCGACGAGCCGACGAAACCGATTGGCCCGGTCTACTCCGAGGCCGAAGCGCGTCGCCTTTCAGCGGAAAGAGGGTGGACGATCGCACCGGACGGCGAGCACTGGAGGCGGGTCGTTCCCTCTCCACTCCCCAAGCGGATCTTCGAACTGAACCCGATCCGATGGCTACTGGAGAAGGGCACGGTGGTGATCTGCGCAGGGGGCGGGGGAATCCCCACCATGTATCTGCCGGACGGTTCGCTCGCCGGAGCGGAGGTGGTGATCGACAAGGATCGGGCGAGCGCCCTCCTTGCCCGGGAGCTTGGCGCCGATGTTCTGGTCCTCGCAACGGATGTGGACGGGGTCTACGAGGGCTTCGGTACCGAGGAAGCTCGCCTCCTCGATCGCGTCAGCCCCGAGCAGCTGGAGGGGCTTCGGCTCCCGTCCGGATCCATGGGCTCGAAGGTCGAAGCCGCCTGTGACTTTGCGGCTGGAACCGAAGGCCGGGCGGTCATCGGATCCTTGCGGCTCATTGAATCATTGATCGCGGGCACGTCTGGCACCACTGTGGTTTCATGATCGATTTCGAAGATTCGACCCTCGAAGAGTGGGACGAGGACCAGAACGCCGAACTCACGAATGAGGCGCTGGTGTTTTGCCCCTACTGCGGCGAAGGCGTGGAGATGAGCATCGACCAGGCAGGTGGCGGTGTTCAGGAGTATGTCGAGGACTGCACCGTGTGCTGTCAGCCGTGGGCGGTGCGCGTGACGCTCGACTCGGATGGACAGCCCCTTGTCTCCGTGACGACGCTCGACGACGAATAGCGTGTCAGGACATTCGGACCCGCTCGAGGTCCTCTCTGGGGTCTTTGGCTTCGACACGTTCCGGCCAGGCCAGCGGGAGGTCATCGATGCGGTTCTCGAGCGGCGTGACTGCATCGCCGTCATGCCGACCGGTGCAGGCAAGAGCCTGACGTACCAGCTCCCGGCGCGACTTCTCGAGGGCACGGTGCTGGTGATATCACCCCTCATCAGTCTCATGAAGGACCAGGTCGACGCACTCCTGACGCTTGGATACGAGGCGGCTGAGATCAACTCGACGTTGGCTCCCGAGGAGCGCCAGAGGCGACTCGACCGCTTCCGGCGGGGAGAGTACGAACTCGTCTATCTCGCACCCGAGGCGCTCGACGGCCGCCTCCGAGAGTTCGTCGTCGGATGCCCGATATCCTTGCTGGTCGTCGACGAGGCTCACTGCATCAGCCAGTGGGGCCATGATTTCCGCCCGTCATACCGGCGTCTGCAACGACTCCGGGAAGGGCTCGATGTCCCCGTGCTCGCTCTTACCGCGACGGCTACACGCGCGGTCGCCCGAGACATCATCGGCCAACTCGGCATGAAGAAGCCCGCCGGATTCAAGGGCTCTTTCTACAGGGAGAATCTGCGCGTCGGTGCTCGTAAGAAAGGGAGCGGCAACACACGCAAAGAGATCCTCGCCCTCGTGCGGCGCCGAGCAGGTGAAACCGGGATCGTATACTGCCTGAGTCGCAAAGGTGTCGAGCAGACCTGCGACTTCCTCTCGGACAACGGCGTCTCGGCGCTGCCCTACCACGCCGGGCTGCCGGACGAAGACAGGCGCCGAAATCAGGAGGCGTTCCAGAAGGACGACGTCGATGTGATCGTCGCGACGGTCGCGTTCGGCATGGGCATCGACAAGTCGAACGTCCGATTCGTCATTCATCGAGACATGCCGAAAGACATCGAGTCCTGGTACCAGGAGATGGGACGTGCGGGGCGCGACGGACTCGACAGTGACTGCATCGTCTTCTTCTCGTGGGCGGACGTGAAGCTGCACGAGCGGTTCCTGAACGACATCGACGATCCGGACCTCTGGCATCAGAAGCGTCAGGGCACGGTCGATCTCTTCCGCCTTCTCGATTCCGGACGATGCCGCCATCAGGCGGTTCTACGCCACTTCGACGAAGAGCGTGGACCGTGCGATGGATCGTGCGATGTCTGCACAGGGCAGAGTGTCGCCGACACGGCCGCCGAAGCGATGATGGGGTCGGCCACGCGCAAGCGCGGCCCTAGCCGCGCCGCGCACGTCACCTCGACCGCCGGACCCGTCGACCCGGCCGAGGAGGAGCTCTTCCAACACCTCAGAGCACTCCGCAAGGAGTTGGCCGACCGGCAGGGCGTGCCGGCCTACATCGTCTTCAGCGATAAGGTCCTGAGGGAGATGGCTGCGAGACGACCCGGGAACGCCGGGGAGATGCTCTCAGTCCCGGGTGTCGGCCCCGCCAAGCTCGAGCGGTACGGAGAGACCTTCCTCGGCGCCATCGAAGTCGGCCTTCGTCTCCAGTAGAATCTGCCGGATCGCTTCTCGGTGCGCGGCATCGATGTGTCCGTAGTCACCGGTCTCGTCAGACCCGGACAGGACGCCGTCGATGCGCTCGAATGTCTTTCGCTTCACGACCTCGGGAAGCGCGTCGAACGCGTCCGAGTAGACCAGGAAGCTGAGCGGGAACTCGAAGAGCCGAGTTTCGAGGTTGAAGTCGCGCAGCGACCGCCCCTGGGTGTCACGAGGGCCCCGAGCCACGAAGTCTTCCGCGAAACCGGACGTACCCGCGACCGGCCCGCCGAGAGGCGCCTCGCGCACGAACATCATCTCCTTGACCAGGCGGTCGACCGCTCCGTCGATGCGGATTTCCGCCGCCGGCGTGAGCCCCCCCTCGGGCGGCGCTCGTCCGGTCGAGCGCAGCACCGCGTCCTGCTCGCGAAGGGCTTCGAGCGCGGCCTCATGGGCGAGCGTAATGAGGTTGTGTATCCGGGTTTGGTGCGAGAGCACGAGGAGGGCCACGAGGTCGCTGTGACCGCTCAGGTAGAGACTGGCGTCGAATCGACCTTCGAGGCTCGTGACGTTGCCCTCCCCGGTCATGTCGAAGTTCTGCAGGTAGCGCTGCTTGTCTCCGATTTCGTGACTCAGCTCGGGGGCGAGCGCATTGCCCGCATGTCGAGAGTTGGCGTGGGTTCCGGTCACGTACCAGCCCCCGAGCCGCTCCTCGATCGGCGTGCGGTCGGTCACCGCACCCTCGTGCAGCGGCGTGACGACGTAGCCAAACCGGTCGGTGAGCACCGACCGGACCATCACGCCGGGGACGCCACCGGTAACGGTGCGTGAGTCATGGCACATCAGGCACGTGGTTGTTTCGCCTTGAAAAGACGGGCCGGCCTCTTGATTCTGATCCATGGTGTAGAACATGGCCCCGTCGTCCGGATCGATCGAAGCAATCTCCAGAAACGAACTCTCCTGCACGTAGCCGACATAGATGTCGTCGTTGAAATACACTGCCCGTGGACTCCAGGGCGTAATCCGATCGGTTTGGAGACTGGTACGGGAGAACACCAGTCCCTGCGATGAGACCGGGATGTCTAGCGCAGCGAGCAGAGAGGCGAGGTAGCCCGTCTCCGGGTCGAACGAGAACGTGACCTCGCCGGACTCCAGGAGCGCCTGAAGGCTCCGGATCGGGTCCACACGCTCTCCGTCGGGCCCGAAGGTCGTCAACGGAGCAGCCGCGGGGAGGGGTAGGGCTACGCGCACTTCCGTGGTGAACGCACGCCCTTCAGTTGCCGGTGGGACAGCGGCGTTCGACTGGACGTCGCCGGCCTGACCAGGCCCGGGAGGTGAGGTGGAGCAGGAGGTCAACAGAATCGCGACACCGAGGCATCGGACCACAGCACTCAGGAGTTTCGTCATCAGACTCGAGCCGACGGCGGGAGGTCCATCGTCCAGCTATGAGTGTCGAGGGGCAGCCCCAGTGGGGTACCGGGATCGATGGGGAGTGTTGACTCATGATCGCATCCGCACGCGCCGGGCGACAAGGGGGGTGTACGGCTTCCCGGCCCCCGCCTATCATCGATCGTCGGCCGACGGCCCGCCGCGACTCCCTCCCTTGACCCGATCCGGATCCGCTCGTGCAAGACGTGCGTTTCATGCTGCTCCAGGTACGAAATCAGGACGACCCGATGCGTGAGCACGAAATCGGGTGTTTCGAGCGGTGCTTTCGCCTCGAACAGGGCCAGGTCGAGGTCTTGGACCTCCTCAAGGGACCCCCGTCGATCCGCGAAATCGAAGCCGTGGACATCGTCCTCCTCGGAGGAAGTGGCGACTACTCGGTCGTGACAGGCGGGGATTGGTTTCTGGCTGCACGCGAAATGATGCTGGGACTCTACGAGATGAGTAAACCGACATTCGCATCAGGTTGGGGCTTTCAGGCCATGTCGATGGCGCTCGGTGGGCACGTGGTCACCGATCGTACGCGTGCCGAGGTAGGTGTCACGTGGATGAACCTGACCCCGGAGGGTGAGGCCGACCCCGTGTTCGGCGGGCTCGATCCACGGTTCCAGGCTCTCAGTGGCCATGAAGACATCGTCACCGAAATACCGGCTTCCGCGACGCTTCTCGCATCGAGCGACACGGTCCGGAATCAGGCGTTCACCTTTCCCGGCAAGCCGATCTACTGCACGCAGTTCCATCCGGAACTGGACCGCGCGGGGTTGATCGCTCGTCTCGCGAAGTATCCGGCCTACGTACGGCTCGCAGGGGCAGAAACACTGGAAGAACTCGCGGCGATCACCCCCGAGACTCCACACACGGAGGATCTCCTGCGCAGGTTTCTCGACGTTGCGATGGCGGCGGTGTGATCGAGCCGGGGTCGGGCGTTAGACGGTAGTTGCCGGGCCGCTGGCTGTCGCATTCGGTCTCTTCTTCGACTTGGCCAGCACGGGAATCCGAAGGACCAGAAGTACGGCCAGGCATAGCCCCAGCAGGATCGGTAGCCGGGTATCGGCCTTCACGAGCCAGTAGAAGTGGACGACGCCCAGAGCCGCGGCGACGTACACCCCGCGGTGAAGCTTCGCCCACTTCTTTCCCAGCCGACGGATCCACCCTTTGGTCGAGGTCAGCGCAAGCGGGATCAGGATCAGGAACGCCGTGAAGCCGACCGTGATGTAGGGTCGCTCCCTCACGTCTTCGAGCATGTAGCCCACGTTGAGGACCATGTCGAACGCGAACCAGATGTTGAAGTGAGCCATCGCGTAGAAGAACGCAAAAAGGCCCATGGGTCGACGGAGCCGAATGACCGGATTCCAGCCCGAGAAGCGACGCACAGGTGTGATGGCGAGCGTCAGCAGCAGCAGGACCAGCGTGGTCATCCCGGTCACGTGTGTGAGCTTCTCGATCGGATTGGCGCCGAGCCATCCGGAGAACAGGCCCACCGTCAGCCAGGCACCCGGTGCGAGGGCACCGAGCCACAGGGCGATCTTGAGCGCCAGCACAGCGCGCTGTGTGTTCATCTGATGATGGGGATCGCGGTGACTACTTCCAGCGTTCCAGGTCCATGCCAGCGTAGAGGTGACCGACCTGATCGGCGTATCCGTTGAACATCAACGTCTCGTGGTCCTTCCGGAATCCAGGCAGGCGCGTTTCTCTCGCCTGGCTCCAACGCGGGTGGCTGACTTCGGGATTCACGTTCGCGTAGAAGCCGTACTCGAACGAGTTCTGTCGCTGCCAGGTGTTGAGCGGCATCCGTTCCACGAAGTCGATACTGACGATCGACTTCACGCCTTTGAATCCGTACTTCCAGGGGACGACCAGACGTAGCGGCGCTCCGTTCTGGTTTGGCAGATCCATGCCGTAGACCCCCGTCGCCAGAATCGTGAGCGGATGCATCGCCTCGTCCATGCGCAGCCCCTCGACGTAGGGCCAGTCGAGAATCGGAGAACGCTGCCCCACCATCTCCGACGGGCGCACCACGGTCTTGAACTCGACGAAGTTGGCGTTCCCCGTGGGCTCGACCTTGTTGATAAGGGCTGACAGGGGGAAGCCATACCACGGGATGACCATGGACCAGGCTTCCACACAACGCAGGCGATAGACGCGGTCCTCCATGCTGATGCCAGACAGGAGATCGTCGAGGTCGTACTCTCCCGGCTTCGAAACCGCGCCGCCGACCGAGACCTTCCAGGGTGTCGGGTTGAAGGGGCCGGAGTTCTTCGAGGGGTCGTCCTTTCCGGTCCCGAACTCATAGAAGTTGTTGTACGTCGTCACGTCCTGGTACGAGTTCAGCTCTTCGTCCATCTCCGAGCGCATGCCGGCGAACCGAGGCGGGATCTCCTGGCGCCCGAGTGCACTGAGGGCGGACGGACCGATCGCCAGGCCTGCGGCACCTGCAGTGGCTGCCTTGATGAAGCTTCGGCGATTCACGTAGACGTCTTCGGGCGTGATCTCGGAAGACGGAATGTCGACGGGTCGTCGGATGATCATGGAGGGACTCCGGGCAGGGCTGAGCAGCGAACATCGGAAAAGTAGGGACTCCGATACGCTTTCGAACCCCTGCTGCCGAGAGGGGGTTCCCGGCCTCCCCTGCGTCGGTCTCTGTCGGCGGGTGGCCCGCTTCGGGTGGAGTCAGTGCAGCAGGCTCGCTGGCTCGACTGAGAGCGCTTCCCGGGTGGCGCGGATCGAGGCCAGCATCGCGACGACAGCCAGGACCCCGGCGATCGCCAGGTAAGAGAGAGGACCGGCGCCCTTCATGCCGGCCGCGTTCTCCAGGAATGCCGCCACCATGGTGCCGAAGAATGCGATGCCGGCCACACCCCATGCGGTGACGCGCAGGCGTTCGCCCAGGACGTAGGTCACGATGCGGTAGGACGGGGAGCCGACCGAGCGCCGGACCGCCACCTCGAAGGTGCGGCGTCTGCTCGTCTGGAGTGCCGTCGCATAGATCCCGTGCGCGGCGAGTGCCAGCGTCACGAGGCCCAGGAGGAAGGCGAGGTCCCGAGCCCACCGGAGTTCCACGGTCGCATCGGAGCGATACTGCTTCAACGTCACCGCTTCGGTGGGTTCGAAGCCTCGCGCCGTGAGCATCGCCTCGGCTGCCGCGATGGCTTCTTCATCGCCACGGAGCAGAAGCTCTCCGGACTGCGGCGGATGCTGATCCGCACTCAGGTAGACGGCTTCCCGGGTCGCGCCGTCGGCTCCGAGCACCGCGAAGGTTCGGTCTTCGACCACGCCGACCACCGTGTACCAATTCCCGAAGTCGGCTCCTATCCGAACACGTTTTCCGAGGGGTTCGCCGTTCTCGAAGGCGGTCGATGCGAACCTCCGGTTCACGATCGCCACCGGCTCGGAGTCCGCGGTATCGGATGCCGAGAAGACACGTCCTTCGACGAGGTCCGTGTGGGTGAGTTCGAAGAAACCGGCCGAGACCAGGTGGTGATCGGCCAACGCGTTCCACAGCGGAGCGGGCAACGTTCCGCGGATGCACCGGCCGCATTCGGCGATCGCGATATCTCGGACCCCGAGTCCTACGAGCGCGCCTGGGGCGGACAGGCTTTCCGCTTCAATTCCCGCCATCGACCTGATCGATGTCAGCGCGCGACCCCACCCACCCGGATCCGGTGACCGCGCCTCGAGGACCACGGTCTGGTCGGCATCCGGGCCTTGCTCGGCGACCGTGAGGCCCCCTGACAGAGTCGTGATCGCCACGAGGCACGTGCCTGCGATCGCTACGTGGGTCGCCGCCAGCGACTTCCGCGCGAATACAGCGAAGGGATCAGCTCCAGTACGCGATCCCGCCTTCAACTCCCGGACTGCGCGGCCTGCACGGGTCACCTGCCACGCCGTCGCGAGATGTGCCAGCGTCACCAGGGTCAGCATCGCCGAGATTACGACCACGACGTCGATGACAGAGATGGCCGTGAACGGTTCGAGCAAACCCGGCCACGCCGAACGGACTGCGACAGCTCCCGTGACGCCCGCCAGAACGCCCAGTGCCAGGCCGGCAAGGACGAGTGTCCGGAGCTCCAACAGGAGCATCCTCACCAGGGCCAGCGGAGGACCTCCGACCGCGGAGCGGACAGCGAATTCACTTCGCCTGCTTGCCGCACCTTCGGACAACAGGATCACCGCATTGAGGGTTCCCACCGCGACCGCAGCCAGGAAGAGCGATGCCACCGTCGCGACCAGCTTCACTGTGGCATGGGCCTGCAGATCCAGGGGCCAGATCGCCCGTTTCGACCACTCGATGCCCAGTCCCTCGAGCGGGAATCCCTGGACCTCCAGGAAGGTGACGAAGTGCAAACCGTCGAGCCCGGCGATGGCGCGTAGGCCCACGAGAAGCCCGGTAGCGGCCGCGATCCCGACGAGTGCCCCTCGGGGCCAACGCCTCATGCGCACAACAACTGGTTAAGGAGCATGAACCTTCCCTCGAAGAACCTTCTGCGAGCCGGGCTCTCCCGACATCCGGGGGGAAGGCTATCCCCATCCGAAGCATAGATCAAACGCCCTTTTGGGGGCCGTCGGAGGAGCTTTCTCGTGCCAGTAGTCAGGTCTACCTTTCCATCGGTCCGCCTAGCGTGGCCCCCCCACCCCGACCGCCATCCGGAGTCGTTCATGTCGTCGTATCTCGGACGCTGCGCCCCGCGTTCTGCGTTGTCTCCGATTCATTCCTGGGCGAGGCTCGGTATCTCGATCGGCGCCCTGGGGCTCGCCGCCCTGATGGGCTCGTCCGGGATCGCCGGGCAGAGCACCGCCGATGTTCCGGCCGACCTCTTCGCCGGCTCCGACTTCCGGCACGTCGGGCCTGTCGGGAATCGCGTGAGTGCGGTGATCGGCGTTCCGGGAGATCCGAACGTGTACTACTTCGGTGCAGCCTCCGGTGGCGTGTTCAAGAGCGAAGACGGGGGCCACAGCTGGTCGCCCATCTTCGACGATCAGACTGCCCAGTCGATCGGAGCGCTGGCCGTGGCCCCCTCCGACCCGAACGTGGTGTGGGCAGGCACGGGAGAAGCGTTCATCCGGTCGAATGTGTCCATCGGCAATGGGGTGTATCGGTCTACGGACGGCGGCCAGCGGTGGGCCCACATGGGCCTGGAGGAATCAGGCCGGATCGGACGCATCGTCGTTCACCCGGAGGACCCGGACATCGTCTTCGTCGCAGCCGCTGGGCATATGTATGGCCCTCAGGAGGAGCGAGGCCTCTATCGGACCACCGACGGCGGCGATACCTGGGAGAGGGTGCTTTTCGCCGGGCCGAATTCGGGGGCGATCGACGTCGTCATGGATCCGGGGAATCCCCGGATCCTCTTCGCGGCGACATGGCAGATGCAGATGTGGACATGGGGTCGGGAGAGTGGAGGGCCGGAGAGCGGCCTCTGGACGAGTCGAGACGGCGGTGACACGTGGGCGCGGCTCGAGGGCAGCGGTTTGCCCCAGGGGACGCTCGGCAGGATCGGCCTCGGCATGACTCCCGCGGACCCCGACCGCATCTACGCGCTCATCGAGACCAACAGCAACGCGGGTTTCGAGCCCCTCGACGACCACGAGGGCACGCTTTGGCGCTCGGACGACGGAGGCAATGCATGGTCCATGGTCAACGCGGACCATGCGCTTGCCCAGCGACCCCTGTACTACTCACGTCTGGCCGTCGCGCCCGACGACCCGGACGAAGTGCATTTCATGTCGACGGTGCACACCAAGTCGCTCGACGGGGGCGCGAGCTTCTCGGTGATTTCGGGCGGAGACAACCACGACATGTGGATCGATCCCCTGTTGCCGGACCGCATGATCGTGGGGAACGACCAGGGGGTGAGGATCTCGACGAATCGTGGCCGCGACTGGTACCGGCCACTGCTCCCCATCGCTCAGATGTACCACGTCCATGCCGATACCGAGGTGCCCTATAACCTCTACGGGAACCGCCAGGACGGGTCGTCGTACGGCGGTCCGTCGAACACGCTGTCAGGGGGCTCGATTCCTGTAGGGGCGTGGAAGTCGGTGGGCGGCTGCGAGTCGGGATTCGCAGTTCCGGATACCGTAACGAACGACGTCGTGTGGTCGGGGTGCTACGAAGGGATTCTGGAGCGGCATCAGGTCTCGACCGGCATCACCCGCACGGTGAGCGTCTGGCCCGACAACCCCGAGGGTTGGGCCGCCTCGGATGTCCGGTATCGGTTCCAGTGGACCTTTCCGGTGCACATCTCGCCGCACGACAACGAGACGGTCTACGCCGGGAGCCAACATGTTCACCGGACGACGAACGGGGGTCAGAGTTGGGACGTGATCAGTCCGGATCTGACTCGTAACGACCTTTCCCGGCAGCAGAAGACGGGTGGCCTCACGACGGAGGACGTCAGCCCCACGTATGCGTCGGTTCTGTTTGCGATCGCCGAGTCGCCGATCGAGCGCGGCTTGATCTGGACGGGATCGAACGACGGTCTCGTTCAGTTGACCCGTGACGGCGGACTGAACTGGACCGACGTGACGGCGAACATCCCGGACCTGCCGGAGTGGGGTACGGTCAACAACGTCGAGCCGTCACGCCACGACCCGGCGGTCGCGTACATCACGGTCGACCGGCACCAGCTCGGGGACAACGAACCCTATGTCTTCCGGACATCCGACTACGGTTCCTCCTGGACGTCGATCGCATCAGACCTCCCGCGCAGCGTCTTCAGCTACGCTCGGGTCGTGCGCGAGGACCCGACCCGGCCGGGGCTTCTGTATCTGGGAACGGAAAACTCGATCTTCGTCTCGCTCGACGATGGCGAAGGCTGGATACCGCTGCAGGCCGATCTTCCGCATGCCCCCGTCTATTGGCTCGAGGTGCAGCCACATTTCAACGACCTCCTCGTAGCTACCTACGGACGCGGATTCTGGATTCTGGACGACATCACCCCGATCCAGAGGATGACGCCCGAGGTCCTGGCCAGCGCCGCGCACCTCTTCGAGCCACGACCGGCGTACCGATTCGTGCCTCGCGAGGGACGATCGAGTCAACCCGGGGATCCGGC
>JBDGVT010000063.1:0-18161 GCA_039585495.1 Gemmatimonadota bacterium | reverse complement strand
TCGCTCAACGGGGAAGCCGAACACCGAGTCCGTGAACGACGCAACGTCACCCGGTTTCCAATCTTCAACATCGATCCCGAACACAGGCTGCGCGGAGAGTCCGTCGCTCACATGTGTCCTCGGCTCTCCCTCCGTGCGTTGTGACAGGACCAGGATCAAGCGTCCGTCCAGGGCCTCGGAATCGACGGAAGCCGGGAACGTCACATCGACCCTGATCTGGGCGCTGTCGGAGGGCGCGCACCCGAGCGCGGAGATCAGCGCGACGCCTGCACATGCGGCCCTTCGGCCGGCGGTTCCTCTCGTTTGCACGGTTCGTCTCTCGCCGTTGCAGCGTTTCGAAGCTCCCGTGCTTTGGATATGCACGAGCGTGCGAATCAACATGGAGGAGGGCGCGTGGGCCGACCAGAGCCGGAGGTCTTTCCCAACTCCACATTCTACCTACATTCGCGCGCCTCCCGCCTCCACTTCGCATCCACTTCCATGTGTCCTCGGAGGATCGGTGAGCCGCTTCTGCTCCGCCGCGCTTTTGCCGCTGCTACTGGCAACCGCCCTGCCCCTTTCCGGGCAAGCGGGCTCGGAACTCCCCTCGGCGATCACGGACGCCCAGAGAAGACGCATCACTGCGCTCCCTTCCCCCGATGGGATCGTCCTGGACGGAAGGCTCGAGGAGGAGGTGTGGGCAACCAGCGGGCAGCGTGGCTTCGTTCAAGCCGAACCACGTGAAGGGGAGCCTGCGACCGAGGACACCGAGGTGTGGGTCGCGTACGACGGGACCACCCTCTATGTGGCCGCGCGCCTCTTTGATCGCCAGCAGCCGACGGTCAACGATATCCGGAAGGACTTCGACGAAACCAACCAGGACGTCTTCCAGGTCATTCTCGATACCTTCCGTGATCGCCGGAACGGGTACGTCTTCCAGACCAACCCCGAGGGCGCCCGAGGGGACCGCCAGGTGGCCAACGAGGGACGGGAGGTCAATCGGTCGTGGGACTCCGTGTGGCGCGTAGAGACAGCCCGCTTCGATGGGGGTTGGTCGCTGGAGATGGCGATCCCCTTCCGTTCTCTCCGCTTCGATCCGGAGAGCGACGAATGGGGGATCAACTTCGGGCGCATGCTGAGGCGAAACAACGAAGTGTCCTACTGGGCGCCGATTCCGAGGGCATACACCTTCAACCGACTGTCTTTGGCGGGCGACGTGGAGGGCTTGCCGCGGGCCACTGCGGGGAGAGACCTCCGCGTGAAGCCCTTCGCACTGGCTGAGACCGTTCGTCAGACGGGTACGGAGGACTTCGAGAGCAGCGCCGAGCTCGGGGTGGACGTGAAGTACGGCCTGACCCAGGGACTCACGCTCGACCTTACCGTGAACCCGGACTTCGCACAGGTCGAGGCGGACCAGCAGAGGGTCAACCTCACTCAGTTCAGCCTGTTCTATCAGGAGAAGCGTGAGTTCTTCCTCGAGAACTCGGGTCTCTTCTACGTGGGTGACGCGGCCCGCAATCTGCGCATAAGACTGACGCCCACGCCGGACGAGGATCTGCTCCTGTTCTTCAGTCGGCGAATCGGCATCAGTGAGGACGGTCGCCAGGTTCCCATCCGAGGGGGAGCCCGGATCACTACGGCGTGCTGCGGGTGCGGAAGAACGTGCTTCGCGGGTCGGACATCGGCGGGATCGTCATGATGCGAGACGCCGTGGGAGACGAGTCCAGCTACAACCGGGTGTACGGGCTGGACAGTTACATCCGCTTTCCCGGCGAGATCGACTGGAGCTCGTACTACGTCGCCTCGGAGTCCCCGGCCTTCGATGATGGGCAATACGCGTGGAGAACCTCCATCAATCGGGAGGGCAACTTCCATCACGTGAAGGCCGGGCTGATGGAGTTGGGTGAGGGGTTCACGGACGATCTCGGTTTCTTCAAGCGAACGGGCGTCAGGAAGTACTTCGTCGACTGGGGCGTGCGCCCCCGCCCCGAGTCCTTCCGCACGTTCGGTGTCCGAGAGATTCATCCGCACATCACCTGGAACTACTACGACGATCTCGAAGGCGAAATCGTCGCGAAACGGCTCCACAGCGGCGTCACGTTCTTCTTCGAGTCCGGCGGCAACGTTCAGCTCGCGATGGATCGGTCGACCGAACGGCTCGAGCAGCCCTTCCAGATCGATCGCGACATTCCCCCCATTCCCGTGGGGCGGCACGACTGGGACGCCTGGGTGTTGTCCGGGTCCACGGATACGAGCCGCCTGCTCTCAGGGACGTGGAGGTTTACCAGGGGGGGGCTCTGGACCGGCGATCAGAAGTCGTTCTCGGGCGGATTCACCCTCCGACCCTCCTTCCGCTTCCGCACCACCCTCAACCTGTCTCGAACCGACGCGGAGCTGGACGACCCGGACGCTTCCTTCACCAAGACGTTCTGGACGTCTCGCACGAACTACTCGTTCAATGAGAACATGTTCGTGGATGCGCTGGTGCAGTACGACCCGAAGACGAAGCGTCTGAACTCGAACGTCCGGTTCAACTTGATCCATAGCCCGCTCTCGGATGTCTTCCTCGTCTGGAACGAGCAGAGATTCGAGACCGGTGAGGGAATCCGGCCGGGCCGTAGCTTCACGGTGAAGGTCACGAAGATGCTCGCCTTCTGACCTGACCCAAGCCCCCGATTGCCGACCCTGCCTCCGGGGTCTAGTGTCGGTGCGAAGTGCCGAATCGCATCAGGAGGATACCGATGGCCCGCTGGATCCCTTCCCGTCGTCAGGCCCGCCGTTGGACTTGTGTGGTCGCGCTCATGGCCGCGTCCGGCTGTGCCCAAAGCGACTCCGGCATTCCGGTGCCCGCGGATATCATCGGATTCGCGCCAGGGGAGGACTTCAAGCTCTCCGCGTACGGGCCGATCGCGGAGTACTTCGAGACACTCGCGGCTTCCACGGACCGGATGGTCCTCGAGCAGATTGGGGAGAGCACGAGGGGGGAGCCACTCTATCTGGCTGCTATCTCCAGTCCCGAAAACCTCGCCCGGATGGATCGCTACAAGGAGATCACCCGGACGCTGGCCTACGCACGAGATCCGGCGAGTCCGACCGGTGCGATTCTCGACGAAGACGTCGCGAGGGCCCTGGCCCGCGAGGGCAAGGCGATCGTCTGGATCGATGGTGGATTGCACGCGACCGAGGTGGCCCACGGACAGGTGATGCCTGAGATGGCGCATCACTTCGTCACCGATGAATCTCCAGAAACACGGGGCATCCGGGAGAACACGATTCTCCTGCTCATGGCCAACATGAACCCGGATGGACTCAACATCGTCGCGGACTGGTACATGCAGAACGTCGGGACCGACTTCGAGATGGCGCGAGTCCCCGAGCTTTACCATCACTACATCGGGCATGACAACAACCGCGATTGGTACATGCTCACCCAGGTCGAGACGCAGGCGGTAACCCGCCAACTGTACCACAACTGGTTCCCGCAGATCGTCTACAATCAGCATCAAAGCAGTCCCTTTCCGGGACGAATCTGGATGCCTCCGTTCGCGAATCCGGTGAACCCGAACCTCGATCCGCTCCTCGTGAGTTCGCTGAATCAGATGGGGCACTCGATGCGAAAGCGCTTCGATGTGGAGGGCAAACCCGGCGTGAACAGCGGAATCGTGTTCGATCTGTGGTGGAACGGCTCCATGCGAGGCGGCCCCGACTACCACAACATGCTCGGATTCCTCACGGAGACCGCCGGTGCGGGGTACGCGACGCCGCGCTGTTACGACGACATTCCGGAGACATTCGGGGCGCGAGCGGGCGACCTGCCGGCGCTCACGCCCTCGACCAACTACAACAATCCCTGGATGGGCGGCTGCTGGCACATCCGTGACGCCATGGACTACATGATGACCGCCGCGAAGGCGGTGGCAGCCACCGGCGCCACGCTCCGTGAGGAGTACCTGTTCAACCATTACTGGATGGGCAAACGGCAGATCGAGCGAGGGATGGCCGCCCAGGGTGGGCCGTTCGCCTATGTGCTCGATCCCGCTGCCTCGCACGACCCCGGCACTGTGGTCGAATTCATGGAACTCATGTCACAATCGGGCATCGAATTCGTGCGCGCGATCGAGGGATTCTCAGCGGGTGGACGTGACTATACCGCAGGCACTTACGTCATTCCTCCGCAGTCGTTTCGACCGTACGTCGTGGACCTGATGGAGCCGAAGGACTTCCCGGACAGGAGACAGTACCCGGGTGGGCCTCCGATCCCGCCATACGACATGACGGGGTACGAACTCCGGTATCAGATGGGCCTGGAGGTCGCCAACGTCGACGAGCCGTTCGAGATGCCCGCGGGGGAGTGGGGTGTGGTCAGCCGCGAAATAGGGGACGTGGGTTCCGCGGGCTCGGCTGGATACCTGCTCCACGGGACCTCGAACTGGGTGTATCGGGCATTGGGAGGCTATCTGGAGGGCGGAGGCGCGCTTCACCGGACCACGCAGGCCCTGGACGGGGAGTCCGGAGGTGTCGCGGCGGGTGCGTTCTGGCTGCCGGGGCTGAGTGAGGCCGAGGCCAGGCGTCTCGCCGACGAATACGGAGTCACGCTTTCTGGATTGGCCTCGGCCCCGCCGCCAGACGCTTTGGCCGCCACCCGTGCTCCGAGAGTGGCGATCTACCGGTCGTGGCAAGCACCGATGCCCGAGGGATGGACCCGGTGGGTCCTCGACGAATACGGGATCGGATGGGAGAATATCTGGGATGCGGACGTCAGGGCGGGTGATCTGTCCGATTTCGACGTTGTCATCCTCCCCGCGCAGGGAGAATCGGGGATTCGCGACGGGAATGCACCGGCTTCGATGCCCGAGGAGTACACAGGCGGGCTGGGCGCGGAGGGCGCGGCCTCGCTCAGGGCTTTCGTGGAGAACGGGGGTTGGGTCGTCGCCTTCGACGCCTCGGTGGACTACGCAATCAGCACCTTCGGCCTTCCCTTCCGAAATCGCGTCCGCGGGGTGCCCACACAGGACTTCTTCCTGCCTGGCTCGATCATTCGCCTCGAGGTCGACACGGAGCACCCCCTGGGATACGGCATGGAGGAGGACGCGGTGACGCTCTTCGCCAGGAGCCAGGTGCTTCAGCCTTCCGCTCGTCGGGCCGGGGTCTCCACCCCGGTGTGTTTTCCCGAGGAAGACTACCTCGTGAGCGGATGGACGCTGGGGGGAGACGAGTTCCTGGCGGGGCAGACGGCAACGGCACAGGTAGCCGTTGGGGCGGGTCAGGTCGTCTTGTTCTCTTTCACCCCGCACTACAGGGGACAGCCACGAAACACCTTCAAGCTGCTCTTCAACGCCCTGTGGGGGTCCTCGACGGAGGGGTTACCCGTGCGGAGCACCCTTCCCTGCTGACCTCACGCCCCGGACTCATGATTGCTCGGCGGAACTTCAGCCCCATTTCGTGTCTTCCGGGATAGGAAGACAGGCATGAACCCGTTTTGGTGAGGGGCGATCGATGACGGTTGGGGTGCACAAGACAATGAAAGGGGCCTTGCTGGTCTCGCTGATCACGTCGTCGGCGTGCGGGTCGAGTCCGGCCCAGGGTGAATTCCAACCAGGTGAGGAACTGGTCTGTGACCTGGACCTGGCGTTGATCGCCGACGGGGGCGTGGGTCGAGACGGCATCCCCGCGCTTACGGATCCACTGTTCCTGCCAGCCTTCCCCAGAACCGACGAAAACTCGTACTTCCGGCCCACCGACAGGGTCATCGCCTATTGGTCGGCAGGCGAGTGGTTGGTGATTCCGCACAACATCATGTGGCGCCACGAGATCGTGAATCTCCCTGAGGTGGCGATCTCCTACTGTCCGCTCACCGGATCGGCACTGGCCTTCTCGAGATTGTCGGCTGGTGGCGCAGAGTTTGGCGTCTCGGGCCTGCTCTACCAGGCCAACCTGATCATGTACGACCGCACCGAGCCCGAATCGCTTTGGCCCCAGATGCTCGGAGAAGCCAGGTGCGGCCCCAAGTCCGGCCAGAAGCTCGAGCGGGTTCCGTTGATCGAGATGCCTTGGGAGGCCTGGATCGAGCTCCATCCCGATTCGAAAGTCCTGACCCTCACACCGGAAATGGACGATCCGACGTGGTATTTCGACAATCCATATGGATCGTTCTACGGAAACCTCTATAACGACGACTTTCTCGGCTTTCCGATCCCGATCGATGACCGGCGTCCTCCCAAGGAGTTGGTGCTCGGTGTGCCTGAAGACAACGGTAGATCCACGGCGTTCCCCTTCCTCGCCATGGAAGAGGTAGGCCAGAAAGCCGTCATCGAGTTCGAGTACGATGGCGAGCCCGCCATCGTGCTCTTCGACGCTTCGCGGCAGGCCGCAGGTGCCTACCGGGCCACCGTGGAGGGACAGGACGCGACCCTCACGGCTACGCTCCATGGGTTCGTCGACGATGTGACCGGGACCACGTGGGCCGTGGATGGCACCCCGCTGTCGGGCCCGCTGGCTGGCTCCGGTGGCGCGACGCTCCGCCAGATTCCCGACGCCCACGTGGCCTTTTGGGGCGCCTGGGCCGCGTTCAATCAAGGCACGACGCTGGCCGTGGGAGGGTGAGCCTGCCCCGCACGGTGCCTGCTGCTGCGGTCGCGGTCGCGTTCTTCATCTCAATGCCTCTACCCGAGCCGATCGCGGGTCAGTGGGTCGAGGCACCGGGAAACGGCTGGGTAGCGTCGTCGCTCTACTACCTCGATACCCGCGAGCGTTACGACATCCAGTCCGAGAAGACGCCTCTGTTTGCGGAGGGCCACGCCGTCGCGACCTCCATCTTCGTCACCGCGGCGATCGGCATCTGGTCAGGGATCGATGCCTGGATCGAAATGCCCTTCCACAGGCTCCAGTTCGACGACATCACGGCTGACAGGACCAAGACGGGAATCGGCGACCCGAAAGCGTGGGTCCGTGTTGCACCGCTGAGCTACTTCGGATTCGGCTTTCCGTTGGCCATACGCGGTGGCGTGAAGCTCCCCGCCGGTGACTTCCCGGTCGACGCCGAGATCATTCCTCTGGGTGAAGGTCAGAGGGACTGGGAGCTCATCGCAGAGGTCGGCCACTCCTTCTACCCAAGATCCTTGTACGCCCTGGCGTGGCTAGGATATCGGTGGCGAGAGATCAACCAGGAAATCGAACGCGACTACGGCAACGAGGTCTTCTTCCTGGCTCAAGTCGGTGGGCAGGTCGGCAAGCTGGGGTACAAGGTGATCGCGGAGGGATGGGATGGTGACACACCGGTCATCGAGGGAATCCCTACGGAGAACAGCAGCCGGGAGTATCTACAGGTGACCCCGTCACTCCTCTATCCCATCGGCCCGGGCCAGTTCGAGCTCGGCGCCCGGATTCCGTTGGCGGGCAAGAACCTCCCCGCGGGTGAAGCGCTCGTCTTGGGCTATTTCTGGAACTGGTCGTAGCGGGCTTCGCCCGACCCTACGAGCCGAGCCAGAGCCGCGTGTCCGGGTAGAACGCCGCCCAGGCACCCCAGTACGCGACGTAGGCTTCGAGAACGGGCTCGAGGCGTTCCCCCAGCAGCGGGCCCTCGATCGCTTCTCCCGCGATGCTCCACCGGGTCCCTGTCGTCGTGTCGTGGATGCCGTCGGCGCTTGTCTGCACAAATTCGAGCCTTTCGCCGGTGACCGGATGGAAGGGCCGGAAGATGCCGCCGCCGGTCGGTACGTCGGCCCAGAGCATGACGACGTCTTCCCCATTCCAAGTCGTGTGATCGACGATCCAACTCCCGACCTGTCCATCCAACTCCAGGAACGGGTACGCGATACCTGGCTCCCCGCCGTCGGTGGGCGGCAGGCCCAAAACGCGCTCCTTCGCGGGCCGGCGTTCGTCCAGATCCGGCATGGCCGGAAACAGGAATCGGTCGTTGGTGAGCGAACCGTAATCGCCGTAGGGGTTGAGCGTGTAGTTGCGAGAGATGTTGACATCACTCGTGATGACCAGCGTCTGGGGGTAGAGGTCGGTCCAGGCCTGCCACGTCATCTCGAAGATCGGAAAGCGGTCGAGCCGCCGGCCCACTTCGGCCTTGCACTTCGCCTCACCCAGCATCTGAGGCCAGAGCGATTCCGGCTCGCCTCGGTTGAACATGATCAGGTTGTTCTTGAAGAGGAGCCCTGAGACACCCAACTCCTGTCCGTCGATCGAGCTGCGATCAAACCCGAGCCCCGACCCGGTGATGGGGCAGTACGTGATCGCGACCTGCTCACCGCCCCGATCCAGATTCACGACCTCGTGATACCACAGGATGTTGTGTGGGACAGCGATCGGTTCACCGGCCAGCAAGAATCCGAACACCCGGTCCGTGGGCAGCAGATACGCGTTGCCCGGCAGAGGCGTTCCGGGGATCAGCTCAGGATTCTGGAGGGTCGGAATGGCGCCCCGACCCAGGCCCACGTCCGTGAAGAACTCCATGGGCAGGTCACAAACGAACTCTCCGTTGTCGTCGATGCCGCCACCTGTCGGGGTGCCCCCGCACGAGCCTGCCAGAAGCACCGCGCCCGTCAGGAGGAAGCGGGGTCGCAGACGTGGGTGGTTTGCCATGGAGCGTGCCGGGGTTCGCGGTGCCATACCAGAGGATAAGGTCAAAAAACATCGAAATCCGGAAAAGTTCCTGAGCCGTGCTTTTCGATCCGCGTCGGGCGACCTGCTTGCCGGTCCGGTCGGGAGGTCGCCATTGTGGATCGGTCCAACTCCCCTACCCCCGATATCGTGGCGGACGCACCGACTGAGACGACAACCGCGCTTCATCGTGCGGCGATCGTCATCGATGGCCACAGTGACATCCTGATTCCGGTCACCGAGGGCAAAATGAGCCTGGGGGAGCGGATCGAGGTGCCCGGCCTCGACTGGGAAGCACCCCCCGGTCTGGAGAATTCGCCCCTCATCAAGTTCGGGATGAGTGCCCATACAGTCTGGTTCGGCTGCATGGGCCAATACGACCTCCCGCGGTGGATCGAGGGCGGTATCACCGCCCAGCTCTGCGCCATCTACCTCGACGACGACTGGCTTGCCGACCCGTTTCGCCGTGGCATGGAAATGTTATGGAATCTCCACGATCAGGTGGCACGCCACGATGGCCTGGTGCTCGCCACGACGGTCAGAGACATCCGCAACGCCAAGGATCGAGGCCACGTGGCTCTGGTGCTTTCGTTCGAGGGCTGCGAGCCGTTGGGTACGGATCCGCGCTTCCTCGATCTGTATCACAGGCTTGGCCTTCGATCCGTGAGCCTGACTCATACCCGCCGAAACGCATTCGCAGACGGATGCTGGGCAGCGGAAACGCAGGGGGGACTCACGTCGCTCGGGCGGGAAGTCGTCACACGCCTGGATCGGCTCCGGATCGTGATCGACCTGGTCCACATCGGAGAAGTGGGCTTCTGGGAGATTCTCGAACTGACCGAGCGACCGGTCATCCTCTCTCACACCACACCTACGATGTTCCCGGACACTTCGCCCGACGCCAAGGACCTGGCAGGGGGAAGGCTCCCCCGCCCTCGCCTGGAGCTTCCGCGGGATCGCGCCATGCTCGAGGCTGTGGCCGAGAATGGCGGCGTCGTAGGCATCATCCACGTTGCTCAGCGTGATCTGGACAGTGTGGTGCGGGATATTGAAACCGCTTTCGAGATCGCGGGGCCGAAACACGTCGGCCTGGGCAGCGATCACTTTGGCCTCGAACTCGCCCCGGACGGTCTGGAGCACATCGGGAAGGTCCCGAGGCTCACCGACGCGCTCGCTGCCCGCGGACACTCCGACGACCTGATTCTCGACTTCCTGGGCAGGAACTACCTGCGGGTTTTCGAGGACGTCTGGGGGGAGTAGTTCGTGACGTCGCATCCGCACGCGTGCGAGAGGCACGGCTCCGCCCCATTTTGGAACCGGACCCCATCTGGAGGAACGATGTGTCGGCCCTCGCCGCGAAGGAGCAACCGAGTCAGGACGGACCCGATGCGAACCAGGCTGACCGGAAGCCGTTGTCCCATGGATCCCACCCAATGACCGTGGTCGAGGAGCATATCGGGTGGTGGATCGGGCAACGCTGAGCCGGGTCATGTTCGCCGCGGTCCGAATCGCTGCCCTCGCGGTGATCGGTTATCTGGTGCTGATCTTCTTCGTGCAGCGGCGCCTCGCGTTTCCGGGCACGCATCGTGAGTCCCCTCGATCGGGACCCATCGCCCCCGAAGGTGTGACGCAGGTATGGCTCGAAACCGCCTCGGGCCGGATCGAAGCATGGTACTTTCCGTCCGCGACGACGGGACCGGGCCCCACCGTCGTGTTCGCCCACGGAAATGGTGAACTGATCGAAGACTGGCGCCCAGAGATGCAGATTCTCGCGAGCGAAGGAGTGGGCGCCTTAGCCGTCGAGTTCCCCGGATACGGGTACTCCGAGGGCTCTCCCACCCGGTCCTCCCTCAAGGAGACCTATTCGGCTGCCTTCGACTGGTTGGCGGCAAGAGACGATGTCGATAGCGATCGGATCGTGGCATACGGCCGTTCGATGGGTGGAGCAGCGGCGTCAGATTTGGCCGAGGCTCGGCCCGTGGCCGCGATGATTCTCCAGTCGACCTTCAGTTCTGCGACGGCGATTGCGAGGGAGAGCAGGGTCCCCGGGTTCCTGGTGAGAGACCGGTTCGACACCCGGGCTGTGGTGGCAGGCTTCACGGAGCCGATCCTCCTCATGCATGGCCGTCGCGACAACGTGATCGGGTACCATCATGCCGAGGCCATCGCTGGTGCTCGGCCAGGCCTCTCCGTCACGGACATCGACTGTGCGCACAACGACTGCGCGCCGATCTGGCGGGACATCGTCGGACACGTGACCACGTTCCTGACGGAAATCGGCTTGTTCGAAAGAAACGGGCCGTGAGGTTGCGCCGCACTGGCGTGGATGCGGATGTTGCTACACCCGCTGTCGCCAATCCGGATTGACCGACCGACCTTCCCTCGTTCGCCGCAAAAGGACAAATCTCATGAGATCTCTGTTTCTGGTTGTGCTTGGCGCGCTCGCGTTCGCTGCCTGCGGTGAGGACTCGCTTCAGTCGGCACTCAACCGAGCGCTCGTCTCTGGCACCGTGCTTCTCGACAGTGTGCCCGAGCCGGCGACCGTCAGCATGATCCGGGAGAGCACGGGAGACGTGGGCGATTCCGAGCCGACGAACGCCGCGGGCTTCTACGAACTCGCGGACGAATATGATGGGTTGTGCGATTGGAGGGTTGAGGTGGACTTCACGAACATCAACGAGGACGCCGCCTTCCTCGCGACCCTGAGTGGACCCCTGTTTGTCGAGAACCTGGGCTGCACGTCACAGACGGTGGACTTCGACCTGAGGACCAACTAGAGACCTCGGTCCCAAGCCCATGCAAGTCCTCATTACCGGCGGCGCCGGCTTCATCGGTTCGCACCTTGCCGATCGCCTGATGGCCGACGGCGATCGTGTGATGGTCCTCGACGACCTGTCCACAGGCTCGATGAGCAACATCGAACACCTCATCGACGAGCCGGGCTTTCGCTACCGCATCGGATCGGTCACGGATCCACCACTGGTCCAGGAGCTGGTCGACACGTGTGACGTCACGGTTCACCTGGCCGCGGCGGTTGGTGTTCAACTGATCATCGAGCAACCGACCAAGACCATCGAGACCAACGTGCGGGGAACCGAGGTCGTGCTGGGCGCGGCGGCAGGAAAGGGGAGGCTCTGTGTCGTGGCATCGACTTCGGAGGTCTACGGGAAGTCGACGAACGTGCGCTTCTCCGAAGAAGACGACGTTACCCTCGGACCGACCACACACACACGGTGGGGCTATGCGTGCTCGAAGGCGTTGGACGAGTGGCTCGCTCTGGCATACAGCCGCGAGAAGAAGCTCCCGGTGATCGTGGTGCGGTTCTTCAACACCGTGGGGCCGCGACAGGTCGGGCGGTACGGCATGGTGCTGCCGCGATTCGCGGGTCAGGCGCTTGCGGGTGATCCGATCACCGTATTCGGGACAGGGGAACAGGCTCGCTGTTTTTGCCACGTCGCCGACTCGGTGGAAGCTCTGATGCGCCTCATCAAAACCCCGGAGGCGGTGGGCCAGGTCGTCAATGTCGGCAGCGACGAGGAGACGACGATCAACGCATTGGCCGATCGGGTTCGTGAGATCGCGGGGAGCGAGTCGTCGATCCAGAGGGTGCCCTATGACGTGGCCTACTCCGAGGGCTTCGAGGACATGCACCGCCGCGTGCCCGACCTGACACGCCTCCAGCAGTTGACCGGCTTTCGGCCCACGACGACGCTGGATCAGATCATCGAGGACGTCGTCGAGGACAAGCGACAGAACACTCCCTGAAGTGAGACGGCCGACCCAGCGGCACCCTCTCAGCCGCCACCGGCCTCCTGCTCGGGACCCTTCCAGAGGATCCGGAAGCGCCCCACCTCCGCCGTAAGAGGAAAACGCGCGAGCAGACTGTCCAATAGAGGACCCTCGACGGGTGGCGAGAACAGTCTCCGTCGATTGAGTACGACGAGATCCAGCTGTGTGTCGTCCAGCAGCGAAAGCACCTGCTCCGTTCGCGACGGTCCGTCGTCGAAGAACTCGAAGAGTGCCCTCGTCGGGTTCTTTAGTCCGGTCAGGAAGTAGACCTCGGGGGCATCGGGAATCGCGAGGATCGTGGGACCGGCGCCAAGACGGAGCACTCCGTTGACCAGACGTTCGATCTCGTCCTTCTCTTCAGGCGTCACCCGGATGCCCCGGGCGCGTGGCAGCTCCAAGACCTCCGTCTGCCGGTGGGCACGGTACCGGAAACCCAGATGATAGAGAAAGCCGGCATCGAGCCTGAATATCGAAAAGCCCACCAGGACAACCGTGGCGAACATCAGCCTCTTGTTTGCCGCGCCAAAACGGTCACCCGAGAGTCCGATGGCAAGCAGAACGAGGAGAGGAGCGGCGTAGAGGAAGTAGACCGGCGCAGCGAACGGGATCTGCACGAGGTTGCAGAAACCGAAGACGGCGAGCACGAGAAGTCCACCTGCTTTTCCTGCGCCCTGCCTCGCCGGTCCGTCTCGCCCACGGCGAAGCAGGATCCACGCTCCGGCGACTGCGAGGACCGGTCCAAACGATCTGAGCGTCCACCACACGGTCCGGTAGACCCCGTCGACGTGCGTCATGGCCACGGCACCGAGCATGAGCGCGCCTCCGGCCAGCGCGATTCCTCGTCCGGCGGCGCTGTCCCATGAGGGGGTCCATGCGACCCAGGCGACGACGCCGATCGCCGGCAGAAAGCCGAGCAGACGCGGCGAGTCCCAGGCCGCGAACTCGAAGCGCAGGCGCGGGAGGACCAGGACACCCTCGTAGAGCGACCCGAGCGCCCCCGACAGGACGTATGGCACGAGGAAGACCATGATCGGCCCGCCCACGCCCGCGACGAAGGGCAGTATCGACGCGAGCGCGCGCCTGAACCGGTCACTCGACTTGCGACCGCTCGCGGTTCGAAACCGTCCGGCTACCACGGCAACCGCGGCGAGCGGTGGAAGCGCGAAATGGACGAGCCCTTTCGTATCGCTTCCCGTCATGACGACGGACAGCACAAGCAGCGCCACCACCAGACAGGCGCTCGCGGCAAATCCGCGATACATGAGGTCAGGTCCGTCGTCTTGCCCTGACTCGTCCGTCGTCTCGAGGTACAACAGGAAAAGGAGTGCCGCGGCGACGTAGTACAGGCCGACGATCTTGAAGAGGATCGAGAGCCCCCCGGCGACTCCAGCCAGCACCACCCAGAAGACCTGGCGACCCTGGCTATACCGCAGGAGGAACGCGACGCCTGCCGTGGCCAGAAAGAGGTTGTACCAACTCGGCATGCCTTCAGCGTAGATCGGCAGGGTCAGGGACGCGGCAAGAAACGTCACGGCGGCGGCTAGAGGGGGGCGTCCGAAGGTGCGAGCCACGACCCACACCGCGGGGACCCAGAGCAGATAGGCAGCAAGGAAAACCAGGCGCAACGTCGTCAGGCTCACCCCGAAGACGGCGAAGGCCGCTGCGTTGAACATGGCCTGACCGCCCGTATACACATCGACGAAGTCACGATGCGGGAGCTCTCCCGCGAGGACCCTCTCCGCCGCGTGCCCGAGCGTGCCCACGTCTTGTGCCATCCAGCCGCGGTCGAAGTAGAGGAAGCCGAGGATCGCGGTCGCGCACCAGACGCCAAAGAAGACCCAGCGCTCAGGGATAGCAGGTCGTGTCACGGCCTGGGCGGACGGGTCGTTGGGCGGCATGGCGCCAAGCTAGCATAGGGGTGGCGTTCGTGCGCCCGGAGGTCGATCATCCCGGTATCCAGTCGAGATCACTCGGGAGCGAATATGTCGGCGCCCTCTGCAGGCACTAAAACCCGTCGCCCCCGTCCCCGCCTTCTCTCGATCGTGGCCCCCGCGTACAACGAAGCCGAGGGGCTGCCCCAGTTCGTAAAGGAGGTCACGGAAATCGTTCCCGGCCTCGCCGAGGACTACGAGATCCTCATCGTGGACGACGGGAGCGGCGATGAGAGTCGCGAAGTCCTGGCGAAGCTCCACGACGACGACCCGCACGTTCGTTGGCTGAGCCTCTCACGAAATTTCGGGCATCAGGCCGCACTTCTGGCAGGGCTCGAGAATGCGCGCGGCGATGTCGTAGTCACCATGGACTCCGACCTGCAGCACCCACCTGCCCTGATCCCCGAAATGGTCGACGGCTGGCGCGATGGAAACGACGTCGTCTATACGTCGAAGGACGCCGCGCTCGCGATGACGTTTCGGCGTCGGGTGCTCATGAGGATCGGGTACGGAATCCTGCGGTTCATTTCCGGCCTGAACCTCAAATTCGGACAATCCGACTTTCGCCTCGTGGACCGGGTCGTTCTCGATGCACTCATCTCGATGCCCGAACGCGACAAGTTCCTGCGCGGTCTCATCGACTGGGTCGGCTTTCGTCAACTCGGCATCGAGTACGAACCTCGTGAGCGCTTTGCAGGCGTGGAGAAGTACACCTTCCGGCAGCTGTTGCACCTCGTATCGACCGGGGTCTTCTCCTTCACCATTCTCCCCCTGAGGCTCTTCACGGCCTTCGGGGTCACCATCGCCCTGTTGTCGCTGGCTTATGGCGTCGTCGCCGTGATCGCGGGCGCCGTCGCGCTGCTTTCCGGTGACGCTTCGATCTCTCCTCCCGGGTGGGCAACGCTGGCCGCCGCGATCACGCTTCTGGGCGGGATCCAGCTGATCGGGATTGGACTGCTCGGTGAATACGTAGGTCGTGTGTACGACCAGACGAAGGGGCGACCGACGTACATCGTGGGGGCGTCGTCCACGCCCCGGGAGTCGTGATTGTCTCGTAACCCCGGGACGCGATCTCTGATCGTGAACGCCGACGACCTCGGACTCCATCTGGACATCGATCGGGGCATCGAGAAGGCCCATCGCGAGGGTGTCGTCACCAGTACGTCGATCTCTCCTGCTGGTGAGACCTTCGACAATGGCGTAGAGGTGTGTGGTCGTTGCCCGGAGCTGGATGTGGGCGTGCACCTCACGCTCGTGGGTGAGCGGCCGCTCACGGATCCCACGCTCCTGGGCGGTCTGGTGACAGCGGAGGGGCGTTTCTCGGATGATCACCCCGCTCTGATTCGAAACGTCCTGACGGGACGCGTGAGTCGCTGGTCCATCCGGCGAGAACTGGAGGCCCAGATCGAGAAGGTCCACGAGGCGGGTCTGCGGCCCACCCACCTGGATGCCCATCAGCACGTGCATCTGCTTCCGCTCATCTGGCCGGTGGTCGTGGAGTTGGCGCGTAAGTACCACATCGGGTGGGTGCGCGCGCCTGCTTTCTCGCCGATCGGCGACGGGAATCCGGGACTCATGCTCTCGGGACTCCGCCTCGGGCTCAACGCCCTTCGACGTGTCCGGCGTGGCTCGCTCGGGACCCTCCGGGCAGCGGACGCCACGCCCACGCTGGGGTTGAGCGGTCACCTGACGGTCGAGCGAATTCTGAGGGGGTTGGCTTCGGTACCCCAGGGGGCGATGGCCGAGCTCGTCGTACACCCCGGGGTAACGACCCCTCCTCTCCAGGAGCGATACGACTGGGGTTTCGACTGGACCGGCGAGACCGCGGCCTTGGTGGACCCCCGACTCCGTGAGGGCTTCGACGAGGTCGGCGTCACCCTGCGCTCATTCGCTGGCCAGTCTGCCTAGCATGGAGGATCTCGCCTACGTCCAGACCCACGCACTCGAGGAGTCTCATTGGTGGTTCGTCGGGATGCGAGAGATCTACCGGAAGCAGATCGAAGCGCTTGATCCGACCCCGGATTGGAGGATCCTGGACGTGGGGTGCGGCACCGGCGGCAATCTCGACCTGCTCGAGCGGTTCGGGCGCGTCTTGGGGCTGGACTACTCGCTCGCAGCAGCCTCGTTCACGAGAGATCGCGGCCGATCGGGCGTGGCCGTCGCGTCCGGGCGTGGCCGTCGCGTCCGCCACTGCCCTCCCCCACCCGGATGAGACCTTCGACCTGGTGACCGCGTTCGGCGTGATCGAGCATGTCGAAAACGACGGACTCATGCTTCGTGAAATGCACCGCGTCACGAGGCCCGGTGGTCACATGCTCATCATGACCTCGGCGCATCCGTGGCTCTGGAGCGTGCACGACGAGCATGTGCATCACCTGAGACGGTACCGGCGGCGTGAGCTGTCGGAACGTGTTTCGGGAGCGGGTTGGGAGGTCGAACAACTCAGCTACGCGAACTCCGCGCTCTTTCCTCCCATCGCGCTCGTTCGCGCGTTTCAGAGACTGCTGCCCAGGCCTGGGCCAGACGAGGAACACGGCATGAGCGGATTCGGCGTGCCGCCTGCCCCACTGAACAGCGCGCTCGCCGGTCTCTTGTCGCTGGAGGGATCGATCATGCGGCGCATCGACCTCCCCATGGGGGTGGGCTTCATCTGTCGAGCCCGGCGTACCGAAACGAAGACTCTGCCTCCGCACTCGGCTGAGCGAGACAGCTGATGGCTGGTGGCGCTCGACGCGTGGTCAGCCAGTACGAGGACTCCGGTGTCGCCCTGTCGGCGTATCTCCACGTCCGCTGGCGCATCTGCCCCTTCGATCGTGTTCTGCCGCTGATCCCCCGCAGCGGTCGGCTGCTCGACGTGGGATGCGGTTCCGGACTCTGGCTCACCTACCTCGCGCTCGAGCGGTCCGATCTTCAGCTCCACGGGATCGACCCCGACCGCGGCAAACTCGCACTGGCCCGTACCTCCAAGGCCGGACCCTTCACGCTCCAGGAGGGGATCGTCGAGGACCTCCCGGCGGCCACATACGACTGCGTGACCATCCTCGACGTTCTGTATCTGATGCCGGACGAAGTGAAGTCCCGTGTGTTGGAGGCGTGTCGTCACACACTGAAGCCCGGCGGCAGGCTCGTGGTGAAGGAGCTGGACACACAGCCCCTCTGGAAGTTTGCACCCGCGGCCCTGCAGGAGTTCTTCGCGGTCCGCGTCGTCAGATTGACGCACGGGGGACAGACCCACTATCAGAGCGTCAAGGACCTGACAGCGATGATTCAGGGCCTGGGTTTCGAAGATGTGGAGGCCATTCGCGTCGACCGCGGATACGTGCACCCACATGTGGTGGTGCACGGACTGAAATCATCGGATCGTGAGGGCACATGAGATGCTGCACTTGGGTGATCGTCGGCATCGGTTCGTTGGCGCTCGGCGCCCGCACTACTCCGGCGCACGCTCAGTTCGAGCTCACAGGCACGGCCTGGGAGGTGGTCGAGCGCTCGTACGCACGCGGCGACTCGTCGTGGGTGAATTCCACGCCGCAGCCGGGACGCTACCTGTTCACCGAGCGCCACTACTCCGTGCAGGAGATCCGCGAGTCGGGGCCTCGCGCATCGTTCGATGACGAGACGACCGACGCGGAGCGGCTGCGGGCCTTCGACGTGTTCCACGCCCACGGGGGCACGTACGAGGTCTCGGGAGATCGACTACTGCTGACGATCTCGATCGCGAAGGGGCCCAATACGATGGACGGCGGAGTCGCGACGTATGGCCTCCGATGGCGCGGAGTGTTGCTCGAAGTGATCCGAACGTCGGAGCAGGAGGACGAGACGCGGGTCACCACATTGCGACGCCTATCGGGCGAG
>JBDGVT010000062.1:0-18920 GCA_039585495.1 Gemmatimonadota bacterium | reverse complement strand
GTCGAAGTCCATTACGACCGCATCCAGCACCGACACGTCCGCGCCCCCTCGAAAGCGACCGGTCGGGATTCGCTCGTCGATCCACTGGAGATCGCTCAGCTCTCCCCAACCATCTGCCTCGAGCGTGCTCCGGAAGGTCCAGGGCTCGCCTGGCCGGACGGGACCCACCGTCAGGTCTCCCCGCATGAGGGTCATCGGCATCCTGAACGCCGCGTCCCAAACCCGGATTCCCTGAGCGCCGAAGGACACATTGCCGAAGACCTCCCGGAGCCGGAGGGGTTCGAGCCGGAGGTGGACCGCGGAGGAGAACGACGCGAGCCGCGCTTCGAACGGTACCGCGCTGCTCCGGACCAGGATCGCATTCTCGAGGTCGAGGTCGAGATCCTCGAAGGCCAGCTGGCGTAGCTGCTCTCCCGACGGCCCGATAACGGTCGGGGCAGTCGACCCGGAAACCTGAGGCGACAGAATTCGAACGCGGCCCTCACGGACCCCAATTCGACCCAACTGAAGAGGAAGATCCGCGCTCCGCGCAGCCGAGTCGGGGGCGCTCTCCGCCAGGATGCCCGCCACGTTCGGGGCCTCCTCACCCTCGTACCGGGAGATTTCGAGGTCGAGACCCCAGAGGATCGTCGAGCGTACCGCCGCGCCGCCCATGATGTACGAGACGAGCGAGTACCGAAGGACCACCGAGTCCGCCTGAAGGAAGCTCCGACCACCGGCGGCATCGAGCCTGACGTCGGTCAGGGTCGCACCCGTAAGCAATGTCCCACTACGAATACCTCGCACGATCAACTCACCCGCGAGCACGCCATCGAGCCGATCGAGCGCGGTTCGGAGTGCGAGCTCCTGTCCCCGCCCGGTCTGCGCCACCACGACGACTGCGAGGATGACGAGGAGGAGCGTCAGCGTGATCCCGCGCCTGAATCGGATTCCGAAACGAGCGAGGCGCGAGATGCCCTCTACGACGTGCGTCTCGACCGTCTCGACGAGCTCCCCCGCCAGCGCCTCCAGCTGGCTCGCCTCGTGGGTCGTCTCCTCGTCCGGAGATTCCACGGGCACGTCCGGGTCCTCTTCCGGCACATTCAGGTCTTCTGGCGGCATCGTGCTCATCAGAACGCCTGACCGATGGAGAGGTGGAACTGGAGCCTACCCTCGTCTTCACCAAAGAGGACGAGCGGGTTCAACAAGGCCAGGTCGTTCGTCAGGACCCACGGGATCTCCTGCCCGTCGACCGTCAGCCAATCGGCCATCGTGTCCGTGTCGGGGTCGAAGGCTCTGATCTGTGGCGTGACTACGGGAAGATCTTCCCCGCCGCGGAACCGGTACGCGACGTCGATACGGATCGGTCCGACAGGGCTCGGGAACCGAACACCGACCCCAGGAGCGAACTCCAGATCGCTGAACGCCATGGGCACGTCGGTGCCCCACGCCTGACCGACATCCGTGAAGGTCACGCCCTCCAACCACGAAGCGAGCCGGAACCTCACCTCGGCGTTGGCCTCGAGGACACGTGTGCCTCCGGTCGGGCGCGGATTGAACTGCTGGTCCGCCATTGCCCCGGCGTCACACGAAAGATCCACGAGCGCCTGGGGTGCGCATCCAGCACCATCGTTCTCGACGGGCGACAGCAAGTCGACCGGGTCGGAGACCAGAACACGCGGACCAAGCCTGCTCTGCGCGAATCCGCGGACGGAGTTGGCTCCCCCCGCGTAGAACCGCTTCTGCGGGTGCACGATCTCCACGTCCTCGCTGGCCTGCACGACTCCCTCGAAGCCTCCCGAGCCGACCCATCCACCCCGAAGCCGGGTCGCAAACACCGTCGACTCGCTGAGTGACGAATACCACGACGCTTCGGCCACGAGCCGGTCGTATCGGAAGTCCGACGCCGTCCAGGGCGCCGCGTGCTCCACCTCCAGGAGGAGGCGGGAACCGGTGCGAGGGTCGAGTAGGTCGTCCGAACGATCCTCCGCGATGGTCACGCCGATGGGAGAGAGCCAGTTGGCCCCCTCGAGCCCCTCGATGTCGGACGGGCTGCAAACCAGGAAGCCCGTGCAGAACAGCGCATCATCTGCATCGAGTTCCGACAGTTCCGGACGGTAGAAGAGCGCGAGGGTCGTCTCGGGGCGAAGGGAGCGGACGAGCCTGAGCTGGATACCGACAGCCCTGCGGATGAAGACATCCGGAAGGGATTGGCGTTCTGCGAAGACGGACGCGGTAAGGGAGTTGCGCGTGGAGAAGATCCACGGCTGTACGAGATCGACAGCCGCGAGCCATGTGGGCTGCGCGAATTGCCCCTCACCGCTCTGCGTGCACCACAAGACGTCCCTGAAATCGGACGCGAGCAGGTTGCCGAGCCTCCCCCTCACCTGAAGCACTCGGCCCCCACCGAGGAAGTTTCTGCTGGACCAGCGAGCCTCGACGTTCAGACATTCGGCGGTACTCCATCCGCCACCCGCCCGCACACGGTATGCGTCACCCTCCGAGACTTCGACGTTGACGTCGACGACGGACTGGGGCGTCTCTCCGATCGCCGGCACGACCCGGGCGTTCCGAACGATCTCGAGCCCTCGCAGCCGGGCGCCCGCGTCGCGGATATCGACCTCGCGGTATCGATCACCCGAGTTGAACTGAAGCGTCCGCCGTACCGTCCCGACAGTCAGTGCATCGAGTCCGGTGATGTTGATCGCTCCGTACGTCGTGGGAGGGCCTCGAACGATCTCGAACGTCACCTGAGCGTTGTACGGATCATCGTCCGGCCTGAATGCCCTGCGGAACACATCTCCGTAGGCAAAGCCCTGGTTGTTCAGGCGACGCCGGATAGAGTCGCTGGTCGCGTCGAGTGCCAGGGTGCTGAGCCGGTCACCCTGTCGGAGCGGGAGATTGTCGAGAAGCCCGGTCTCTTCGAGGCCGTCGACTCCGAGAAACGAGATCGTGTCGGCAAGCACCGGCCGGCCCTCTACGATGCGAAACAGGACCTCGACCTCTTCGCGGACCGACACCACCTCCGGGGACGCGACCTGAACCTCCAGGAAGCCTCGCCTCTGGTACCAGATCATGAGCCGTGTCTGATCTCGGGGCAGATCCCGATCGCGCAGATAGGATCGCCTCAGCGAGAAGCCCACACCCAGGCCGCAGAACGGAATGGGGAACTTGAGGACGGCCGATCGACAAGCGGTCTCCTGTGTCACGATCGCCCGCGAAAGCGAGTCGGCGGGGAACGTCGCATTGCCCTCGTACCGGACGGCCTCGATCTCCGGACCCCTGAGCTGCGCCGCACCCTCGAGAGGGCTCCCGATGGCGAGGACCAGGAGCGACGTGAGAAGAAACGGTTTCACGCAGCCCGGACGCCCCTGAGTACGCCTCGGTTCACTCAGCCGGCGCACTGCCCGACTCCCCGTCACCCGCCGGCAGACGGCCGGACGTATCCGTGTCCTGGCCGGAGACTCGGGTTCCCCCTGCGAGCGGCTCGCGGGACAGCAAGACGCGTGTAAGGTAGAACGCGACCGCCCCGACCCCGGCCCCCAACGCGACGGACACCGCTGCCGCAGCCAGAGAATCGCCACGCGAGAGTCGCTTCCGGCGATACCGCGTGGTCACGAAACCGGCTCCGGTCTCTCGATCTCCGGCCCGTGCGAGAATCGAACCGCTTCGGTGGCCTGAAAATCGACGGCGTCGGGGCCCAAACGGTACGGAGTAACGTCGACCGCCTCCGGGGTCAGCTTCACGACGGTCAGGCTGTTCCACCCCCGTTCCGCGGCCCGTCCGCGTCGAGACGTGGTCGTACCGGAAGCGATGGCACATCGATCGATGTGCGAATGTGGATCTGATGGACGTGGCCTCCGAGCACGACGTCCACCCCCATGTCTTCGAATGCGCGAGCGAGGGATGACGCGTTCGGCAGTGGATCTCCCCCCTTCCCGTCCGGCACAGGCGCGAAGTGGTGATGTGTGACAAGTACCCGGTAGTCGGCGCTGTCGCTCTTCTCGAACGCATAGCGCGCGAACTCGACCTGTTCCTGATCGATGCGACCGTTGACCACGGCCCTGTGTGGAGCGGACGAGTCGAGTGCGACGAACGTCGCCCCTTCCACTCTCGTTACGGTGTCCAGGTCAGAACTCGTGAACCGTCGCCAGTTGCGATGGGGGGAGAGAAGCCGCTCCCAGATTCGATAGAGTGGAACGTCATGGTTACCCGGCGTGAGGACGACGGGAACGTCCCCTAATCGGTCCAGCAGCGCTCGGGCCTGCTCGAACTCCCGCACCTTGGCACGTTGTGTCAGGTCCCCGGATACGACGACCACGTCCGGACGGATCTCCGACGCCAGGCGCACCAAGGCCTCCGCGGCACGGGCCACGAACGGCCTTCCGCACTGGAAGTCGGATGCATGCAGGACGGTGCAGGAGCCACGTTCCATCTATGCCTTCTCCGGCTCCGGATGCGTCCCCCCTCGTGTCTTCGAGGCCCCGACGAGACCCACCGCTACGATCCCGAGGCTGATGATCTGAGCGAGGGTGAGGACTCCGAAGAACCGATCGTCCTTGGCACGCAGGAACTCGACGAGGAACCGCTCCAGGCCCGCGAGCGCGAGCCAGAGCATGAAGAGCCATCCTTTGGCGTGCTTATGGTCGCGTATGCGCCACAGGGCGAAGAAGATCAGCGTGCTCATCCCCACCTCGTAGAGCTGCGTGGGGTGTACCGGAACCACCTGTCCGTATTGCTCTACGAGATCGGGATCCACGGTGATTCCGAACATCTGCTCGATGTTCTGGACCGTCGTCGCCGGCGTGCCGCGGGGAAAGCGGACACCGAAGATGGACGCGGTCGGACGGCCCCAGTCGTCACCCACCAGGAAACAACCGATGCGCCCGACCGCATAGGCCAGAGCCAGCGCGGGCGCGATGAGGTCCGCCATCTGGGGCACGGAGAGCTTCTGCTTCTTGATTTCTCGAATGACCAGCGCCGTCGCAAGGAGGAACCCGCCATACCAGACGAGGCCACCCCGCGAGAAAATCAAAGCGCCCGGATCGTTCATGAGGCGAGGGTAGTTCAGCAGGATGTAATACCCTTTCGCGCCCAGAATTCCGCCGACGACCGCCATGAAGACGAAGTCCCACGCCTTTTCGGGATCCTCACCGATGCGACGCAGCTCCGCCCGAAGGACATACCCCGCCGTGAGGAATGCGAGAAGCATGAACACGCCGAACGACGTGATCGCCTGACCCCCGAGGAAGGGGACCCAGTTTGGGAGTTCGAAAATGACCGGATACATAGCCTTTTAAGTTCGTTGTACCGGGTTCGAACGGAAACCGCGGTCGGGGAATGCGCCCCTCATGAGGGAGCGCTGTTCATGCCCGGAAAGGGCAACGAAGCAGAAGCGGAGCCGTCGAGCGGGGCGACCTCTCCACGGTCGAAGCGGAAGCGAGCTGCGCGGGCCACCATCGCCCCGTTGTCCAGAGACAACCGAGGCGAGGCGACGAAGACGCGTCCTGGTGCTCCCGCCTTCCCTGACTGCGAGCAGAGCGCTTCGAGTCTCTCCGAGATCTCATCCCGGAGTGCCCGATTGGCGCTCACTCCGCCTCCCAGAACGACCCGTGTGCACCCGGTCTGCTCCACGGCGCGGATCGTCTTGGCGGCAAGCACGTCGATGGCGGCCTGCTGGAAGGAAGCGACGACGTGTGCCTTCTCTGCCTCTACCCGCCCCTCGACTTCCAGGGACCGCACGAGATCCACGACCGCGGTCTTGAGTCCGCTGAAGGAGAACTCGTAGAAGTCGGCGTCACCGGGCTTCTGGTTACGCCGAAGCATCGGTCGCGGCAGGCGATGCCTCGAAGGGTCACCGGACACCGCGAGCCTCTCGATCGCGGGCCCTCCGGGATAGGGGAGTCCGAGAAGCTTGGCCACTTTGTCGAACGCCTCGCCGGCGGCATCGTCACGCGTACGGCCGAGAAGTCGATACTCACCCCACTCCGTGGCGTGCAGCAGAAGCGTGTGCCCGCCGGATACGAGTAGCGCGACGAACGGAGGCTCTGCTTCGGGCTCTTCGAGAGAGGGTGCAAAGAGGTGCGCCTCCATGTGGTGGACGGAAATCCACGGCTTGTCCATCGAATACGCCACGGACTTCATCCAGCAGACCCCCACGAGAAGGGCACCGATAAGACCCGGCCCTGCGGTCACCCCGAACACGTCGATGTCCTCGAGTGTCACATCCGCCTGTGCGAGCGCCTCCATGACCACGGCGTCGACCTTCTGCAGATGCGCACGGGCAGCCAACTCCGGCACTACGCCACCGTATACCTCGTGGACATCCTGTGACAGGATGACGTGGCCGAGGATGCTGTTGTCTCCGGCCAGAACCGCGGCGGAGGTCTCGTCGCAGGAAGTCTCGAGACCCAGGACGAGCGGCCTGGGAGGAGTCTGGCTCACCGCGGAGCTCGAATCGATCCGTCGTCGGCCTGATCGATGGCACGACGGACGGTGATTCTCTCCGTTCCTGGCACGGCGCTGACGAGCCTGGGGACCCCATCGACCTGGATCCGAACGAGCCGCTCCTCACCCGGAGCCATGCCTTGTAGGAATTCCGGAGGGACCCATGCACGGAGCCTGGCCGGATCGAGTGACGTGACGACGGTCCGCGCACCTGCCAGGCGAACCTGGATCGTCGCAGGATCGGCCACGACCTCGTCCTCCCCCGGGCTCGCGATCGCCTGAACATCCACTTCGAGGATCCGCTCGACCATATCCTCTACCCGCACGTCGACCGTCGCATTCGGCGGCACGACGGACGCGCCGAGCAGACCGGCGGTATCTACGGCGACCGTGAAGGCGCCGGATCGGGACACCTCCGAAAGGTCGAACGGCACCAGCGGCAGTGAGTCGAGCCCTTCCAGGCGACTCTCAGGTCCCCTTACGCGCACCAGTTGGGGGCTGACTTCGATGTCGGCCGCCAGGGCGAGATGGTCCCGGATACGCCCCGCGAAGCGGGACGAGATCGGGACGAGTCGGGTCAGAGCAGGCTCGAATGAAACCCGCACCGTCGAGGGCGAGACCGACTCGACGGTCAGCCCCGATCGTTCACCGAGTTCGACCCAATCGCGCCGGAGCGTAATCACGGTGTCCCGCGACCCGATCACCCCAACGGGTACACGAATCGTGGTACCCTCGCGTGCGAGTCGGATGATCTCTCGTGCGGGACCGCCCAACCGCAATTCGACCATCGCGGGAGTGGGCGCACCCGAAGTGGTCCATCCTGTGTCCGCGATCTGAACGAGCACCGGGACGGAGGTGATTGTCTCCTGGTTCGCAGGCTCAGTCTGTACCAGTGCCCACAGAAAGACCGACAGCCCGAGCGCAGAGAGCTTCAAACGCCAGTTGTGAACCAGCGCCTGCGTCGGGCTCGGCATCGGTCAGCTGGCCAGGAGCCGCCGGATGAGCTCCTGGTTAACCGTCGTATCCCACTCTGTCTGGCCGGCGATCTTCTTGTAGATGACCCCGTCCTTGCCGATCACGAAGCTCTCCGGCACCCCGGTTGTCTGATAGAGACGCTGAATGTCTCCCGTCGGGTTGTGGAGAATGGGAAACGTGAGGCCCAGCTCGTCGGCAAAGGCCATGAGATCCCCTCCCGGTCGGCCGCCGGAGTCGACTTCGCCCCGACGCGCATCGACGCTCACCGCGAGAATCTCGAAATCCTCGTGGTCGATCGACTCGTAGAGACGCTGCATCGACGGCATTTCCACGATGCACGGCCCGCACCAGGTGGCCCACACGTTCACCAGGAGGACCTTTTCGCCGATGAAGTCGGAGAGATGGACAGCGCGCCCGTCCATCGTCAGAACGGTAAACTCGGGAGCGTCGCTTCCCGTGATGACCGGCTGGTAGTTCTCCCGGCCGATCCAGGCGACTGTCACGACCGTGAAGACGGCGATGATGGCCCAGAGGTATGGAGAGCGGAAGAATGAGCGCTTCATGACCTTCTATGGAAAAGAGTAAAGATGCCAGAAATGCTACTGATTCCGGGGGTCATTGTTCCTTCAGTCGACCTTGGCGCCCGACCTTCAGACTCACTGCCGACCCACGCTGCAAGCCCGTGTCCGCGGCCGGTTCCTGCTCCACAACGATGCCCTGATCTCGACCGAACCGAAACACCTCTTCTACACTGGAAACGATGAGACCGAGCGAATCGAGCAACTGCTCGGCCTCGACCTGCTCGAGGCCGAGAAGGAACGGCATCGGGATCACCGGTGGCCCCGTACTCACCAGCAACTCGATCGCCGCGGGTAACGCCACGACGCTGTCGGGAGGAGGGTCCATTTCGACCACGCGACCACGCGGCTCCTCCGCCTCCGTAGTGTCGGTGGTCACGACGAAGCCGCTCGTCTCGAGCACCGTCCGAGCACGGGACTCGTCCAGGTGGCGCACATCTGGAACGGAACGCGTCTGAGGACCCATGCTGACGGTCACCCGAACCGCTGTCTCCGGCTGACCGACCTGACCCGGCAGCGGCGATTGGCCGAGGATCAGCCCGGCCGCCACAGAAGGATGCTGGAGCGAGTCGATGGCACCGAGTGCGAGGCCCGAGCCAGCGAGCCTCTCGTTTGCGCTCGCGAAGCCCAGCCCGCGCAAGTCGGGCACCTCGAAAAGGTCACCCGGAGGAGGAGGCGCCGGGAAGAACAGGCTGGTAGCCAGACTGTGGCCGCCGAACCAGCCGACAGCCATGACACCTACGACCACCCCGAACATCGTCCGTCGAGAGGCTCCCTTCATGGGGCCGCGCGCAGCGCGAGGGGCCCTGCTCGTCGGGGGCACCCCAGTGGATTGCTCGTCCGAGGGTCCGCCCGTCTCGGCTTTCGCATCCGTGGCTTCGGCACTCTGATCGGACGAGCCGTCGGATTTCGTAGACGGTTCGTTGCGAGCGGGTTTGCGCCGCCGCTTGCGGCTACGCCCCAGCGAGTCGCCCATCTTCATGTCGTCTTCCTCATGCGAGCGGCAAAAGCGCCGTCGAAACCCGATTCCTGCGGGGTGACGAAGAGCCGGCCCCGCTCATCGAGGAAGTGCGAAGGAACGGCGTCCGTAGCTTCGAGCGCGAAGTCCGGTCTTGCTCGGAGGAAAGCATTGATCCGCTCCTCGTTCTCTTCCGGCTCCAGAGAGCAGGTCGAGTAGATGAGCAGGCCTCCCGGAGCGACGATCGACGCCCCTGTCTCGATCAGATGCGCCTGGAGTGTCGCGAGTTCGTTGATCGCCTCGGGACGGAGCCGCCAACGCGCGTCTGGATGCCGAGCGAGGGTGCCGGTTCCCGTGCACGGCACGTCGAGCAGCACTACGTCCACCTCACTGAAAGGCGGATGCAGCGCGTCGGCGATCACGAGATCTACCGCCTGCCCCGTTCGTTGAGCGTTTTGTGCAACCATGCGTATGCGCGACTCCGAGCGATCGGCCGCCAGCGATTTCGCTGGACGATCGGACAGCGCGAGCAATTTTCCCCCAGGCGCCGCACACAGATCTGCAACGATCGTGCCTGACGGAACATCCGCGTACCTGGAAACCAGTGCAGCCGCGGGATCCTGAACGATAGCACGAGGGATCACGCCGAGGGCGTCGGAAGGCCTGACACCCTCTCCGAGTCGCACAGATCCCGGCGCTTCGGTCACCGTGGAGGCGTCCAGCCCCACCTCGGAAAGCCGCTCCACGGCCTCCTGTGGCAAGACATCGAGCGGATTCAGATAGACGGACGAGCGCCGGTTGTTCGCGGCGATGAGTCGTTTCACGTCGGCCCGATCCCATCGTGCGAGCCATCGGTCGACGAGCCAGCGAGGATGGGAGCCCAGTTGGGCGAGGAAGGCTCCAGGGTCTTCTGATTCAACCGGGAATCGCTCGGGCCCGTCTCCAGCGTCGGCCACCTTTCGCAACACCGCGTTGACGAAGCCGGCAGGCTTTGAGCCAGCCACGGCCTTGGCCTGATCTACCGCCTCGGATACCGCGGCGTAGGCGGGAACTCCGCCCATGTAGAGAATCTGATAGGCTCCCAGACGCATGACTTCGAGCAGCGTCTTCTCGACGCTGGGAAGGCCACGCCGGATGTGTGGCGCCAGGAGATGATCGAGGCGGCCGCGGAGCCGTGTCGTTCCGAACGACAACTCATGGGCGAAAGCACGGTCACGGGGTTCGAGCCTCTCGGCCGCTTCGTTGAACGCCCGGTCCAGGCGTCGGCCGCGTTCCGTCTCCAGGCGAACCGCCAGAGCAGCCTCGCGACCAGGGCCAGTCTTGCTCAGTCGAGCATCCCCGTGATCGGCGATGACGGCACGGCGATTTCGCGAGAGGGCATCCGACCCGCGAGATAGGCGAGACGCCCCGCGATGATGGCGTGCCTCATGGCATGCGACATGCGCACCGGATCGTCCGCGGCGGCCAGCGCCGTGTTCATGAGCACACCGTCCACCCCCTGCTCCATCGTGATACACGCATCCGAAGCCGTGCCGACACCGGCGTCGACGATGACCGGAACCTCGAGGCGGGTCTTGATCTCCCGAATGAAATAGGGATTCACGACGCCGAGGCCCGATCCGATGGGGCTGGCCAGAGGCATCACCGCCACGCACCCCGCGTCTTCCAGGCGAAGCGCGGTGATCAAGTCGTCGTTGGTGTAGGCCATGACCTTGAACCCGTCGTCAGCCAATACCTTGGCGGCCTCGAGCGTCGCCTGTACATCGGGAAGCAGCGTCCGTTCGTCTCCGATTACTTCGAGCTTCACGAACTCGTTGAAGCCCGCGGCCCGCGCGAGGCGCGCATACCGGATCGCGTCCTCGGCGTTGTAGCACCCTGCAGTGTTGGCCAGGAGGAAGAACTCGTCCGGACTCAGATGATGGAGGATCGCCTCCTCCTTCGTTCGATCGAGATCTACGCGCCGTACGGCGACCGTGACCATTTCGGCGCCGGCAGCCCGGATCGCCTCCATCATGACGTCGTTGGTCTCGTACTTTCCCGTCCCCACGATCAGTCTCGAGGTGAACTCCACGCCCCCGATGTGGAACGGCTGGTCGAGCGCGGTCGCTGAATCGTGCATCGTATTCGTCTCAGTCATGTCATCCCCCGCCCACGAAGTGGACGAGCTCGATCGTGTCTCCCTCGGAGATCTGGAAATTCCGGTAGCTGTCGCGCTCGAGGATCTCTCGGTTCAGCTCCACGACCACCATGCCCGGGTGTAGCTCGAGGGATTCGAGCAAGCTCCCCACCGTGTGATCACCACGGACGTCGCGCTCCTTCCCGTTCAGTTGAACCCGAATCGTACCTGTCTCGCTCACCCTCGACTCCCGTTCTCGTCCGTAGACCCACCCAGCTCTGCGAGATACCTCGCGGAAGCCGCCGGCGGATCCGGTGCGTCCCAAACACCCCGCATGACCGCAACGCCGTGCGCACCGGCAGCCATCATGGCGCCGGTGCCATCGACGCTCACGCCCCCGATCGCGAGGACCGGAAAACCGGCCTGGCCCGTGGTGATGTCCTCGAATCCCCGGACACCGAGTAAGGGCCCGTCCGCATGCGATGGCGAAGTGAAGACTGTACCCACGAAAGCGTAATCCGCGCCATCTGCCCGTGCCCTTAACACATCGTCCGCCGAGCGACACGAAACTCCGATACGGGCGCTGGGGAGGACGCCGGCCCGTGCCTCCCGCGCGGGGAGTGATCGGTGACCCAGGTGAACGGCATCCGCTCCCACTGCCAGCGCCACGTCGGCCCTGTCGTTCACTACGAGCCACGCCCCGACCCGACGCGCTGTTTCGACGAGTGCATTCGCCAGGTCGAATACCACCCGGCCGGTCGTATGAGGCCCACGCACATGGAGAGCGACGGACGAGCCTCCGGTCTCGAGCACCGACCTCGCCACATCGGTCCAACCACCCCGAGCCAAGGTGTCGTCATCGGTCACGACGTGCAGGCGCGGGACGGCCGCCGGCTCGCCCATCACTCGAAGCGCTGTCCGGTCGTGACTCCACGACCGTTGATCCAGTCGGCGGCGCTCATACGACGCTTGCCTGGCGGCTGGACCTCGGAAAAGGCGACGCCACCGTCGGCGACCCTGACGAGCACTCCTTCGGCAGGGTCCACCCTCAGAACCGTACCGATCTCCTCGGGGCCTCGCGGCGTGGGCGGTCCACCGTTCGCGCTCGGCGCCGTCGATTCGGGATCGTCGGCAAAGGCCACCACACTGGGGCGGAACAACTTCACCGGCGCACCCTCCAGCATGCTCCACGCACCCGGTATCGCGTCCATACCGCGCACGTGAGCGGCCACCTCAGAACCGGGCCGATCCCAATCGATCCGCCCGGTATCTCGACTCACCTTGGGTGCGAAGGTGGCTGCCTCGTGATCCTGCTCGACCTCTTCCACGACACCCGCCGTGAGCAGAGCCAGGGCTTCGACGAGGGCCTCCGCCCCGATCTCGGAGAGGCGGACCATCAACTCGCTCGCGGTCTCGTCCGGGAGGATCCGCTCCGGCACCTGGTAGATCACCGCCCCTGCGTCCATGGCTTCGGCCATACGCATGATGGTGATGCCTGTCTCTGCGTGGCCTCGAGCGATCGCCCAGTTGATGGGGGCCGCCCCTCTGAGCTCAGGAAGCAGGGACGCGTGCACGTTGATCGAGCCAAGGCGCGGAATGTCGAGTACGTCGGGGCGCAGGATGTGGCCGTACGCTACGACCACCGAGAGGTCCGGTTCGAGTGCCCGAATCGCATCGAGAAAGTCGTCGGTCCTCGGCCGTTCCGGCGTAAGAACAGGAAGGCCCTTCTCGAGGGCAACCGACTTGATCGTAGACGGATTGAGTCTCCTGCCCCGCCCCGCAGGGCGGTCCGGCTGGGTCACGACACCGACCACGTCGAAGCCCTCGTCATCGAGTGCACGAAGAGAAGGCACTGCGAACGCCGGCGTGCCCCAGAAGAGGATCTTCACGATCCTTCGGCCTCGAGCTTCTTCCATTTCTTGAGGAGCATCCTCCGCTTCAGAGGGCTCACCCGATCGAGGAAGAGCACTCCATCCAGGTGGTCGATCTCGTGCTGGAGCGCGCGGGCATAGAGATCGTCGGCATCGATGATGACCTCCTCACCGTCCGGATCACGCCCCTCCACGCGCACGGCGACAGGGCGCCGGACCACTTCCTCCAGGCCCGGAATGCTCAGGCACCCCTCGGCCTGCTTCTCGGATTCGTCACTGGCCCAGGCGATCGTGGGATTCACGAGCGCAACCCGGTGCTCCTCCTCTTCCTCGTCGCCACGGCGCCTGAGATCGATGACGAGTACACGCACCGGAAGTCCGATCTGGGGAGCTGCCAGCCCAATCCCGTCGGCATGATACATCGTCTCGAACATGTCGCGAACGAGACTCCGCAGGTCGTCGTCGAAGACCGTGACCTCCTCCGCTTCGGTACGGAGAACCGGGTCCCCCATGAGGACGATATCACGAATGGCCAACTGGATTCCCCGCTACTCTTCCTTCGCCTCGCCTCGTACGTCGAGCACGGAGGCGATTCGACTGCGGTCCACCGTGAGGCGCGTGTTTTCACCCGTCTTCAGCGTGAGCCGCTTCTCCTCGACGTGCACGATCTTCCCAATGATGCCCCCGTTCGTGACGATCTCGTCGCCCTTCTTGATCTGGTTGAGCATATCCTCGTGGCGCTTCCTCTCTTTCGCTTGCGGCCGGAGGAGGAGGAAATAGAAGATGGCGAAGATGAGCACCATCTGGACCATGAAGATCATGCTCGAGTTCCCACCCTCTCGGGGCACCGCGAAAAGCACATAAAGAGGCGTCACACTGGACTCCGTTCGTGTCGATAGCGTTCGAGCCAGTCCCGCTGCCACCCCTCGAAGGTGCCCTCGCCGATGCGACGACGGGCCTCCTCTCCGAGGCGAACCAGGAACCGGAGATTGTGGATCGAGAGCAGTCGCATCGGAAGCCACTCGGAAGAGACCACCAGGTGGCGCAAATACGCTCGATCGTATCGGGTGCACGTGTAGCAGTCACACCCAGGATCGATCGGCCGGGTGTCCTTGCGGAACCGGGCCGCCTTCAAGTTCACCTGGCCCTCCTCACTCGTCCAGGCAGTGCCATGTCGCGCGTTTCTGGTTGGCGCGACGCAGTCGAACAGATCGCAGCCGCGGGCTACCGCCTCGAGGAGGTCGTCCGGGTACCCGACGCCCATGAGATAGCGTGGGCGATCCGCGGGCAGCACCTCGTGAAGCAGTTCGAGCACGCGCCACATGTCCTCCTTGGCCTCGCCGACGCTCAGCCCCCCGATGCCGTAGCCGGACCAGGTACCGACGTCCATGAACTGCCGCGCCTGCTCCTCACGGAGGTCGTCGAAGACGTTGCCCTGAAGAACGGGAAAGAGCGTCTGGCTCGGAACGGCTCGTTCCCCTTCCAGCGCGTCGAATCGTGTCCGACACCGCTTGAGCCAGGAGAGCGTTCGACGGTTTGCTGCCTCGGCCGTAGATCGGTCGCATCCGCCGGGTGGGCATTCGTCGAACGCCATGATCACGTCGGCCCCGAGCGTTCGCTGGATCTCCATCACGGATTCCGGCGTGAATGTGTGCTTCGAGCCGTCGATGTGGCTCTGAAACTCGACGCCGTCGTCGTGAACGCGACGGATGTCAGCGAGTGAAAAGACCTGATACCCGCCGGAATCCGTGAGAATCGGCCCGTTCCAACGCATGAAGTGGTGCAGGCCACCCAACTCGTGCACGAGGTCGTGACCGGGTCTCAGGTACAGATGGTAGGTGTTCGCGAGCACCATTCGGGCTCCCAGCGCGTCCACCTCCTCCATGATCAGACCTTTTACGGTCCCGGCCGTCCCCACCGGCATGAACGCGGGGGTCGTTACCTCACCGTGTGGGGTGTGGAACGTCCCGGCGCGGGCTGCGCCGTCGGTGGCAGTGAGGCTGTACTGGAACATGGGGCCGCAATCTAACCGTCGCTTGCGGCGTTCCAACCCAGACACCTCGAGCGGTATCTCATCAGGCACACTCTTGCAGCACATACTATGTCGTACATAGCATATCGCGCTTCGCGAACGCATTGAGGGAGAGGGAGAGGATGGGGCTGGAACGGGAATGGACGCGCGGAGCCGCACCGCTGGCCGTGCTGACGCTGCTCGACCGTCGAGAGATGTACGGCTACGAGCTGGTGGAGGCGCTGGACCGTGACACGGGTGGCCTGCTCGCGCTGGCTCAGTCGACGATCTACCCACTCCTGTACAATCTGGAGGGGAAGGGCCACGTCGAGTCGGTATGGCGTGAAGCGGAGACGGGCAGACGCCGGAAGTACTACCGCGCCACGGCACTCGGACAGAAGTGGCTCGAGGGTCAACGCTCCCAATGGGAGACGCTCGTAACGGCCATGGCCCACCTCGGGCTGACGGGCGGGGCTCCCGTGGAATGAGCCAGCACGATCGTCGCTCCGATTTGCCCCGCGAGGTCCAAGAGGTCATCGAGATCGTTTTGGACGTGGCGGACCTCGATCTGATGGAAGGTCGAGAGGAGGTCGCGCGTGAGCTCGCGGCCCATTTTGAAGACGGCCTGGGCGCCGGAGCGTCCGCAGAGGAAATGATCGCACGGTTCGGCGACCCATTCGTCGCCGGACGAAGAATCGCGAACACCCGGCCGAAAGCGGCCGCACGGGTACGGGGAAACTCAGGGAGGTGGTGGATGTCGTTCAGTGAGTGGAAGCAGGAATGGACCAGAGCGATTCGGCGGTTGGGTCGGGCTCCGGGATTCACGGCCATCGTGGTGCTGACACTCGCGCTCGGGGTCGGCGCCAACACGGCGATCTTCACCGTGCTCAACGCGGTCCTGCTGGAGGATCTTCCATACGCGGAGCCCGACCGGCTCGTGCGCATCTACGAGGGCCGATTGGAAACCGGAGAACTCCTCGACTTCCTTCGCGCGCCGACAGTGGCCGAGTACCGCCATTGGGACGATGTCTTCGAAGACGTGGGAGCGAGCTATACCTACAGAGAACTCGGCGCGGACATCACCGACGGAGAGCAGCCGCAGCGGATCATCAAGGTGCGGGCATCCGCTGGCTACTTCGAGACCCTCGGCAGGGCGCCTCTCGTGGGACGCACGTTCGAGGAATCCGAGAGCTACGGGCCCGGCGAAGCCACGTCATCGACCGTGCCGATCGCTCCGGTCACGATCTTGAGTCACGCACTGTGGCAAGCCCGATACAATGGCTCACGGGACGTCATCGGGGCGACAATCGAGTTGGACGGCTCGCCCTATGAGATCGTCGGCGTCATGCCTGCATCCTTTCGTGACCCGATGGGGAGCCAGGCCGATCTCTGGGTACCCCAGGATCTCCGTCGAGGGGGCAGCAACTCCTTCGGGAACTACTATCTGACGGGGTTTGCACGCCTCAAGGACGGCATCACCGTCGATGCTGCGCAGGAGCGACTGAAGGTCCTGGGTGAGGGCTTCGCCGCCACTGAGCCCGAGATGGCCGGCGACTTTGCGGGGATCAGACCCTTGCAGGCCGACCTGGTCGGAGAGACCCGTAGCGCGATGCTGTGGATTCTCGCGGCGGCAGCGGGGTTGGTCCTCCTCACTGCATGCGTCAACGTGGCGAACCTCCTGTTCGCTCGTGGCCTGAGCCAGGATCGGAGTATCGCCCTGAGATCGGCTCTGGGTTCGGGGCGGGGGCGGATCATTGTCGGCATCCTCACCGAGAACGGAATGCTCGCGATCATGGGGGGGGGCCTCGGGCTCGCCGTGGGGTGGTTGGGCGTGCAAGGGATGTTGCGCCTCGCACCTGACGCGCTGCCCGGTGTGGCAGAGGTCACGTTCGGCGTGCCCGTGTTCGTGTTCGCCCTCGGGGTGACCGCGGCAGCCCTCCTTGCCTTCGGACTCACCCCCGCGCTGCGGATGTCCAGGACTGCGCCGGCCAACGTGTTGCGTTCGGGTGACCGTTCGTCGACGGTCGGCAAGGTCATGCGGAGGATCCGCGACGGGCTCGTCATCGTGCAGGTGGGCGCTGCGCTCGTATTGGTCGCGGGAGCCATGCTGCTTACGCGCAGCCTCAACAGTCTCCTGGACGTCCCGCTCAACATCGAGACTGAGCAGGTACTCACCTTCGAGGCTCACCTACCTGGAGCGCGCTACCCGGACCACGAGTCCAGAAACCGCTTCTTCGTCGAGCTTCACGATCGACTGTCCGCGCTGCCCAGCGTGGAATCCGTGGGGGCGACGTCGTGGCTCCCGGTAAACGGCCGCTACCACTCCTGGAGCGCGTATTGGGACCCGGAGAACATGGACGGTTCGAACAGGGAGTCCTGGTACAACACGGACGTCCGCGTCATCGAGGGTGACTACTTCACGAGCCTGGGGATCGACCTGATTCGAGGAGAGCGGCCCAACCAGGTCGATGTGGAAGCGGAGCAGGTCGTGTGGGTGAATCAGGCGTTCGTGGACGAGGTCTTTGCCAACGTCGATCCTATGACGCAGTCGGTCATGGTCGCCGGGGCGACACGTCGAATAGCGGGCATCGTGCTGGACGTCCCCCACTCCCCGAGGGGAGACGTCTATCCCAAGGCCTATGTACCGCACCTTCAGGAAACGAGCCGAAACTGGGCACTGATCCAGACCGTGCGTACCTCGGGCGATCCGGGCGCCCTTGTCGACGAAGCGCGTGCGGTGCTGAGAGAGCTGGACCCTCAGCTCGTGCTTTACCGGCCGAATCCGTTCTCATCCGTACTGGACGTGGTCAGAGCACAGGACCGCTTCGCCACTTCCCTCATGGGTGCTTTTGCCATTCTTGCTCTGGTTCTGTCGGTGGTCGGGACGTACGGCGTACTCGCGGGAACCGTGGCTGGGCGCACGCGAGAGATCGGGATTCGAATGGCCCTGGGCGCGGACACGATCTCGGTCCGCCGGATGGTGCTCTCGTACGCCGCGAAGCTCATCGTTCCAGGGGTGGCGCTCGGTCTGGCCGCGACCGGAATCGCGAGCAGTGGCATTCAGGCGCTCCTGTTCGGAGTCGAGGCAGGCGATCCGGTGACATACGTCGGGGCGGTGCTGGTCTTCCTCTCCGTCGGCGGCTTGGCGGCCTGGGTGCCCGCACAGCGGGCCACCCGAGTCGATACCATTCAGGCCCTGACTGCCGAGTAGCGCTCGCTGTTTTGGCCCTCTATGCCGCCCCGCCTCTACCGGCGGGGCGGCAGGGCCATCGCGTCTCCATACGAATAGAAGCGGTAGCCATCCCTGATCGCCTCCGCATACGCGGACATGGTCCGGTCGTATCCGCCGAGGGCCGCCACCAGCATCAGGAGCGTCGACCGTGGCAGGTGGAAGTTCGTGATGAGTCCGTCGACGGCCTTGAACGAATACGGCGGCCGTATGAACAACCGGGTCGATCCGGTCCGGGCCTCCACGACGCCCTCGTCCGTCGTGACGGTCTCCAACGTCCGCACGGCCGTGGTCCCGACCGCCCACACCCGGCCACCCTGCGCACGCGCTTCGTTGATCTTCGCTGCAGCGGACGGCGAAACAGAGAAGTTCTCGGCATGCATCACGTGATGTGCCGGATCCGCGGTTTCGATCGGGCGGAACGTTCCGATCCCCACGTGGAGGGTCACGGCCGCGCGCCCTACACCCTGCTCCGTGAGCCGATCGAGCAGCTCGTGCGTGAAGTGGAGGCCAGCGGTCGGCGCAGCGACCGAGCCCCGCTCCTTCGCGTAGACGGTCTGATAGCGCTCCCGGTCCATCGGCTCAGGCTCTCGATCGATGTACGGCGGTAGCGGCACGCGTCCGTACGAGGCCAATACCTGATCGAGTGCGAGATCTGTCTCCAGGCGGACGATCCGGCTCCCGGATTCGGTCGAGTCGAGGATCTCGATCCGAAGATCGTCGCCGACCTCGACTGTCCGGCCCGGCTTCAGCTTC
>JBDGVT010000061.1:0-15301 GCA_039585495.1 Gemmatimonadota bacterium | reverse complement strand
CAGCCGGTGGCCCCCGCGTCGGGGAGCGCTGTATCCGGTCGCGATCGCACCCGACCCCCAGGTGTGACCGATCTCGGGGACCGTCGAAGACATGCGGAGGGGTCGGAGGATGTTTCAGGCAGAGAAGCTCCACCTGCCTGCGTGTGCCTGGGCCCTGGTCCAAGGGGGGAACTGCGGGTCGCCCATCGAGACGGCGGAGGGCTGGTTGGTGCTGACCCACGGCGTGGGTCCCATGCGACGCTACTCCATTGGGGCGATGCTCCTGGACCTCGACCATCCGCAGACCGTCATCGCACATCTGCCGGAGCCGATCCTGACACCTGAGGAGGGGGAGCGAGATGGTTACGTGCCCAACGTCGTGTACTCGTGTGGCAGCCTCGTCCACGGAGACCAGTTGATGCTGCCTTATGGTTTCTCGGACTCCGGCATCGCCATCGCGACTCTGTCGTTGGCCGAGGTTCTGGAGACGCTCGAGGAGAACCCGGTCTAGGTCACCCTCAACCTTCGCAGCAGGCGGGCTGCGATGGTGGGGGCTTCGCTCGCGCTGATGGGGCCCTATGTGGGCGCCAGCACCGACCAGGCGACGAGCCGAAGTCGTGGCGCGACCGACCTCACCGAGCCCTGTGCGCACCCTTCGTCCGCACGAGGTCGCGTAGCGCGCCGAGCAGCCGAGGGTCGAGCTGACGCACGAGAGACGCGGCGAGGCGATGCTTACAAGGCCTATCGTAGACGCGACTGTCGGCGCAGTCGGCCCCTCCTGAGAGAGCACCGCCGCTCCCGTAACTCATTGACCTGCAACAGTGCCGGGGGCGGGAATTGAACCCGCAAGCCCAAAGGGCGGGGGATTTTAAGTCCCCTGTGTTTACCAATTTCACCACCCCGGCGAAAGGCCCAAGATCATAGCTCACTGCGAAACCGCCAACTGCGCGGCGCGGTCGAGCTTCATGGGCTTCTTCATGCTGACCATGGAGAGTGGTTGCGTTCAGCCGGCCCCTGAGCCTCGTCCCATCGTCTCCGTAGTAGTGGATCATACTCTTCGGCGTCCGCTCGTTGAGTCGCCGCTCGGAAGCCGATACCTGGGGAAGGTGGCCCTCCGCTTGCGCCATCGACGCTGCGCGTAGGATGTTGCTGCCCGTCGATGAACTCGTGTTCGTCGCTAGCCCCTACCCTCCATCCGACCCGCCATGACCGATCCGACCACACGCCTGAACGCGGCCCTGGAAGGCCGCTACCGGATCGAGCGTGAGTTGGGCGAAGGTGGGATGGCCACGGTCTACCTTGCAGACGACGTCAAGCACGAACGGAAGGTCGCGCTCAAGGTCCTGAAGCCGGAGTTGGCGGCCGTGGTCGGGGGCGAACGTTTTCTCGCCGAGATCAAGACGACGGCCAACCTGCAGCATCCCCACATTCTGCCACTCCACGACTCCGGCGAAGCAGACGGATTCCTCTACTATGTGATGCCGTACGTGGAGGGCGAGACCCTCAGAAGCCGGATCGACAGAGAAAAGCAGCTTCCCGTCGACGAGGCGATCCGCATCGGACGTGCGGTCGCTGGCGCCCTGGACTACGCGCACCGCAACGACGTCATCCACCGGGACATCAAGCCGGCCAACATCCTCCTGCAGGATGGCCAGCCGGTGGTCGCCGATTTCGGGATCGCACTCGCCGTGCAAGAGGCCGGGGGTGGCAGGCTGACGGAAACCGGCTTGAGCCTCGGGACTCCGTACTACATGAGTCCTGAACAGGCCACTGCCGACCGGGATCCGGGACCCGCGAGTGACATCTACTCGCTCGGGTGTGTGGTCTACGAGATGCTGACCGGCGAGCCGCCGTTCGCGGGTGGGTCGGCTCAGGTCATCATCGGCAAGATCCTGACCACCTCCCCGACACCCGTCTCCCAGGTACGCTCCACGGTACCCGAGAACGTCGACGCCGCCGTCTTGCGGTCGCTCCATAAGATCCCGGCCGATCGGTTCTCCTCTGCGTCCCGTTTCGCGGACGCCTTGATGGATCGTGGTTTTACTACCGCTGCGAAAGCAGTCCAAGCGGAGCGACCGGCCTCCTCGACGCCCTGGAATCGTCTCTCGATTACGACCACGGCGCTCGCAGCCCTGCTCCTCGGCTTCACCGCCTGGAGTCAGTCGAGGCCGGCACCCGAGGCTCCGGTCAGCCGCTACAGCCTCTCGTTTCCTTTGGGCGAGGAGGTCAATCCTGAAGAACTGAGACCGCGCATCGCTCTGGCACCTGACGGAGGGCGTCTCCTCTACGTAGGCCTGAATGACAACGGCGTCGGAGAACTCAGGATCCGTCCCAGAGATGAACTCGAGTCCGAAGTGGTGCCGGGGACCGAATACGCGATCACTCCGTTCTACTCTCCAGACGGCTCTCACGTTGGGTACCTTGGCCGCTCGAGACCGACCGCAGCCGGACCAGGCCCTCAAAGCGTAACCGTCGTCTCACTGATCGGAGGCTCACCGGAACAGCTCCTCGACTCACTGGTTGGCCTGGACGGGGCTTCGTGGGGCACCGACGGCTTCATCTACTTCGACGGCCTGACGGGTACCGGCACCAACGGGCTCATGCGCATACCCGAGGAGGGCGGTGATCCGACCCTGGTCACCGTGGTAGACACCGCCGGAGGTGAAGCGGACCACATCTGGCCGCACGTCCTTCCAGACGCCAACGGACTGCTCTTCACGATCGGCCGACCCGGCGGCCCCGATCGATCGGACATCGCCGTCCTCGATTTGGAGACGGGCGAGTACCACGCGGTCGCCCGAGGCGTGACGGCGAAGTACTCACCGTCCGGGCACCTGCTCTACGTAACCGCGGACGGAGCTCTCATGGCCGCCCCCTTCGACGCCGACCGTCTCGAGGTGACCGGCGAGGGCGTCCAGATTGCCGTCGGCCTGAGTGTGCGGCTTTCCGGCGCAGTCGACCTCGCCATTTCCCGGTCGGGGCGGCTGGCGTACGGCACCGGTGCACAGGCGACCGACCCCCACGAACTCGTCTGGGTCGACCGCGACGGTCGCACGGAGCTCGCCGACGACAGCTGGTTCGCGAACTTCACGTCCGTCGCCGTCTCTCCCGACGGAGGCCGGCTGGCGGTCAGCCTCAGGCCCGAGTTGGACGTCACCGGCGTACAGCAGGTCTACATCAAGGACCTCGTTGAGGGGGCCTCGTCCTTGTTGACCCTCGAAGGTCAGTTGAACTATCGACCGACCTGGAGTCCGGACGGCCGGTCGGTCGTCTTCACCTCGGATCGGGCAACGATGCCATCCCTCTTTTCGCGACTCGCGGACGGGAGCACGGGCGCTGAACTGGTGGAGATGGGCCCAGGTCCGATCGACGAAGCGACCTACTCGCCCGACGGCGCCTGGCTGGTATACGGGATGGGAGGCAACATCTACGGGCTCCGGACCGGAGACGATGCGGAAGCCGTCCCGCTGCTCGCGAGCGCAGCTATCGAGCAGGACGCCGCCGTCTCTCCGGACGGCAATTGGCTCGCCTTCGACTCCAACGAGTCAGGACGCACCGAGGTCTATGTAGTGCCCTTCCCCGAAGTGGGCTCCGGTCGGCGGACGGTCTCGAACTCGGGCGGATTCTCACCCGTCTGGTCCCGTGACGGTAACGAGTTGTTCTACAAGACAGACGCCGGTGAAGTGGTGAGCGTCGAAGTCAGACTCGGCGACACATTCGAGACGGGTCAGCGTCGCACACTCTTTTCCTTTCCGACAGGCGAGCGGTGGGTGGGCGTGGGCCGCTTCGATATCTCGGCCGACGACCAGCGTTTCCTCCTGATCCGCACTCGGGGGAGCGGCGAATCGAGCGAGCTCATCGTCGTGGACAACTTCTCACAAGAACTGAGCTGGAGCGGACGCTAGTGCAGCCGATCAAACCCATCCTCCTCGTGGTGGACGACGACCCCGACGTTCTCAACGCGGTCGCCCGTGACCTCCGCACTCAGTACGGGCAGCACTATCGCGTCTTGCGCGCAGACTCTGGCGCCACGGCGCTCGAACTGCTGGAGGAGCTGAAGCAGGGCGATACCCCGGTAGCCCTCCTTCTCTCCGACCAGAGAATGCCGAGAATGGATGGCGTCACCTTTCTCACGGAAGCCACTGCGCACTTCCCGAACGCCAAGAGGGTCCTGATCACCGCGTATGCGGACACGACCACGGCGATCGACGCGATCAACCGATCGCAAGTCCACTACTACCTCGTAAAACCCTGGCATCCGCCGGAGGAGAAGCTCTTTCCCGTCCTGGACGACATGCTCGAGGAGTGGCAGTCGGCCTACCGTCCGGGGTATGGGGGCGTGCGCGTCGTCGGCGATCGGTGGTCCGCACAGGGGCATGCGGTGAGGGACTTTCTGGCACGGAACCAGGTGCCCTATCACTTCCTCGACATCGAGGTGTCGGACGAGGCCCGTAAACTCGGGGACACGGTCGACTCGTCCGAGCTCCCACTCGTGATCCTACCTGGAGGCGAGCGTCTCCTGAGCCCGGATACCAAAACCCTCGCCGAGCAGATCGGTCTCGACACGAAAGCGAAGAGGGAGTTCTACGATCTGGCGATCGTGGGCGCCGGACCCGGAGGGCTCGCCTCGGCCGTGTACGGAGGCTCGGAAGGGCTTCGCACGGTCCTGATCGAGCGAGAGGCACCGGGTGGGCAAGCCGGTACCAGCAGCCGGATCGAAAACTACCTCGGCTTCCCCGCCGGACTCTCCGGCGCGGACCTCGCGCGGCGCGCGGTGGCGCAGGCTCGTCGCTTCGGCGTGGAGATCCTCACCCCCCAGGAAGCGGTGAGCCTCAGGGCCGAAGGGCCCTACAAGTGCCTGACGCTTTCCGATGGGTCTGAGATATCGGCCCACGTGGTCATGCTGTCGGTAGGTGTCTCCTGGGAACTCCTGCCGGCGGAGGGCGCGGATCGCTTCGTTGGAGCCGGCATCTACTACGGCGCCGCGATGACCGAGGCGATACACGCGGAAGGACGGACAGTGTACATGGTCGGGGCCGGCAACTCCGCCGGTCAGGCCGCGATGTACTTCAAGGATTACGCAAGCAAGGTCGTGATGTTGATTCGCGGGGACTCGCTCGACGCGAAGATGTCGCACTACCTCGTGCGACGCATCGAATCCACCGAGAACATCGAAGTACGATTGAACACGGAGATCGCCTGCTGCTGCGGATCCACGCGCCTTGAAGAGTTGGACCTTCGTACCAAGGGCGGCGATTCGCTGGAGAAGGTCCCTGCGGAGTACCTGTTCGCGTTTCTCGGCGCCTCACCGCGAACCGACTGGGTGTGTGACCTCATCGCGTGCGACGAGAGAGGCTTCGTCCTCACGGGGCCGGACCTGGACCGCGAAACGCACCTGCGAGACTGGCCGCTGGAGCGGGAGCCGTTCATGCTGGAGACCAACGTCCCCGGCGTGTTCGCCTGTGGAGACGCCCGCCACGAGTCCGTGAAGAGAGTCGCGTCGGCGGTGGGCGAGGGCTCGGTATCCGTCTCGTTCATGCATCAGATTCTCGCCGAACGATGAACCCCGGCGCATGACGGAGGCACTCTCCCGCGATGAGCTAGGCGACCTGGCCATTCTGGAAGGCCTGCCCGACGAGGTGCTGGACTGGCTTTGTGAGCGGGGAGAGCGGATCGTGCTCGACTCCGGCGACCGCATGTTCGAGCGAGGACAGGTAGCGGACGCTCTGTGGATCATCATGCGCGGAGTCGTTCAGGGGTTCGAAGAGGTGGGCGGTGAATGGCTGCTCGTATCGACGAATACACCGGGAGAGGTCACAGGAATGCTGCCCTTTTCCCGGATGACCCACTATCCGCGCCATACGGTGGCCTCGGAGCCCTCGGAGGTCCTTCGGCTCGACGCATCTCACCTCAAGGAGCTGCTCACGGTCAGCGAGGAGATCGGACGCAGGCTCGTAGCGCAGATGTCGGACCGGGTGCGCGGTGATGTGCGCCTCGAGCAGCAGGGCGAGAGGATGATGGCGCTCGGGCGCCTCTCCGCCGGCCTGGCGCACGAGCTGAACAACCCCGCAGCCGCCCTGCACCGCGCTGCCGCTCGGCTCTCGGCACACCGAGCGAAGCTCCCGGGACTCGTCACCTCACTCGTCCGTCACGACATCAGTGATGAAGGCCTGGAAAGGCTCGAGCGAATTCGAGGTGCGGGTCGGGAGGCAGGAAGGAATGAGATGACGGCGCTCGCGCAGAGCGGGCTCGAGGATGCGCTGTCGGAGTGGATGGAAGCGCACGACGTCGCGCAGCATTGGGAGGTCGCGGCGACCCTCAGCGAGGTGGGGGTCAGCACCGATGATCTGGAGGCTCTCGCTCTTTGCGTTCCGGACGACGCAGTGCCCGACGTGATGGCCTGGCTAGGAGGCGGGATCGACTCGGATCGACTCGTTGCGGAAATCGACGCTGCCGCCAAACGCATCTTCGAGCTCGTGGCCTCGATCAAGACCTACTCCCACATGGATCGATCGCCGGAGCACAAGCCGACCGATGTTCGGGAAGGCGTAGACAACACGATCACGATGCTCGGCCACAAGCTCCGGAGTAAGGAAATCCGGCTCGAACGGCGGTATCAGGAAGACCTGCCGCTCATCCCGGCGAACGCCGGGGAATTGAATCAGGTTTGGACCAACCTCATGGACAACGCGATCGACGCCATGGACGACGGCGGATCCCTGATTCTCAAGGCTAGACTTAATGACCTCTGGGTCGAGGTCGAGATCATCGACGACGGGCCCGGCATTCCAGAGGAACTCCAAACCCAGATCTTCGACCCCTTCTTCACGACGAAGGAGGTCGGCGTCGGTACCGGGCTGGGCCTCGGCATCGCGCTCCGAATCGTGAAGACTCATCAGGGTCACATCGAAGTGCGGTCGAGGCCCGGCGAGACCGTCATGTGCGTTCGACTGCCCGTGGCCCGGATCTCTCCCGAATCCCACGAACCAAAGACGACCGATGCGTAACCTCTTCTCGAACCCGACCACGGCACTCGGCGCGCAGCAGTCGCGCCTCTTGTTCACTGCCGCTACGCTAACCGCGCTTCTTGCCACGCCCGCGCTCGCGCAAGACGACCACGCCCCGACCGCCGGCCAGCAAATCGTCCTCATCACGGGCTCGACGAGTGGACTCGGACGAGAGGTCGCGATCCGAATGGGCGCGCGCGGCGCACACGTCATCGTTCACGGCCGGAGCCGCGAGCGCGGTATGGCCGTCGTCGACGAGATCAACGCCGGTCCCGGCAGTGCGAGATTCTACGCGGCCGACTTCGCGTCGTTCGATCAGGTTCGCTCGCTCGCTCGCTCGATCCTTACCGACTACGACCGTCTCGACATCCTGGTCAACAATGCCGGCTTCGGTTCGGCGCCCAATGAAAGACTCGTGAGTCAGGACGGCCACGAGTTTCGCTTCCAGGTGAACTACCTGGCCCCCTTCCTGTTGACGGACATGCTCCTGCCCCTGATTCGAGAGAGTGCACCTTCACGGATCGTGAACGTGTCTTCCCTCGCGCAGCGGCCGATCGACTGGGACGACGTGATGATCGAGGAGGGCTTCAGCGGAGGTCGCGCGTACGGCCAGAGCAAGCTGGCGCAGGTCGGGCACACCTTCGACCTCCATGAATCGCTTCAGGGGACCGGCGTCACGGTCAACGCACTGCATCCGGCGACATACATGCCGACCGGCATGGTCGCTCGCGCCGGGGCTACCCCCCGATCCACCATCGACGAGGGTGCCACCGCGGTGATGCAGCTCATGGTCGATGACGTCGGTAGCGGGCGGTTCTTCAATGGACTGGAGCCTCAGCGCGCCCACGACCAGGCCTACGACATGGACTCACGCGAACGCCTGCGGGAGCTGAGTCGCACCCTGACGGGCGCCCGGTAGCCGGAGACGGCCTCGGGCGCGGTTCGCCTATCGCATCACGTCCCGGTGGAAGTCCTCGGGCATCTCCTCCGAGATGTGAGTCGGGTCGACATGGTAGTGGCAGTAGGAGCAGAAACCGGACGTGGGGGCCCGCCCAAGAGCAGGAGGTGGCCTGGGTATGAAACCCGCCGACTCCAGGACACCCGCAGCCGCCTCGACCGCATCTTCGAAGATCTGGTGGGTGAGCCGGATGTTGTGATGGCCACCGCCCATACTCACGAGGTCGAGGCGCGCCTGAGTCACCTCGAGCCGCTCTCGGCTCGGATGATCGTGCGGTAGGCGCTCGGCGATGCGCGCGGCCTCCTCCACATAAGGGGCGACGACAGCGAATCGGTCCCGGACCCCCTCGATCCACCAGAGCCCCACCGTCTCGTATTCGGCCTGATGACAGGACGAGCAGGCCTGGACCGTCACCTCCCCAGGAGCGGCCTCGGAACCGCTCCCGTCGACATGACACGATGCGCAGGTGAGTCCGGCGGTAAAGTGTTCTGCAGGCCGGGGCCGGTCCCCCGCGCTCTGGACTCCGAGAAGGAGCGCCTGGGGCGCCTGATGCGTCTCGCCGTGGCAGTTGAGACACGTTCCGGAAGTGAGCCAATGTGAGAGTAACTCCACTTCGTGCTCGGCCGTGTGGCAGTCGGAACACTCGAGCGCGACCGAACTGCTCATCGACTCGATGTGATGGGTATCGGTCTCATGACAGGAGGCGCAGGACACACCGGCGTGGGTCGGATGCAGATCCACCCCGATACCACGCCGCTGAATCTCTGCGATATCGTCGTGGCATGAACCACAGCGCTCGATGCTGGTTTCCTGGACCGGCTCCGCCACCTCGAAGTGGCACCGCAAGCACCCTCTCCCGATAGACGAGAAGTCCTCATGCGGGATCACCAGACCCTGTGGCGTGACGCCCTGGTATGAGAGGTCGACGTGACAGACCCGGCATTGTTCCGCTCTCGGGCCCGCAAGCTCTTCCTGGTGGCATAGCCCGCACGTCGCCGCCCCCGCCTCGAGTGGTGCACTGCCCTCCGCGTGCCGGTGACAACCCGCGCACCCGACAGCAAACGGGGCCGTCGGACCATGATCGCGATGGTCGAAGCTCACACGCTGAAGAACCGTGGAGCTGGGTCCATCGGACCCGTGACAATCGGAGTCCGCGCACGTCGCCGAGGGTACGGAGGCGATATCTCGATCCGCGCTTCCACCCTGATGACACGCCGCGCACGCCAGCGTCTCGTGGCCGAGCGCTCGCTCGGCCTCTTCCGAGGCACATCCCGCGAGCCCCAGCGCGGTGAGGGTCAGTAGAGCAAGACGGCCCATAGGATCATTCCCGTGAGAACGATTCCGATCGACATCGCCAGAAAGCCAAGAAACGCGAACACGAGCGATGACCTTCGAGTGGGGGGAGGTGCCGGGGTATCGGGCTCCTGATCGAACGAGGGCTCTCGGTCCGAGTGCGCCGCGATCCGATCGGCAAGCAGGGGATGCTCCTCCTCCATGTACGACGCAGTCGCACGACCCGTGAAGATGACCGCGTCGAGCGGGAACTTCTCGGGTCGGAAATGAACGTGGAAGAAGTGGACGGTGAAAATGAAGCCGGACGCCAGCAGCGCTTCGTCGGCGTGGACGATCGTCGCCACATTGAAGACCCAGCCCGGCATGAAGCGTGCGAAGAACTCCGGGAACCAGAGGAAGAGTCCAGAGGTCCCGATGATCGCGACTCCCCAGAAGACAGCGAAGTAATCGAACTTCTCCATGTAGCTCCATCGACCGAAGCGTGGCCGCGGACCGAGCCCGAAGTACCAGCTCATCTGGGCGATGAAGTCGGTGACGTCGTTCGGTTGGGGGACGAGGGAGTCCGGCCCCCACAGCATGTCCATGCGCCTCGGAGCATTCATGAAGCGGCGGGCAAGCCAGGTGAGATGGGCGACGGCGTACCCGAACGTGACGATCGCCGCGATGCGGTGGATGAGCCCGGCCATCTCGACGCCGCCGAACATGCTCATCATGGCCGGAGCCCAGAACGTCTCACTGAAACGCAACGGGAGTCCGGTAGCCACGAGTGCCAGGAACGACACGATGACCGCGGCGTGCGTCCACCTATGGTATGCAGAGAATCGCCAGACGAAGTGTCCATTCCCTCGCTGTGCCGCGTCGAGCGGCACCCTCGTTCGCTCAACCATCTTCACTCGCCTCCGCCCCGGCGACCCGCATTCCATCAATCGCGGACCGAGCCAGCCAGAGCACGCTGTGAATCCCGAAAAAGGTGAACGTGCCGATGAGCAGGCCCGTCATGAGCCGGTACGACCAGTAGACGTAGGGGTACTTCTCGGCGTCGTTGTGATCGGCGTGCGGTTGAAAAGCCGCGAACCCCTCGGTGGCGTCTTCATGGCAGCTCTGGCATGTCTCGAGGATCCTCTCGTCGGATACGAGTGAGCGGTCGTCCTCTACCGGATGCACCTCGTGGCCCGAGTGACAGTCATAGCAGGTCGCCGCCTCTGTGGAGCCGAGGGCGCTAGCCTGTCCGTGGTACGAGTCGGCGAAGCTCTCGGCATAGTCCTCGTGGCAGTGCTCACATCGCTCGGAGAGGGTCCCTTCGGGCCCCTCCCCTTCGGCGGTGAGGATCGAGTGCGCCCCGTGACAACCGGTACACGCCGGAGGCTCGGAGCCCGTCGAACCGTCGACCTCCGAGATTCCTGGCTGCGCGAGGATCGGAACTGCCCGGGCGTGTGCGTCCTGCACCCACTGGGTCCGGATCGTGTCGTGGCACTCCCCACACGTCGCGGCCTGATTCAGCACGTGCGTCCGTGAAAGGACGTCGGTCGCGGCCAGCGTTGCGTGAGGCTCGTGACAATCCGCGCACGCCACAGAATCCGCATGCGGATTCTCCACCGACACGGCCTGCTCTGTGTGGCAACCCTCACAGGCCGCTCTGACTTCCGCAAAGCCTCGCCCTTCCGCGAATTCCTCCACACTGCGCACATCGTGCACTCCGTGGCACGCCGCACAATCCGCGTTCTCGTCCTCAGCGTGGACCCCCTCCGCCCAGAACGCCTGCTCTTCCGCGTGACATTCCGCACAGGGCTGCGTGGACGACCCGGCGGGATGCGGGAAGCGTGTGTACCCGGAGTGACACCCGGAACAGGTCGTTTGAGCGTGCGCGGAAACGCTGAGATCCTCCAGGGACACGTTGATCGCTGTCGCGTCTTCGAGCGTCGCGACGTGTTGGCGCAGCAATTCGAGCTCCCCGTGGCACGGCTCGCAGTCGAGCTGGGCCACGGCGGGCCCGGTGGACGCGCCGACGAGGATTCCGACCAGCCCAGCCACGATCCGAGGCCTGATCATGCTTCCACTCCATACTTCCTGAGTCGATTTCGAATCTGATGCCTGCTCAGACCCAGCAGACGTCCGGCCACCGTCCGGTTGCCTTCTGCCCGCTTCAGCGCTTCTTCAAGGAGTGAGCGTTCGAGTTCCACGAGATCGACGCCGTCGGGCCCCAGCCGGTTCATGGCCGCCTCCTCGCTCGCCGCGTCACGACCTTCGCCTGTGACCTCCGGTGGCAATTCACGAACCTCGATTTCTTCTCCATCGGCCAACAGAACCGCACGCTCGACGACATTGCAGAGCTCGCGGACGTTCCCCGGCCACTCGTAAGCCTCGAGCATGAGCATTGCTGCCGGGTCGAGGCCGCGGACGCGCTTTCCGAACTCGCCATTGAAGCGCTCGACGAGGGACTCGACGAGTAGCGGGACATCCGAGATTCGATGCCTCAGGGGTGGGAGCTCGATGGGGAGAACACGGAGACGGTAGAACAAGTCCTGCCGGAACCGACCCGCGGCCGTTTCTACTTCGAGGCGCCGATTCGTCGCAGCGACGATCCGGACGTCGACCTTGAGGTCCTCGGTCCCTCCCACGCGGCGGAACGCGTGGTCCTCGATGAACCGAAGGAGCTTGGCCTGAACCGCTGGACTCAGCTCCCCGATTTCGTCCAGGAAGAGCGTTCCCCCGGCTGCGACCTCCACGAGGCCACGTTTGAGCGTGCGGGCGTCCGTAAACGCACCCTTCTCGTGCCCGAACAGTTCGGACTCCATGAGAGATTCGGCGAGAGCGGAACAGGTGACCTCGACGAAGGGCCCCTCGGCCCGCGGACTCATCCGGTGGATGAGACGAGCGATGACCCCCTTGCCCGTCCCGGTCTCTCCCTGGAGCAGTACCGTCGCCGAGCCTGCCGGAGCGACCCGCTCGACCATGTCGAGCACGGCCCGCATCGCTTCGCTCTGGCCGATGATGCCACCCTTCCCCTGTGCCTGGCGCCTCAGCGCCCCCACTTCGCGACGCAGTCGCGTGCGCTCGAGGGTAACCTTGAGGGTCGCCTCCAGGCGGTCGAGCGAAAACGGCTTCTCCAGATAGTCGACGGCCCCGGACTGCAGAGCCTCGACTGCGGATTCGACGGTTGCGTGCGCGGTCATCATGACACACGGGACATCGGCGTCGGCAACGAGTTCCTTCAGGATCTCCGTCCCCTCGCCGTCCGGCAGGCGAATGTCGAGGAGCGCCGCATCTGGGTAGGCGCGCGCGATGACGGCTCGTGCCTCCGCCAGATTCTGTGCCGACGTGACCTCATACCCAGCTCGCGTAAGGCGGTCTGTAGCAACCGCGCGGACGACGTCGTCGTCATCGAGTACCAGAATCCGCTCCATCATACCCCCCTTGCTTCGGTCTTCTCGAGCTGAGGCAGGGTGATGCATACCGTTGTCCCCTCTCCAGGCGTGCTCTCGATGGCGAGACGCCCCCGGTGAGCCGATACCACTCGAGCGACGAGCGGCAGCCCGAGGCCCGTCCCGGATGGCTTCGTGGAGTAGAACGGCTTCAGGACACGCTCGACCTCGTGCGGCTCGAGCCCCGTTCCACCGTCCGCAACCGAGACCCTCGCTTCATGGTCGACGACTTCCATGTCCACGACGAGCGTTCCCCCGTCTGGCATGGCCTCAGCGCCGTTCATGACCACGTTCATGAAGGCCTGGCGCAAGCGCCGCGCGTCTCCGACGACGAAGGCCTGCTTCCCCGCGTACGCCCGCTGAATCTGCACTCCTGCCATCGCGGGCTGCCCAGCGACCTCCATCAGGGCCTCGTCGAGCGTATCGATCAGGTCCACGTCGACGCTCTCCGGCACGATGGGCTTCGCGATCGAGAAGAGGTCCTGCATGGTCTCGTGGAGGCGTTCCAACTGCTCATCGAGCGCTCGAACGAGGACCGACCCCTCCTCGTCGAGGGTGTATTCCTGCTGGAGCACGTCTACGGCGGTCCTGACCGACGTGAGGGGTCGCTTGAATTCGTGCGCCATTTCGGCGGCGAGTTCACCCACCTTCGCCAGGCCTTCCTGATCGGCTGCTCTTGCCTCGGCCTTGGCTTCCTTCTCGATGAGCAGCGTGACCCCCGCCTCGAGGTCCTTTAGTTCGTCTCGACCGGACCGGGGGTCGGAATCACTGTTCCCGACACGCAGCATGTCATCCATCCGATGGAGCGGCGCGACGACCTCGCGCTCGAACATCGTGACCACGATGATGCTGACGGTGATAAGGCTGACCGCCACCAGGGCGAGGCCCAGCCTCGCGCCTCGATCCATCGCCGCCTTGATCGACTCCGTCGAAAACTCCACCTCGAGAACCGCCGGCTCCGGGACCATCATCGGAAGGAACGCCCGGACGTTTCGGCCCTCGGCATCTCTGTTGACCAACCCCTCCCGTGGCAACTCGGAGACCTGAGGGATCCAGATGACGGAGGCCTGATCGCCCTCTTCGAAGCGATCGGCCGACAACAGGATGATCCGGCCCTCCCCGTAAACACGCGCGGAACCGATCGTCCCGTCCTCCATGAGTCCAACGAGGGTACGCCTAGCGGGCTCACGACGGCCATCACGCAGCGCTGACTCGATCGTCGCGCGGGTCGACCCGGCAGCGAGAAGCGCCTGCCGCTCGGCCGTTTCCAGGGTCTCCACCCGCCAGAAGCGGAAGGAAAGAACAGTGGAGGCGCCCAGAACCGCGATTGCGGTCCCGAGCACGGTCAGGAGAACCTTGCCTCTGAGCGGGAGGGCTCTCAGCCGCGACAGCGGCATGATCGCTGCAACTCCTGCGTTCGGTACGTGCACCCGATGTCGAGAGGGTCCCCAACTGCTCACAAAAATAGCACCGTCGCTGCGCGCCTTCCACCGGCTGGAATGGACGAAATCGCGCGGCACCGTCGTAACTTGAACGCACGACTCCGCCGACCGCGCGATCGAGCGCGGTCGGCGGAGCAGAGCGCACAGACCCGCATGGTCAAGTCAGACCAGCAGGAGCACCGCGACGAGGGCCGTCATGTTGGCCAGCAGCGCGGTGCCGAATCCTCGCTTCCAGTACAGGGCCCCGAATGCGATCGCCGGCAGTGCTGCGGCCGTGGCGAGGAACCCGACCGTCCCGGTCCACGCGGGGAACCCGATCGCCAACGCTCCGGGGGCGTAGAGTGCCACCTGGAAGGCGGTTGCGAGCAGAACCGCACCGACCGCAGCCTCTCGAGTATTCACGCGGTGCCAGCGCAGTAGAACCCACCCGACTGCCGTGACCAGGAAGAGTCGGAGGAAGACCTCGTCGACCAACGCCCTGCCGACCTCGACCACGACGGCCCCGACTGCGGATGCACCGACGCTGGGCGTGGCGAATGGAACAGCGATCAGTCCCACAACCAGCCCCGTCACCATCCCGACTACCACGTCGGTCGCGGTGAGGGGCGTCCCCAGGACTCCCTCTCCGATGCGGGGGACCGGCAGCTCTCGTGCCAGACGCAGGGCCAGGGTCACGACGGGACCGACAACCCAGATCGCGAGGAAGGCGGCGAGTAGAGTCGCTCCGGTCTCAGTGAGGCGGAGCGGCACACCCCAGAGCGACGGGCGGTCCGCCATGAAGATCACCATCAGGCCAGCGAAGGTCGCGGCAACGAGAAGTGTGCCAACCCTCCGTTCGGGCCATCGAGCGTACGCGTTCGTCAACGCTCTCAGGCCGTGGATCGCGGCGGCACTCAGGATCACTGCAGCACCGATCCATCCCGCGACGACACCCACGAACGCGCCGGCCGAGTTCGCGTAGGCGGCGATCAGGGTGAGCGCGACCCATACCGAGACCAACCAGGCGACCGCCAGGCCAGGAATCGCATAGAGCATGGAAAGGGCGAGGTGTCGTAGCGCGACGTTGGCTGGTGTCTGGGCGGGACGCCCGACGAAACCGAGTACTCCGCCATGCACCAGGCCGAGCATCGCGCCGACGATGAACAGGGCGGTCGAGGTTGCGAAGATCGCGTTCCCGCTGAGGCGACCTGAGAGGGTCAT
>JBDGVT010000060.1:0-20563 GCA_039585495.1 Gemmatimonadota bacterium | reverse complement strand
CTGACGGGGACGGTCGGTATTGGTGACGAGTCGTGCTATTACCCGCTATCGCCGGCTCCGCTCCCGGGCACGGAGTTCACGGTGCCGGTGCGCGACGAGGTCCTGATCGGCACCTCGTTCTCCGCGATCAACCTCGCGGCGACGCTGGAGGCTCCGATCGAGTTCCCGGTGCGTCCACGGGCCCGTGTCGGCGCCGGGTGGATCTGGAACAAAGAGATGCCGACCTGGTTCGTCGGTGGAGGCTTCCGTTACCAGTTCGGGGCCCACGCCCTGATCATGGACGTCGAGCGCTGGAGCATGAACTTCGAGATCGTTGGGGAGCTTCAGCTGCTGTACGAGAACGTGATCGAGCAGGAAATGGCACCCTATCTGGTGCGCGTGGGCTGGGAGGTTTCGATCCGGTAGCCCTCAGAGGCGATTGACCACCGGCGGCCCACTTCCTAGGCTGTCGTCCCCAAGCTCAACGCCCGCCCGGAGACACCCATGCGTCGTGCCGTCCTCGCACTGACCCTCGTCATTTCAACCTTCTCTGTCCCGCAGGTCGCGGCGGCGCAGGACGCTGAGGTGGACGCCTTCAAAGACCTGACCTACCGCATGGTAGGGCCGTTCAGGGGCGGTCGGTCTTCGGCCGTGGCCGGCTTCCTGTCCGACTCGGACAAGTGGATCATGGGCACCACGGGTGGAGGGATGTGGATCACGGACGACAACGGCGTCTCCTGGTCCAACATCTCGGACGGCTACTTCGGCGGATCGATCGGAGCTGTCAGCGTGGCCGCGTCGGATCAGAATATCATCTATGTCGGAACCGGTTCGGTCGACATCCGGGGCAATACGTCTGCGGGTCGAGGCGTCTGGAAGTCGATGGACGGCGGGCGAACGTGGAGCTTCATGGGTCTCGAGGAAGCGGGCCAGATCGGGCGAATCGAGGTCCATCCGCGAGATGAGAACCTGCTCTACGTCGCTGCGATGGGGCATGCGTTTGGAAAGAACCCCGAACGCGGGATCTTCCGATCGAACGACGGTGGTGAGACGTGGGAGCACGTCCTCGCGCTGAACGATTCCACCGGGGCATCGGATCTGACGATGAACCCGACCAATCCGCGGGAGCTCTACGCTGGCATGTGGCGTGGTGAACGGAAGCCGTGGGCAGTGATCTCGGGCGCGGAAGAGGGGGGTGTCTACAAGTCGACCGACGGTGGCGACACGTGGCAGAAGCTCGGGGGCGGGCTGCCCGAGGGCGTGGTAGGAAAGGTCGGCGTGAGCGTATCGCCTGCCGACCCGGACCGGGTATGGGCGATTCTCGAGGCGGAACCCGATGGGGGTGTGTACCGATCGGACGACGCCGGGGCCACGTGGGCGCGCACCAACTCCGAAAACAATTTGCGCCAGCGCGCCTGGTACTACACCCACGTCCAGGCCGACCCGGACGATGAGAACACGGTCTACGCGCTGAATACCAGCCTTTACCGGTCGGTCGACGCGGGAGTCACGTTCACGCCGATCGCCGTGCCGCACGGCGACATCCACGACCTCTGGATACATCCGGACGATCCGGATCGCATGATCGTTGCCGACGACGGGGGCGGGCAGGTCACGGTCAACGGTGGGGATAGCTGGTCGACGTACTACAACCAGGCCACCGCCGAGCTCTACGACGTCATCGTGGACAACGGCTTTCCGTATCGCCTCTACGGCGCGCAGCAGGACAACACCACGATGTCCGTACCGGCCTGGATGTCGAGCAATACGCTCTATCCGAAGGAGCACTGGATGAACGTGGGTGGCTGCGAGACGGGGCCGGTCGCGCTGCACCCCGATGAGCCCAACATCGTCTACGCGGGCTGCTATGGGGGCGTGATCGATCGCATGGATTTGGCACGCGATCAGGTGCGGAATGTGAACCTGTATCCGCAGCTACAGCTCGGGATCGCGACGCGCGATCTGGTGCACCGTTTTCAGTGGGTGTACGGTCTATCACGGTTCGCAGTATGTGAACCGCTCGCGGGACGAGGGCGAGAACTGGGAGTCGATCAGCCCCGATCTGTCGACGAACAATCCGGCGCACCAGGATCAGTCGGGTGGCCCGATCAACGCCGATGTCACGGGCGTCGAGATCTTCGGCGTGGTCTTCTCGATCGCGGAGTCGCCTTCCGATCCGACCGAGATCTGGGCGGGCTCTGACGATGGTCGTTTGCACATTACCCGGGATGACGGCGCGACGTGGACCGAGATCACGCCCCCGGGTATGCCCGAGAACGGCACCGTGGACGAGATCGATGTGTCCCGGCATGCAGCGGGGCGCGCCTATGTGGCGGTACAGGCGTACCGGCTGGACGACTTCACGCCCTACGTCTTCCGCACGGACGATTGGGGCGCATCGTGGTCGCTCGTCACGGAGGGCATCCCGGATGACTTTCCGGTTCGGACCGTAAGGGAGGATCCCGTCCAGGAGGGCCTCGTCTTCGCTGGGACCGAATTCGGCCTCTTCGTGTCACTCGACGGCGGAGGAGTGTGGCATTCGCTCCAGCAGAATCTCCCGATCACACCGGTCACCGGCATGCGGGCCGCGCACGATGACCTGATCATCTCGACGCAGGGGCGCTCGTTCTGGATTCTCGACGACATCACGCCCCTGCGTGAGATCGCTTCGGGTGCGACGTCCAACGCCGCGCATCTCTTCGCTCCGCGAGACGCATACAGGGTGAACAACGGCGGCGGCGGGCTCGGGCTCGGCGAACTGGAGCCTCAGGGCGTTCCCCAGGGAGGGCTGATTCACTACTGGCTCGCGAGTGATGCCGAGGAAGTCCGGCTCGAAGTCCTGAATCCGCGCGGTGAGCTCGTGCGCGGGTTCTCGAGCGACTCGACCGCAGCCGACGAAAACGGCACCGAGCAGCTCTCGAGCGAAGCGGGGCTGAACCGCACGGCGTGGGATCTCTTCTATCCCGGCCCCGACACTCCGGATGACGCGGTGATCTGGGGATACACGGGCGGTATCAAGGCACCTCCGGGCGCCTACGCCCTGCGCCTGACCGTCGATGGCGAGGTCGCGGGTGAGTCCACGTTGAACTTGCGGGCCGATCCCCGGCTACCCGAGGTCGCTCAGGCCGACTATGAGGAGCAGTTCAGGGTCGGGCTCGCGGTGCGCGACAGCATCAACCAGGTGACGGATGCCATCGAGACGCTCATCAGTGTCAGGGAGCAGGTCGAGTCGGTCATGGAGAGCGCCGCGATCGCGAACCAGGACGGTATCCTTCGGCCACTGGCGGACACTCTGTCGGAGAACGCGCAGGAGGTGCATGAAGAGCTCATGCAGACGAACAATCGGTCCGGTCAGGATCCGATCCGTTTCCCGCCCAGGCTCGATAACCAGCTGGTCGAACTCTACAACTACGTGACTGGCGTGGACGGCTATATCTCGGGTGGCCGAGAGGGCCGGCCGGCTTCGGCCGCGTACCGCCGCTTCGACGACCTGAACGCCGACTGGGCTGCTGTGCGGGGACGGTATCAGGCGATCCTGATCAACGAGCTCGAGCGCTTCAACGAGCTGGTGGAGAGCCTCGGACTTCCGGCGATCGTGCTGTCGCGGGACGGGCGGCTGATTTCGTAGGAGCGAGGGAGCGGGCGCCCGCTAGCTAAGCGGCTCGACCGGCTGAGCTCCTGTCGCGTCGAGATCCAGGCCCACGCGCTCGATGATCGCCGTGAGTTCGGCACGTGTATAGTCGTCGATCTGCATGCCGGGCGGGCGGATGAACGTGGAGTCGATGATGCCGCGCCGGTGATACACGAACTTCCGATAGGCCAACCCGATCTTGGGCTGAAATTCATACCTGATGAGCGGCACGTACCGGTCGAAGATCGCGGCAGCCCGCTCGGGATCTCCGTCGCGGAAGGCACCGTACACCGCACGCAGGACCTCCGGGAATGCGAACCCGGTCATGATCCCGCGTGATCCGCGCTGCAGCTCTTCCAGGAAGTACACGCCGCCCAGCCCGCCGAAGATCCCGATGGAATCGGGCGCCAGCTCCTGAATGCGGCTCATCTTCGCGAGCACCGGATAGTCCTCGAGCTTGATGTAGCGCACACCGTCGATCTCATTGGCCATGCGCGCGATCAGCGCGGGCGACAGGATCGTCCGGAAGGACTCAGGGAAGTCGTGGATCGCCACGGGGATCTCGAGTGCCCCGGCAACCTCAGCGTAGTAGTCGAAGATCACCTGATCGTTCTGCACGCCGATCGGCGCGACGAACACCCCTTCTGCACCAAGCTCTTGAGCCTCGAGTCCCTGCTCGATCGCTCCCGCCGCGCCGAAGGCCAACACGCCGACCCAGGTCGGGAACGCGCCACCCGCCTGGTCCACCACGGTCGACACGACCTGGCGGCGCTCCGCGTTGGACAGCCGATGCGCCTCGCCCATGAAGCCGAGCACGCTGACGCCGTGCACACCGACGTCGAGCTCGAAGTCGATGACTCGCCGGAGGCTGCGCTCGTCGACCGCACCGTCGTCGGAGAACGGTGTGGGGAGGATGGGAAGAACGCCTTGAAGGGGCATATCGCTCAGGATGTGAGGAGAGGGCCTGGTCTCACGAACTGACCCGCGCCGGGCTCGGCCGTGACGGATCCGTTCTGGTAGACGCGCCGGCCGCGTAGCCAGGTCGACTCCACGCGCCCGCGGACGGACGTCCCCTGAAAGGGACTCCAGCCGACCGCATAGTGCATGGCACTCTCATCGAGAGTCCACTCGGCCGTTCGATTGAACACGACGAAGTCCGCGTCAGCACCCGGTTCGAGGCGACCCTTCCTCTGGAGCCCGAAGACCTTCGCTGGTCCGGACGATACGAGCTCGACGAAGCGAGCGAGTTCAATTCGACCGGTCGCCACACCCTCGCTGTAAAGCAGCGTGCCGAGCGTCTCTGCGCCTGGCATGCCGGCGAAAGCGTCGAAGATGTTGTCGGTCTCCTTCCTGTGTAGCGGATAAGGAGAGTGATCCGACGTGACGATGTCGACGACTCCGTCACGGAGCTGAGTCCAGAGCCCGTCGACGGCCTCTTGCGACCGAAGCGGAGGATTGCACTTCGCCCGCCCGCCGAGGTCACGAAGGGCGTCCTGCGTGAGTAGCAGGTATTGAAGGCAGGTCTCTCCCGTCGCGTTCACACCAGCCGCCCGATTCCATTCGATGAGTTCGAAGGTGCGAGGCAACGTTCCGTGGACCATGTGCAGGTGTGCTCCGGTCCAATACGCCAGTTCGAGAAGACGACCCGACGCCTCCGCCTCCGCCACCGGCGGTCGACTGAGTGCGTGATGGATCGGTGATGTGTCCCCACGAGCCTGAAACGCCGCAGTCTCGGCGAAGATGATCTCCTGATTCTCCTGATGCGCGGCGACGGGGAGGCCGATTCGCGCGATCTCCTGGAAGGCCTCGTAGAGGCGGCTATCCGGAATGCGCGGGAAGCGCACCGGGTCGACCTCGATGGTCGAAACCTTGAAGCCGGCTGCCCCACCGTCGGCCATCTCTGCGAGGACGCCCAGGTCACCCTCAGCTGGGAACGTCGCGTAGAGCGCGACATCGATGACCGCTTCGGTGCCGACGTCCAGAATCTTGGCCTCGAGGCGCGCACGCGTATTCACAGGGCGCTCGGGCTTGTCGAAGGGCATGTCGATGATGGTCGTGGTCCCGCCAGCAGCCGCCGCACGCGTGGTCGCAGTAATGCCCTCGTCCACGCAGGAGCGGGTGTGTACATGGGCATCGACGAAGCCCGGCAGGATGAGCCGTCCGGTTGCGTCGACCGACTCGGCGCCCGAGAGCGGGGTGGCGGAGCACGCCTCGATCGATCCGTTCGAGATGCCGAGCCAGCCGTCCTCCAGAACCGTTCCGTCAGGAAGCACCAGGTCACCGTGTACGACGAGATCGAATTCGGTCGAGTCGTTCATGGCGTACGAAGCGTCTTTTCGAGTCTATCCATGGCGAGGTGCCCGAGGTCGAACACGGGTAAGCTGACTGCGGCCGCGACCTGGTCGAGAAGCGAGGAGGGAAGCCCAACGTAGTCGAAGACCAGTGCGTCTGCATCCGTCCCTTCGAGCCGCTCCATCACCCACTCTTCGACCGGTCGTTCTCCCGTAGCCACTTCGATCGCATGAGGGCGGCACCGGAAGCCTGCTGCCTCCCATTTGTTCGCAGCCGGGGCCGCCTGGGCTGCGAAAGGCACCACGACCTCGACGGAGCGCATACCGAGCCGCCGGAGCTCGGCGACTGAAGCCTCGAAGGGTCGGATGAGCGGCCGCTGTGCGGTCAACTCGGGGAAGGGGCCCGCGCACAGAACGAGGTGGGCCGCGACTCTATCGTCCTGCTCCGACACTGCCGCCTGCAACCGGGGCTCCAGAAACGCCGAGTCGACGACCACGCGCGTTCCGTCCCGTAGACGGGTTTCGAGCGGATACCCGCCCGGTTCCGGGTCGGGGATGTCGGCGGCAGATAGCCCGTCCAGCGCGCCCACGACTTCGAACCGCACCGACGGGAGTCGGTCCGCAAGATCCCGGGTCAGGTCCGGTCGAGGTGTCTGGCCGATCGTGTATGCAGCTATGACGGGTTCGCGCATGCACCAAGTCTCCTCAGAGCCGAGGGCGAGGCGCAAGGTGCCCACTGTCGGTGATCGCATGAGCGCCCGTAGGATGGTGCTCGATGTCCGGTCCCGAACCCGAGGTCGTATGCTCGAAGGATTCCTCAACACGCTCGTCGTGATCGATGCGTTCCTGTGGGGACCGTGGACCATGGCCTTCCTGGCCGGTGTCGCGGTGTTCTTCACGGTACGATCCGGTGTCTTCCAGCTCTCGGGGCTCGGCTACATCGTGCGAAACACCGTCGGACGTCTTTCGTCAGGCACCGCGATCAAGTCTGGTGAAGGAATGACCGCGGTTCAGGCCGCAGCGACCTCGCTGGCCGGCACGGTCGGGATGGGCAACATGGCGGGCGTCGCCACCGCGCTCTCAGTGGGCGGAGCGGGCGCCATCTTCTGGATGTGGGTGCTCGCGTTCTTCGGGATGATGTCGAAGACTGCCGAAATCACGCTCGGTGTCTACTACCGCGAGCGTGACCCCGACGGCAAGATGCGGGGAGGACCCCAGTACACCATCCGAAGGGGACTCGGTTGGGCTCCGCTCGCACTGTTGTTCAGCGCCGGCATGCTTATCAACTCGATGTTTGCGGCTTCGATGCTGCAGTCGCACACGGTGGGTCGGGCGCTGCTCGCCAGCTACGACCTCGATCCGTACATGGTGACCGGGACCATGGCCGTGATTACAGCGCTCGTCGTGCTGGGCGGCCTCCGGAGGATCGGTCGTTTCTCGGCGGCGCTGGTTCCGATCATGACCCTCGCCTACCTGGTGGGCGGACTCGTGGTGATCGTGCTCAATCTCGAGACGCTTCCTGCCGTCCTCGGATCCATCTTTACGCACGCGTTTTCTGCTACCGCGGGTGCGGGTGGCGCAGCGGGCGTGGCCGTGAGCGTCGCGATCAAGCAGGGCATGGCGCGGGGAATGCTCTCCAATGAGGCTGGCCTGGGATCCGCACCCATGGTCCACGCTACCGCTGACACCGAACACCCATTCCAACAGGGCGTCTGGGGTGCCTTCGAGGTGTTCTTCGACACCATCGTCATCTGCTCGATAACCGCGTTCGCGATCCTCTCCACCGGTGCGTTGGCCGGGGGTGAATCAGGCATCGAGCTGCTGCTCGCGGCCTTCGCCGAAGTGTTCCCGCTCTCCGTGGCCTCGATCATCGTATCCGTCTCGATCGCCACGTTCTGTCTATCCACACAGATCGGGTTCTACGTGTACTTCGAGACCTGCCTGGTGCACCTGGTCGGGCCGCGAGCGTTTCGGATTCTGCGCTGGTTCTACTTCGTGCCAGGGGTGCTCGTCGCGGGCGTCGCCGACGTGGATCGGCTGTGGATCGTCGCGAACATCGCGGTCGCCGTGGTCGCCATTCCCAATCTCGTGGCCATGCTGTGTCTCGGTGGCGTCTTCGTCACGCTCATGAAGGATGAGGTCTCGGGCGAGCGGGTCTACGCTACGGCGAACATGGACGCGGCGGGGCCGCTGCTGCGGGGAGTCGGGGCTACGGGGACGGGCTGAGAGCAGTGGAGCTAGCTCTACTCCCCACCCTCCATCTTCCAGAACCCGATCCCGCCCGGCTGATAGTGCAGCGGCGCGCTCGCCGCGATCGCACCTGCCTTGAGGTCGATGACGTCGACCGTGCCGCGCGTTGCGCCGACGGCTTCGTTGGTTACGAAGGCGAAGCGGCTGTCGGGGGTCACGACCACGCCGTGCGTGACGGGCTGTGAGGTCGCGACCCGGGTCTCTTCGCCTGTTGCCAGGTCGATGATCGCTACGGCCTGATTGCCCTTGAGGGTCACCACGAGCTTCGTGCCGTCCGGGGTGACGTCGGCGTTGTAAGGCCCGCGGCCGGTCGGGAATTTGCGCAGGACCTCCATCGACTCGGCATCGATCTCGAGGATGTCGCCGCGACCATTACAGGGTACGTAGATCTTCGTGTTGTCCGCACTCAAGACGACCCACGTGGGCTTGCAGACTTCGCCGCCGCCCATGGGCATGCTCATCTCGTGGTCCTCGCCCATCGACGCCATGTGATCGGCGCTCATGGCATGTTCGGAGCCACCGGTCAGCACCATCCGCCGATTGATCTCCAGGCCCATCACGTTCGTCTCGATGAGCTGGTCGGACATCATGCACGTCGAGTAGTGCTTCGATCCGTCCGCGCTCACGCGACTGCCGTGGGGCATGACACACGTCTCTATCTGCCTGACCTGCGTCATCATTGGTGTGAATACCGCCGATACCGAACTCGGTACGTGATCGCCGTGCAGATTGAAGTTCACGACGAAGAGGCTCGAACCATCGGGGGTCATCGACATCGTGGCCGGGAATAGACCGACGACCGCGGAATCGACGTACTGATCGGTTCCGGTCTCCATCTTCCAGATCATGCCGTAGGGCTGACCGTGGGCGATCGATACGTACCAGTGATCACCGGTTGGAGACACCGTAATGCCGTGCGCTCCATCGAGATCAGCCGGATGGAATCCCACGTCGATCGCTTTCTCTTCCACGACCTCACTGCCGTCGAAGCGGACGAGCGAGACGATGTCGGAAGATTCGTTCGCTACGTAGGCCCAGTAGTTGGCCTGGCTCGCCTGCGCGACTGAATTCGTCGGCGCTGCGGCTGCCAACGTGACCCATGCGATCCCGAGCACGATCTCCTTTCTCATGATCTCAACCCTCTCGCATCACGTGATCGGACGCGGCACCAGGTGCTTCACCACCCACAGCCCGCTGGTCATGTCGCTCACGAAGAGGTTGCCCTTGAAGATCTGGGGTCCCCACGCATTAGAGGCGTTCGCTTCGAGCCCTTCGCCCTCTGCGGCCTCGGTGCGGAAGAAGCCGATCTCACGACCCTGACGGTACAGGTCGCCGCGGAGCGTGCCGCTCACGTCGACGATCCGGAGGCCGCCCTGATAGTAAGCGATGTAGAGCACGTCGTCTTCGATCCAGACGTTGTGCGCGCCGGCCTCGGGCAGGTCATACTTGGCGACCTGCACGGGGTTGTCGATGTCGCTCACGTCGATGACGTGGATGAATCCGCGCATGCCATCGGCGGTCCCGATCTCATCTCCCAGGAATACGTAGTCACGCTCACGCCAGGCGACGTGCGTGTTGCCTTCGGGATATGCGATGCTCGACACGAAGACGGGTTCCGACGGCGTACCGCCGTGCGTGCCGGCGCCAACGTCGACGATGACCAGCCCATCATCCCAGTACGAGAGATACGCGTAGCCGTCCTCGGCCCAAACGTCGTGAAGCGACTTGTTGGTCTCGCCGGGACGGATCTCGTAGCGACCGGCGTGTGTCGGATTCGCGGGGTCGCTCATGTCGATGATGTTCATGGCGCTGGTGCCGTCATTCACCGCGTACACCCAGTCGCCCATGATCCAGACGTTGTGGATACCGCCGGTGAGGCTGTCGGTCAGCTCGGCCATGATGGTCGGGTGCGCCGGATCGGCGAGGTCGAGCACGACGATTCCGTTCCGTCGCGTGCTCGCGCCCTCACGGGTGATGATGGCCCAGGAGGCATCATCACTGACCTTCACGTCGTTGACCACTCGGGCGTCGACGACGACCGAGTCGACGAGAATCACGTTGGTCGGGTCCGTGACGTTCCACACGAACATGCGCTCACCGCCACCCTGTGCATGTGTGCCGGTGTACGCGTAGTCCTCACCGTCCAGCCCCTCGAAGACCCACAGGTCACTCGTAGCGACTTCGGCCCGGACGCCGTGATCGAGGAACTCGACTTCGCTCGGCGCAGGGCGGTCATCGACCTCGACGATCGCTGCCGCCGACGCCGTGCCCGTGCTCGCGATCACCCGGTAAGCTCCGGTTTCCTCAGCGACGAACGTGCCGTCGTCGAAGACGAAGCCACCCGTACCTTCGAGGCCCGAGACCGAAAGGTCGAGCGCGATGTCTTCGACCGCCCGGCCCGACGCGTCCGACGCGACGATGTCGAATTCGACGACGTCACCGCGGCGCGTCGAGGTCGTGGCTGGAGACAGGCTGATGGAAGTCACCGGGTTGGCGACAACCTGGACCGAATATTCGGCCGAGACGTTGTTCTCCGTGCGGGCCGTGAGCGTGGCGTTGCCCGCCGACATGCCGGTGAGGATGCCGCCGCTCGTGACCATCGCCGTGCCGGAGTTCGATGAGCTCCAAACGATCGACGCCGAGGCGTGCTCTTCACCCTGCGTGGTCATGACCGTGCCCGCCATCTGCACCGAGGTGCCCGTATAAAGCGTGTAGTCCGGATCTGCGATGTCGATCGACGCGGCCGGATAGTCCGCGACCGTGACGGGGAGGCCGCCGAGCTGACGGGCACCGTCCACGCCGAACATGCCGCCAGAACCCTCGGGGATCATGACGACGGCCATCAACTGACCCGAACCAGGCGCCATGCCCGTCAGCTCGATCGAGGGTCCCTCGACGGTCGAGAAGGTCGGGCTCACACCGGCCTGGGCGAAGATCACCACGACCGCGCCCTCCACTGCATTACCGTTCGCATCGTACAGGCCGGTCTGGAGCGTGACCGTCTCACCTCGTGGAACGTTCAGCTCCTCGATGCCGAAACGGATCTCGGCGACACGCTCACCAGCCGCACGTTGCTCGGCCGTGGCGGGAGGGAACTGGGCTGCGGCCGGAGTGGCCACAGTGAAGGCGAGGGCCAGAGTGGCCAGGGCGATTGCTGGGCGATTCATTGGGCAGTGTCCTGGTGATGCGGTGTGTCAGCGATTCGTTCACTGGTGTTGTGGCGTGCGACCGTCCGAGGATCCGGGTTTCCAGGTAGCTCGGAACGGAACCGGAGAAGGTAGGGGGGTGGGTGAGGGGAGGGAACCGGAACCCCCGCCTTGAGGTTACGACGACAGGGCGGTGTACCGGTGTACTATCGATGAACCGTACCTTTCGTAGACTGCGCAAGTCGGCCCGGACGGATTCCAGGTCGCTCAATCGATGACTCCTGGATCTCCCCTTATGGTGACCCCCCTCACTCGATCGCCCCGTCAGGCAGCTCAACTCTTCACCCTCCTTCTCGTCGCAGGGTGTGGCGGCGACAACGGCACGGTCGTCGAGGACCCGATTCCGACGAGCATGACGATCACGCCTTCACCGGTGGAGATGGTCTCCCTCGGACAGACTGTTCTGCTCTTTGCCAGAGTATTGGACCAGAATGGCTCGGTGATCGTCTCCCAGCCGACCTGGGTCAGCGACAACCCGGCGGTCGTAACCGTGAGCGCGGATGGCCGACTGGTGGCTGTCAGCAACGGCACTGCAACGGTGACCGCTACTGTTGGTGCCGTGACGGGGACCGTCCCGGTAACGGTCGCGCAGGTCCCTGTCGGGGTGCTGGTTGTTTCGGGAAACAACCAGGAGGCTACGGCCGGAACCGCGCTTGCCGACCCCGTGGTGGCGCGTGTCGTGGACGGTGGCGGTCAGCCTGTCGAGAACGTCACGATGACCTTCACTCCGGATGCGGACCACGGCTCGGTGAGCGTGGCGTCGGCGCCCTCCGACGCGAACGGCGAGGCATCGACTGCCTGGACGCTGGGCACCTTTTTCGGACCGATGCGTCTCGTGGCCTCGATCGGCTCGGCCAGCGCCAGCGTGGCCGCGATCGCGCGTAGCGACACCCCGACGCCCGACCTTGCGGTGACCGCGGCACTCACGATCACGCGCCCCGACCCCTCGACGCTCGAGTCCTTCATCGCTCAAACTACCGTCAGGAACACTGGAGACCTGACATCCGGGGCCAGCAGCATGCGACTGCTGGCGAACGGTGCCGATCTTGGCTCGGTCGCGATTCCGGAGCTTCTCCCGGATGAGGAGGTGACACTCGAGTTGACGGCGGGTCCGCTCACCGCCGGCACCTACGCAATGAGCTTCGTCGCCGATCCGGACAGTACCATGTCCGAGCTCGACGAGACGAATAACAAAGCGGACAAGAGCATCGTCGTCGTGACACAGACGACGGTCGCCGACGGGGCCGACTTCTCCATCTCCGGCACAACGGAGGACGAGCTCTTGTTCCAGCTCGACCTGGCGGGTCCCCCAACCACCCTGACGATCGAGTTGATCGGTGGTTCCGGTGACGCGGACCTGTTCGTCGACGGGGGCGGTCGGCCTTCCAATCGAGAGGACTACGCGGGCTGCATCAGCGCTGGACCCACTTCGACCGAGCGTTGCCAGCTCGGGTCGGCGACCGGTACCTACCACATCCTGGTCCACGCGTTTTCGTCGTTCTCGGGGACGAGGATGCAGATCACGACGGGTGGTGTCCTGCTTCCCTACGACATCGAGGTGGTCTTTGTCGACAATGGGACGGCGACTCAGGACCAGGCGATCATCAATGCTGCGGCGAGGTGGGGCGCGATCATCTCCGCTGACGTGCCGGACCACGACTTTTCTACCAACCCACTTCCTGCCGACCAATGCCTCGACGGCCAGCCCCTGATCGACGGCGTGGTCGATGACGTGCGCATCTTCGTGTCGATCGACATCATCGACGGACCGGGTGGCACCCTGGCGCAAGCAGGGCCGTGTGTGACGCGGGGGCTGACCAACCTGCCCATCGTGGGATCGGTCGAGTTCGATGAGGCCGATCTCGTGCGCCTGGAGGCGACGGGGGACATGAGTCAGGTGGTCGTCCATGAGATGGGGCACATCCTCGGCCTTGGCAGCATCTGGAGAGCACGCGGTCTCCTGCAGGACCCCTCGCTTCCGGATAACTCGGGTGCTGACACACACTTCAACGGTGCCAATGCGATTGCTGCCTTCGACGCCGCCGGCGGGGCCTCGTTCACCGGCTCGAAGGTACCGGTGGAGAACATGGCCGGGCCGGGCTCGGGGGACACACACTGGCGAGAGTCGGTGCTCGGATCGGAGCTCATGACGCCGTTTCTGAACAGTGGCGTGATCAACCCGCTCAGCGCGATCAGCGTGCAGTCGGTGAAGGATCTGGGCTACTCGGTCGACGTCAGCGAGGCTGACCGCTTCACCTTCACGCTGCCCACGGGGCCGGCGCGTGCCCAGGGTGGTGCGCCGCAGCAGCTGCTCGATCTGCGGGGAGATGTCCGACAGGGGGCCGTGTGGGTGGTTACACAGAAGGGAGAGATCGTGGAGATCCGGCGATGAAGGCGGGGGGGCGAAGAGGGGCCACGGAGCGGGTGGGGCCGCAGCGGCTCGTCTTGGTTCTCGCCCTTGTCATGGCGGGTGGCTGTGGTGCCGGGGATTCGGAGAGGGATGTCTCCGGCGGTGACGCACCTGATGCGCCGCCAGCGGATGCCTCAGTCGCTGCCGCCGCGACGGGAGGGCAGGCGTGCGTTCCTGTCGAGGGCGCACTCTCCTCCGATGCGTCGTTGTCGGGTATGCCAGGCTCCTACCGTCTTACGCTCGCGACATCGGATACTCCGCCCGTCTCGACAGAGGGCTCGCTCGTGCTGGAGCCGCTTCCCGAGGCCCTTCAGGAGATGGCCGGGGCGGCCACTCCGCTCGGCGGCACGGCCGACATCGATGTCGAGGCTGTGGGGGCACTCCGCCTCGGTGATCTGGGCAGCGCCGACCCTGCGGCACCAGGTGTGCTCGTCATCGAGAGCCCTGGACCGAGCGTCTTGCTGCGCTTCGGATCCGATCCCAATCGACGAGACCAGGTGGCGTTCGATGGTGGGTACACCGTCCTCACCGTTCTTCGCATTGGGGCAGACGGCTTCGACGGCAGTTGGCGCAGCGGCGCAAATGAGGGTGTCACGGCCGGCTACTTCTGCGCCAGACGGAGCGACGGCTAGGAGGCTGCGGCCCGGCGACGAAGGCGTAGCCTCACGCGGGACGGTATCGACACGACCACCAGCCTGAACTCCGACTACGTTCAGCCCGTCCCGAGAGCCTCCTCCACAGCGACCACCAGTCGGCGGCGGTAGTCCTCGGGCTCCAGCGTCGTGCCGCCCGCGCGATTGTTCGACCCTGCGTTCCAACGCCCGCCGTAACCCGGGTCGAAGTGTTCGATCCCCAGTGCTTGAAGAGAAAGCCCCTCGGGGGCTGCGAGACCCAGGCGGATCTTGACCTGCTGACGGTCGGGGTGTTCCTGATGCCGGTTCACCGTCGAGACGATCAGAGCTTCGCTCAGGAATGGGAGGAGCAACTCGCCTTCAATCGGCTCCTCCAGGGTGGCGAAGTGCACACCCCCCTCGGCATGGAACCGACCCTCGGCCACGACACGGGCAGCCCGGGCCCGACTCGCTTTTCTCTCGTCCAGGGCCTCCTGGGCGAACGGGTCCATGGGCCGACCACGTTCAAACCGTGATAGGCTGTCGAAGAAGAACTCCAGCCCATCGGGATCCGGTATCGGCCGATGATTCCTCGACCAGTGCGCATCCAGACCCTGGAGGAGATCGGAAATCGGGTCCTCATCTCCCGTATGGTCCGCCGCGATGGCCGCCTCGCCGTAGGCCGGATCCGGCTCCAGGCGTCCCGCGAGAACGCCCGAGCCCAATACACTGTCACAGTCCATGTGGTTGATGACGACGGCATCCGCCGATTCGTCCGGGACGAGCCCGGCCTCGAGGCGCGTCAGCGCGAGGTTGGCGCTCGAGACGCGGCGCTGCATCGAAGGGAGCGGAGCGTGGTGATCGACGTTGACGACCCGGAGGGAGGGATGAGCGAGTCCTCCCGGCACCGGGTCCCATGCTTCGGCTCCGTCTAGATAGAAGTCCGCGGCCAGGACTTCACCCCGAATGTCCAGGTCGCCAAGATCGTCGACCGAGTGCCTGGCCTTCCGCGCGATGGTCAGGATGCGGGTCATCGCATCAATCGCCAGACGGGGACGTGAATGGGAAACCGGTCATGATGGGCAGGTCTGGAGACTTTGATGGGCTACCTTGAATCTACGGTGGCTCCGATCCCTCCGGACGAATCTCGGAACCGCCGAACTCTTCTCCACCCAAGATCGCATCGACCATGCCGACGCTCGAACGCGCCATCCAGATCGCCGTGAACGCTCATGTAGGGCAAGTAGACAAGGCGGGTGACCCGTATGTCCTCCATGCCCTCCGAGTCATGATGGCATGTAACTCCGAAGCCGCACGCATCGTGGCCGTGCTTCACGACGTGGTCGAGGACACGGACTGGACTCAGGAGCAGCTTCGCAAAGAAGGGTTCGACTCGGAGATCCTCGCCGGCCTCGACGCGGTGACGAATCGTGAGGGGGAGGAGTACTTCGACTTTTGTCGACGGGCGGCCGAGCACCCTCTGGGCAAAGAGGTGAAGCGGGCCGATCTGGCGGACAACATGGACATCACTCGACTCGGAAACCCGCTTACCGCCAAGGACCAGAAAAGGTTGGAGCGGTATCGGGCGGCCTGGGATCTGGTGCAGTAGAGGCCAGCCTACCTCACATCTCGGTCGCCGCTCCGATCGCAGCCAGGCCAGCCCGCACCACCTGCGCGTCTTCCGACCCCCGTGCACCCGATGCGGCCATTGCACCGATGAGTTCGCCGTTCATGATGATCGGGTAGCCGCCTTCGTAGTGGATTCCGCCGGGGATCGTATCCACCGTCCCTGCCGCGAGGGCCGTTCCGTAGGCCCCGGATGTGCCGCCCGTCGTGATGACGACGTGCGCCTTCATCTCCACGATTTCCGTGGTCCGCGCGCCCGCGCCGTCCATGCGCCGTAGGTAGACGGGGACGCCCTCCGCGTCGGCGACGTAGATGGTGAGGTTCCAGCCGTTCGCCCTGGCCTCGGCCTCTGCGGCGTCGACCGCCATCTGCGCCTGCTCCATCGTGATCTGGGCGGTCGTCGGTGTCGGTGTGCAGGCGGTGAGTCCGAGGGCGGCGAGAGCGAGCACGGCTCGCTTCCCGGACAGTTTCGTTTCGAACGGCATGATTTGATCGTGTCTGAAGGAGAAGTGAACGTGAAGTTTCGATGTTAAGCGGCGGATCCGCCAGCGCGCAATCTGGTTGACTTTGGAAACAACATCACCAAATTTACTCATGCCCAAGGTCGTCCGAGAGCCCATTCAGGTGTACCTGTCCCCCGCCGAACGGGATGAATTGGAGCGAGCGGCGGGTGAGCTCGGCGTCTCACGTTCGGAGGTTCTGCGACGCGGGATCCACGCGGTCAGGGATCTCGGATACTCCGGCGTCCTTCGAGACCTCGCGGAGGACGGGTACGTGACGGTCCCCAAGCAGGGACCTGGCGAGCCGCCCCCGGCGGTACCGGTGACGACGCTTGAGGTAGTGTTAGGCGAGCTGGACGACGACCGCCGGGACCGATGATCTACCTGGATACCTCGGTGGCGTTGGCACACCTGCTCGCCGAGGACCGCCGACCCCCGGACGGACTCTGGGCAGAGGAGCTGGTTTCGAGCCGCCTCCTCGAGTACGAGCTCTGGAACCGCCTCCACGCGCGTGAGCTCGGTCGTTCGCACGGAGACGTCGCACGTCTCCTCCTGTCACGACTCGCTTGGCTCGAGATGCGCCCTGCCGTGCTCGAGCGAGCGCTTCGTCCGTTCGCTGCACCGGTCCGTACTTCGAGAGCGAGGGCGGGACATACGGCTCGCGAGCTACGACCAACGGCTGCTCGAGGCTGCTCGTGGAATGGGGATCGAGGCGTACGCGCTTTAGTGGACGGACCGACCGCCGATCATCTGTCGATGCCTTGTCGATGGAGAGGTAGGCAGGCTCTGAGCACACCCGGGGCGAGGATCCGGCACCAACCCGCCGAACCCCCGCCTTCGATGCCAATCGTCAGTCCTCGCGGTCCTCCTCCAGTGCTCGCACCCCCAGCCGTGCCTCCTCCAGCCTGTCGGGCATGACACGCTCAAGGCGCTCCAAGAAGGCCGGCGACGTAACGATCGCCATGACCTCTCCCTCATCGAGCCCGACCTGAGCCGAGCCTCCGCTGTCGCAACGGATTCTGACCATGGTGGGCGTGTAGATACCCCCGGAAGGACAAAGAGCTCCGATGTCGAGCGTCTTTTCCTCGATCAGGCCCCCGAGCCAGTGGTTTTGCCATTCATCGTAGACCAGGGGCCCTGTGGGCGCCCCGGTGCCGATCGTGTAGGTGTGCTCGTAACAGCCCGTCGCAGCAACGACTAGGCCCAGCCCGATCACCACCCGTCCTAACTGCTTCATTGTTCCCCCCCTCAGCGCTTCGCTGTCCGAAGCAATGATGATTGTGGATGCAGACGTGCGGACCCAGCGCGGCTGAACTGCCGGCGCTCCGTCCGATGCCATCAGAAGCAACGCGCGTGCCAGCGTGATACGAGCCCTAACCTGTTGACATAGAGCGACCTACACGATTGACGAGAGGAAAGGAGTGGACCTTCTCCGTCCTCCAATGGGGACACGGGGCACGCCAAGAAGGGTCGCGTGGCTTGTGACCGGGCCGCGGAGGGTCTACGGTCCCGAACCCGATTCATCTCCGCCAAGACGCACAGAAATGACTCGCAATTCCCGGCGCATCTTCGCCGCTCTCGCGATCGCGATCGGTCCTGCCGCCGCGCAGGCTCAGCAGTCGACCTCCCTCGACGTACCCGGCCTCGAAGAACCGGTAGAGATCCTCGTCGACCGGTGGGGCATCAGCCATATCTATGCCGACACCGAGCACGACCTCTTTTTCGCGCAGGGCTGGAATGCGGCGCGAGACCGGCTCTTCCAGCTCGAGCTATGGCGGCGCCAGGCGACAGGGACCGTGGCAGAGATCCTGGGCCCACGAGAACTCGAACGGGACATCGGCACGCGTCTCTTCAAGTTCCGGCACGATCTCGACGAAGAGCTCGCGCACTATCACCCGCGCGGCGTGGACATCATCAACGCGTATGTCGATGGGATCAACGCGTACATCGGAGAGACCGAGCGAGATCCGAGCCTGCTCACGCTCGAGTTCGAGTTGCTGGGGATCACGCCCGGTCTGTGGACTCCTGAGGTGGTGATCTCACGGCACCAGGGGCTGCTCGGGAACCTCGGGGCGGAGCTGTCGACAGGGCGCCGCGTGGCCCAGCTCGGGGCGGAGATGGTGAAGTCGTTCGCGACCTATGGTCCCGGCGATCCCTTGCTGGAACTGGACGCATCGATCGATGGTCAGGCGCTGTCGGAGGACATCCTCGGTCTGTACAACGCGTTTCGGGGTAGCGTGCGCTTCCGTCCCGAAGACATCGTGTCCACACACCGCGGAGACTCCGATGCATTCGCCATGCTCGAGCGATCAGCGGCCGATGCGTCTCGCACCGTGGCGTACGACGAAGCTCAGGACGTCGGGTCGAACAACTGGATCGTGAGTGGTGCTCGTTCAGAGAGCGGATATCCCATCATGGCCAACGACCCGCACCGGGCCCAGGGTGCGCCTTCATTGCGGTATTGGGTCCATCTGGTCGGGCCGGGGTGGAACGTCATCGGCGGCGGCGAGCCGAGCCTCCCCGGCGTCTCGATCGGGCATAACGAGTACGGTGCGTGGGGCCTCACGGTATTCGCCACTGACGGTGAAGATCTGCTCGTCTACGAGACCAATCCGGCGGACCCGAACCAGTACCGGTATCAGGGTGCGTGGCAGTCGATGACCGTTGTCACCGAGGAGATCCAGGTGAAGGGGCAGGCCCCCGTCGCTGCGGAGCTGAAGTACACGCGTCATGGCCCCGTCGTGTTCGAGGACCGGGAGCGAAACCTCGCCTACGCGGTGCGCGCTGCGTGGATGGAGATAGGTGGCGCCCCGTATCTCGCCTCACTGCGTATGGATCAGGCCGAGACGTGGGAGGAGTTCAGGGAAGCGTGCAGCTACTCCAACATCCCCGGTGAGAACATGATCTGGGCCGACCGAACCGGGACCATCGGATGGCAGTCCGTCGGCATCGCGCCGATCCGTCGCAACTGGAGTGGCCTGGTGCCTGTGCCCGGTGATGGTCGATACGAATGGGATGGTTATCTGCCCATCCGCGACAAGCCCCACATCGTCGACCCTGCGGACGGCTACTTCGCGACGGCGAACAATGATCTCATCCCGCGCGACTATCCGTACATGGACGCAGTCGGCTACAGCTGGTCCGATCCATACCGGTGGCTGAGGATTGTCGAAGTTCTCGCTAGCGGCACGCGATTTTCGATGGCCGACATGATGCAGTTGCAGACCGACGAGCTCTCGATTCCAGCCCGTCAGCTCGTACCGCTGCTCGATGATCTCACCGCAGCCGGTACAGCGGAGTACGCGCGTCGCGAGCTGCTCGACTGGGATTTCGTGCTGGACAAGCGATCCGTCGAGGCGGGGATATACGTGGCGTGGGAGCGTGAGCTTCGCAGAGCAACTCGGGACGCGCGGGTCCCCGAGGGCTCGGGACTGAACCTGTCGTTGATGAAGGTCATCGAGACCCTCGTGGTTCCGCCCGGCACGCTCGGGACGGATCCCATGCAGGCGAGAGACGACATCCTCATTGCGTCTCTCGTAGCTGCCACCAACTCTCTGACGGAGAGGTTCGGTGCGGACCCGTCCGCGTGGCACCTTGGCCAGGTCGACTACCACCATGCCTATCTCAGGCACCCGCTCGGGACCAGCGTCGACGCGAACACACGCGCGCTCCTAGAGGTCGGGCCGGTTGCGCGAGGGGGGTACGGCTCGACCGTGAACCAGACCGGCAATGGCGACAACCAGACATCCGGTGCGTCGTTCCGTATCATCGTCGACACCGGAGACTGGGATCGAACTGTCGGGATGAACACGCCGGGCCAGAGCGGCGACACGCGTTCGCCCTTCTACCGGAACCTGATCGAGCGCTGGGGCAACGACGAGTTCCATCCGATCTACTATTCGCGGGACCGGGTCGAGGAGGTCACGGCCCGGCGAATCGAGCTGACTCCGGGCCGGTAGCGGGGTGAGCGCTGCCCCTAGATGTCGCGAGTGCGGTAAGCTCACCTTCGCGACGCGTCAGCGGGCCGAGGAGGCCGCGTACCGGCTCCAACTCGACCAC